>NZ_CAJMYY010000040.1:0-66121 GCF_905220185.1 Paraburkholderia sp. J11-2 | reverse complement strand
ACACGACCACAAGGAAAGCCCAAAGCAGCAAGAGGCACAATTCAAGCCGCGGCCCGCGGCACACTCAGCGCCCGCTGCAACGCCGCACGCAGCACCTCGTAATGCACCGGCTTCGTGAGCCGGTCGAAAAACGGCGCGCCCTCGCCGCCCGAGGCGCCAGCATGATCCCCAATCGCCGCGAGCCCCGCCACATCGGCGCTCACCGCGATCACGCGCGGCTGCCCGAGCACATCCTGCGCGGTTAGAAGCCCCGCGACGAAATCGTACCCGTCGCGCCCCGGCATATGCAGATCGAGCAGCACGACATCGCACGCCTCGTGGGCGAGCAGCTCAAGCGCGCTGTCGGCATCGCCGGCCGCGAGCGCGCGGTAGCCCATATGCGCCACCATCTCGCACAGCGAATCGCGCACGAGCGGGTTGTCGTCCACGACGAGCACCTGCGGCAGCGCCCGCACAGGCAGCGCCGCTTCGGCCACGGCCGCGGGCGCCGGCGGCTCGACCGGCGTGACGGGAATACGCACGGTGAAGGTCGTGCCTTTACCCACGCGGCTTTGCGTCTCGATCGTGCCGCCGAACAGCTCGACGAGGCCCCGCACGATCGCGAGCCCCATGCCCGCGCCCTCGTAGCGCCGCGAGCGCGACGTGTCGAGCTGCGTGAACTCCTTGAAGATGAGCGGTATCTGGTCTGCCGCCACGCCCGGCCCCGTGTCGCCAACGACGATCACGAGCGTGTCGCCGCCAGCCGGCCGCACGGCTCCTTCCTCGCCATTCAAGGGCCGCGCGGCCCGCGCGGGCGCCTGCAGCCAGAATTCGAGCCGCACCTTGCCGCGCTCCGTGTAGCGGATCGCGTTCGTCACGAGGTTGCCGGCGATCTGGCGGATGCGGTGCGGGTCGGCCACCACGCGCCGCTGCGGTCCCACCCACGCATGCTCGAACGCGAGCCCGCGCGAGCGCGCGGCCTGCTCGTTTTCGTCGACAATCGACTGCAGCAGTTCGCGCGGCTCGAACTCTTCCTGACGCAATTCGAGCTTGCCCGCGCCAAGGCGCGCGTAGTCGGTGAGATCCTTCATCTGCGCTTCGAGCTGGCGTGCGGCGGTTTCGAGGCGATGGATCACCTTGCGGTCCGCTTCCGAATGCGAGTTGAAGCCGAGCAGTTCGATCGACGAGACGATTGCGTGCAGCGGCGTGCGCAGTTCGTGGCTGATCATGCCAAGGAAGGCGTCCTTCGCCATGCTCGCCTCGCGCGCGGCGCGGCTCGCCTGGTGCTCGGCTTCGAGCGCCGCGCGCTGCTGGTCGAGGAGCCGGGTGCGCCGGTAGCCGTTCATCACGAGCAGCACGCCCGCCGCCGCCGAAAGCACGAGCAGCACGAGCCCCGACGCAAACAGTTCGCGCCGCTTGGCGATGAAATCGTGCCGGATCGCCTCGCGCTCGGTCACGTCGGCGAAACGCCGGTTCAGCGCCAGGTCGGTCACCTGGGTCCAGTGCAGGTCGAGCGCCTTGAGCATCGGCACCGCGCGTTCGGGGTTGTCCGAGAGCGTCGCGATTTCGGCTTCGAACGGGGAAATGGTCGCGGCCAGAATGGCGAGATCGGCGTCCTGGCGCCGCTTCAAACCCGGCGTGGAGTCGAGCGACAGCGTCGAGCCCTTCATCACGTTGAGCTTCGACTGCAGCACTTCATAGCGCAGCCGCACCTTGTCGAGATCGCGGTCGATGCCGTCCGCGAACATCAGCAACTGGCTCTCGAAGCGCGCGTAGGCAATCTGCAGCTGCGCGGCGTCCCAGTACAGGCCGTCGTAATTGCCCGTGATGCGCTGCACGACCTGCGGGTTGAGCAGATTCGCATAAAGCAGATAGCCGACCGCCACCACGGGCGGCGCCAGCGCCGCCATCCAGATGATCGCCTGCAGCAGGCGTCGCAAGGGTCGTCGCATCAGCCGCCAGTCACCGCTTGATCGTCATTGACTTGATCTGCCACGCGAACTTCGCGTCGCCGGCCGCGCCATCCAGCTCGAGCGGATGCTGGTCGCGTGGATAAATCAGGAACAACGGGCCGAAATTGCTCACCGTCAGGCGCTGGCCGTTCATCTCGTAGGCCACCACCACGCCATAGCGCGCGGCGTCGGCCACGGGCACCACGCAGGTGTAGTCGTCGAGCGTGTGGATCTCGATCTGGCTGCCGTAGGCGCCCACCGTTTTGAGCACGTCCGAGAGCAGCGGGCCCGTGAAGGTCGAGCGCGGAGTCCAGGTCGTGGCCGTCGTGATCGAATGCGCGGGCAGCGCAAGCAGCTGCGCCTCAGTAAAGTGATACGCCGTGTGGGCCGCGTTGTTGGTCACGCGCACCTCGCCGTCCACGTCGAGCGAGAGCGAACCCGCAGAACCCGCAGAACCCGCCGCCTGCGCCGCATGTGCAAACTGCACGAACGGCAACAGAGCGCCCGCGAGCGCGAACCCCGCCACGGCGGCCCAGCGCCGCCAGCCTGGCCATCCCATCCCATGCCACATCTTGCCCGAGCCCTTTCGCGCGATGATTCGCGTCGTTGTCGTGTGTCTTTGCGCGGCGCTGCGCCGCGTTTTTCTGCTGCTGGTCCCGCCATTTCCCGCGGCTTCCCGCTTCCTCCACCCGCCAGGCCAGCAGGCGCTGGTGAGCATAGGCATAATATCGTCAAACATTGCGCTGACAATAGCCGTCTTTTTCTCGCACGCCGCTATCGGAAACGCGCGTTGTGCATTTGCCGCACATTTGCCTGGCACGCGCTTCGTCACTCATTTCAACCCATGGATAAACCTGTCGTTCCGCTCACCTACGAACAGCTCGATCACTGGGTCGAGTCGCTGCAACCGGCGCTGATCGCTGAGGAATTCGACCTCGTGGTCGGCATTTTGCGCGGCGGCGCGCCGCTCGCGCTGATGGTTTCGCACGCAACGGGCGCGGGTGTCGCGTTCCTGCGCTATGACCGCGCCACGCGCGAAGTGCGCTGGGACTCCACGTTGCCGCTGCCCGAGCCGGGCGCGAAAGTGCTGCTGTGCGAGGACATCGCGGGGCGCGGCCATACGCTCGTGGACTGCATCGCGTTTCTGAGCGAGCACGGGCTCGTCGTGCGCACGCTCACCGGCGCCTATGACGACCTCAGCCGCTTGCGCCCCGATTATTCGATCGATGCAAGCGGCTATTTCGCGCTCTTCCCGTGGGAGCGCCAGGCCTACACCGACCGCTACCGCGCCGACTGGATTCGCGACGGCGACGGCGAGGGCACGCGCATGGCCGACGACCACGAGTACGCCGTCTACGCGATCGATCTCGACGGCGTCCTGCTCCCCGACATTCCGGTTGCGCGCTACGACGAAGACCTCGTCGCCGCGCTCGCCGAGCGCGATGAACTGGTGCCGTTCGAGCGCCTGCCCGGCATCGACCTGAAGCGCGCGCGCGCGATCATCACGGGGCGTCCCGAGATCGACCGCGAGCGCACACTCGCCTGGCTCGAGCGTCACGGCTTCGGGCACCTCGAACTGATCATGCGCCGGCCGGACGAGCACGACGACACGGCCGCAGCCGTGGCGGCGCACAAGGCCGCCGCGGCCATTCGCAGCGGCGTCACGCACTTCATCGAGAGCGATCCGGTCCAGGCCATCCTGATCGCCCAGAGTGCGCCGCTGTTGCGCGTGATCTGGTGGAACGCCCACGCGCGCACGGGCACGCTGATCGGCGCCTCGGCCTGGAGCTGAGCGAGAACGCCGTTACGCGCCGCCGCGCTGCCCCTCGATGAAGCGCGCGGCGCGCGGCGACGCCACCACGATGAGCTTCATGGCCGCGCGCGTCGCGCCAACGAAGAGCTTGCGCGCGGCGCGCTCGTCGAATGCCTCGAAATCCACCTCGGTCAGGATCACGCACGGTGCGGACTGCCCCTTGAAGCGGTAGATCGAATCGAGCAGCACGTCGCCTTCGCGGTACTGCGGATTGCCGAACAGGTCGTACTGGCCCGTGAAGCTGCGCAGCCGGTGCGGGCCGAGCTGGTCGAGCGCCGTGAAAAGCGAATGCTCGCGCCCGCGATAAGACAGCACAACGATGTCCTGCTTGCGAAAGCCGAGCGAGAGCGCCTGCGTGATCGCGCGTTTGGTCGCCAGAACCACGCCAGGCTCGGCGCCAGGTTCGGCTTCGCGCTCGTCCCAGCTCGCCACTGTCACATCGGAGCCATCGAACGGACTGCCCGCGGCAAGCTGCGCGATGGCGGGCACAGTCGGTCCGGCCACGTCGCGCAGGAACGCGAGGATGTCGCGCGGGCTGCGGTAGTTCGTGTTCTCGCGCAGGACGGTCCAGCCCGCCAGCGCGAGCGGCTCGCGCACGTACAGGTTCTGCAGCGGATCTTCGAGCCACCACCACGCAGCGTCTGGCCGCAACAGACGCTCGAGCGCACCGACCCACGGTTGCTGAAAATCCTGCCCCTCGTCGACGATCAGCACGTCGAACTGCCAGCGCCCGGCAACCGGCATCTCGCCGAAGCGCCGCACGAGCTCGTCGAATGCGCCGGGGCTGTCGAAATCGGGCACGTGGCCGCCGTCGCGCGCGACCCAGTCGCACAGCTGGTGATAGGTCGCCACCTTCGCTTCGGGCGGCGCGAGTTGCGCGATGTGATCCGCGAGCGGCCGGTTGAAGCACACGTACAGCGTGCGCGCACCGCGCGCCACGGCGTCCTTCATGACCTGCACGGCCAGTTGCGTCTTGCCCGAGCCCGCTGTGCCGATTACACGCAGCCGGAACGGCGCGAACTCGAGCCGGCGCGCCCACGTGGCGAGGCCGCCCGCGAGCCGCGTGACGAGCGTGTCCGCCGCGCCGACCAGTGCGCTGGTGTCGGGCGTGAGCGACAGTTCGTCGGCGAGAAAGTGATGGATTTTCGCGGCGCACGGCAGGCGCGGCTCGTCGGCGGGCATGGCTTCCAGCACGATGGCGGCGAGCTGCGTCTTGCGCGTGGCGTCGACGATGCGCGCGGGATTCACCCCCGCGATCGCCGGCTCGCGCACCACGTGGTCAGGGCAGTAGAACAGCTCTTCGAGCACGTAGGTGCCGGCGCCGAACGTTGCGGTGAAGCGCCGGTGCAGCCCTTCGACGGTGCGCGCCAGCGCGATCGCCACGTTGCGCTCGGTCTGCATGTAGGCCTTGACGAGCCCGCCCGGCGTTTCGCGCAGAAAGCCCGTTTTCTGCTCGACGATCATCACGCGGCCGGCCGGACTCACGATCACGAAATCGGCCTCGCCGAAGACCGAAAAGCCTTCGGAAAGACGCGTCCAGTGCACGCCGTGATAGACGGTGTAGCCGTTGGGCAAACCGCGTGCGAGCGCGGCGAGCGTTTCGCGCTCGCGCGCGGCGGCGCCGGTGGCTTCGAGATGCTGCCAGTCGTCGGGGACAATGCGGGCCATAAGCGGGTCTCGGGCGTACGTTGGGTGCGCGGCGGCGCGACCGCGCGGGAAATCGAGGGAGCGGTGCCGCACGAATCGGGCGCGGCGGGGGAACGCGAGGCGCTGCGCAGCGCCTATTCTACGAAATGCATGGCGGCGCAAAAAACCGCGCGAGAATCGTGTATCGTGGCGGCCTGCGCCAGGCTTGACCCCTTTTCCCCTTGCAAGGAGTACGCGCCAGATGATCACGATCTGGGGACGCGCCAATTCGGTGAATGTCCAGAAAGTCCTGTGGTGTTGCGATGAACTCGTCCTGCCGTTCCAGCGCATCGACGCGGGCGGCCCGTTCGGGCATCTCAACGAGCCTTCCTATCTCGCCATGAATCCGAACGGCAAGATCCCGACGATCTCGGACGGCAATTTCGTGCTGTGGGAGTCGAACGCGATCCTGCGCTATCTGGCGATGGAGTACGGTCCCTCGAGCCTGCTCTACCCGACCGACCCGAAGGTGCGCGCCTCGATCGAGCGCTGGCTCGACTGGTCGATGAGCACGCTCGCGCCCGCCGAGCGCCCGGTGTTTCTCGCGCTCGTGCGCACGCCGCCGGAGAAGCGCGACACCGCAAAGATCGCCGCCGATCTCGATCAGCTGACGCCGCTGTGGAGGCTGCTCGACCACCACCTGCAAGGCCGCTTCTTCCTCGAAAACGAGCGCTTCTCGCTCGCGGACATCGTGCTCGGCGCGTACGCACGGCGCTGGTTCGGGCTCGAAGGTGTGGAGCGCGAGCCGCTGCCGAACCTCGAACGCTGGTATCAGCGCATTGCGCAGCGCCAGGGCTTCCGCAAGTACATCGATCTGCCGCTCACCTGAGCGGCCACTCCAGGACGGCGCGGGCGGCCCGGCGGCGCGCCCCGTATAATCGCAAGCATGAAGACAGCAAAACCGTCCCCGGACGCCTCCGCCTTGCACAGTCACACGCACGGCGAGACGCACGACCACGATCACGGCCACTCGCACGGCGCCCAAGGCGCAACGCTTGAGTCCGCGCTCGCGATGGCCGAGGCCTATTGCCGCGAGCGCGGCGAAAAGCTCACGCCGATCCGCCGCAAGGTGCTGGAACTGCTGCTTGCCTCGGGACGCGCCACCAAGGCGTATTCGCTGCTCGACGAAATGCGCCAGATCCATCCGGGTTCGGCGCCGCCCACGGTCTACCGGGCGCTCGATTTCCTGCTTTCGGCTGGACTGATTCACCGCATCGAGTCGATCAACGCGTTCGCCGTTTGCCACGACCTCACGCAGTGCCAGCACGGCATTCTCGTGGTGTGCCAGCAGTGCGGCAACGTCACCGAGCTGCACGAACCGAAGCTGCGCCAGGCGCTCGTTGCGCAGATCGAGGCCGCGGGTTACCGGCTCGCCGGCGACGGGATCGAGCTAAAGGGACTCTGCGCGCAATGCCAGGAGAGTCAGGCAAATCAGCCGAATCAGGCTGGCAAGCCCGCGCAGCCAGGCGCCGCTGCCGCGCCCGAAGCGGCGCAGTCCTCGTCCGTTAGCTAACCGTTATTGCCCGCCGTTGCGCGCGGGCAATCGTGGACGATCGCGGACAATCGCGAGCAATACGCCTGTCGCGGCGCCTCAGTCCCTCAACCCGCACGTTTCCCGCCTCGCTACGCGCGCCGCCTCAGAGCGACTGGCGCGCGTCGATTGCGTCGCTCAAGAGCGTCACGAGTTCCTCCGGCCGGGCCGGCTTGGTCATGAAGTGCTGGAAACCTTCGCCGATACTGCGCAAACGCCAGCTTTCGTCGGTATGGCCCGTGAGCGCGACCGCGACGGTCGGTGCGTGATCGCCGCGAATTTCATAGTCGCGCAGACGCTGGATCAGGTAGAAGCCGTCCATGGCCGGCAGGTCGAGATCGCAGACCACGGCGTCGGGGTGCAGGCTCAGGGCTGCTTCGACGCCCGTTTCTGCGTCTTCGACCGCCACGACGTGCGCGCCCTCCGCCTCCAGCAGCGAAGTCAGTGACGCCCGGCTGTGCGGGTCGTCTTCGACGAGGACGATGGTCGTCCGGTCGAGCTTGTGTACTGCGTTCATTGTGTTTGCTTACATGCCTTTCTGTCTGTCAGGCCGATTGCCGCGAGGCTGCGAGCCCGGCGTGATGCTGGGCGCACGGCACCGCGGGCCGTCCTGATAGAGCAATCTTAATGCCGTCTGGTTCCGGCGTGCTGAGCGTGCGTCCATCCGCGCCGCGCACGATAGCCGCAACACAAGACAGCCCGATGACGGCCGTGCTCACGCTTTGCCGCCCTGCTTTTGGCCCTGCTCCCGGCCCTCTCGCGAAGCGGCGAAGCCCTTGGCTTTGCCGGTTTGCGCATAGGCTTCGAGTGCACGCTGGCGCGCCAGTTCGTGCTCGACAACAGGTTCCGGGTAATCCTTGCCAAGGCGCACGCCCGCCGCTTCCAGCTGCTGCGCGCCGGCCTTCCACGGCTGGTGCACGAGCGCATCGGGCAGGCCCGCCAACTCCGGCACCCACTGCCGCACGTAGGCGCCGCGCGGGTCGAACTTCTGGCCCTGGAGCACCGGATTGAAAATGCGGAAATACGGCGCGGCGTCCACGCCCGAGCCCGCCACCCACTGCCAGTTGGCCGGGTTGCTGGCCGGGTCGGCGTCCACGAGCGTGTCCCAGAACCAGGACTCGCCCGCGCGCCAGTCGATCAACAGGTGCTTGGTCAGGAACGACGCCACGACCATGCGCACGCGGTTGTGCATCCACCCCGTGTGCCAAAGCTCGCGCATGCCGGCGTCGACGAGCGGATAGCCGGTCAGCCCGCGTTGCCACGCTTTCAGGCCAGCGGCGTCCTTACGCCACGGCATGGCGTCGAACGCGGGACGCAGGTTGCGCGTCGCCAGATCGGCGTAGTGAAAGCGCTGGTAGTGGCAGAACTCCCGCCAGCCCAATTCGCTTGCGAACTTCTCCGCGCTCGTGGCGCGCCGCGCCGAGCCGCGGCCGTGCGCGTGCTGCGCCGCCTTGAGCGCCGCCCAGACCTGACGCGGCGAAACGGCGCCGACGGCGAGATACGGGGAAAGACGGCTCGTGGCGGCGTCGCCGGGCTCGTCGCGCTCGCCAGCGTAAGCGTCGAGGTCCGTGGCAAGGAACGCTCGCAGGCGCTCCAGCGCGGCTTCCTCGCCCGCTGGCCAGGCCGCGCGCAAGCCGCCCGACCAGTCGGGCGAGCGTGGCGCGAGACCGAGCGCATCGAGTTTCGATGCGCGCTGGGTAAGACGTGCTGGCAACGATTGAAAAATCATCCGTTCGGGCTCGCCTTGCGGCGGTGGCGGGTCCCCCATACGCAGGCAAGCGCGCCAGTAGGCGCTGAACACCCGAAACGGCTCGCCGGACTGATTGAGCACCGTCCACGGCTCGTTGAGGAGCTGCCCGTTGAAGCTCTCGACCTCCACACCGCGCTCGCGCAGCGACGTTTTGAGCGCGCGATCGACCTCGCGTTGCGCCGCGCCGTAACGGCGATTCCAGTACACGGCTTGCGCGCCGGTTTCCGTGACGAGGGCGTCCAGCGTTGCCACTTCGTCGCCTTGCAGGAGAAGCAGGTGGCCGCCGCGCGCCGTTAGCGCGGCATCGAGCGCCCGCAGCGACTCATGACGCCACCAGCGCGCCGCGCCGCCCTCCGGGCGTTCGCCCGAGGCGCGCGGATCGTGGATCCAGACGCAGATCAGCGGCAGGCCGCTCGCCGCGGCCTGCGCGAGCGCTGGCTGATCGGCAAGCCGGAGATCATCGCGAAACCAGACGATGGCGGGCGCTTGCCTGGAAGAAGCGCGGGAAGAAACGGAAGAAGAAGGCAGACCGGACCTCGACCGGGAAACATTCGCGCGGCACAGCGCACGAGCCGTGCCGCAAAGGTCACGGAGCGTACCACGGCGCGCGGCGGCGATTAATCCGTATCAATGCCCGTATCAACGCGCGTATCGGCGGGGCTGTCTACGCGGGCCGGTCCCACGCCTTGCGTGATGAGCGCGACCGCATGGCGCGCGATCGTCTCGACGCCAACATGGGGCTGCGCCGCGTCGCCGCGCCATATCTGGCTGGTGGCGAGCGGCAGCAGCGTGAGGCCCATCAGCGACTGGAACAGCAGCGAAGGCTCCAGCGCCGCGTTGAGCCGGCCCTCGCGCTGCCAGCGCGCAATCGCCGTGTGGGCCTTTTCCTGGTTCTCACGGCCCAGGCGCTCGAGCATGCGCTGGCGCAGCACGCCGCCCTCGCTGATGACGTCGCGCACCCACAGCGGCGGAAACCACGGATTGCGCTGCCCCACCGCCACGAAGCGCTGCGCCAGCGCGGTGAGCGCCTTCACAGGATCGTCGGGATGCTCCGCGAAGATGTCGCCGAGCGCTTCGCGCAGCGGCACGAAACGCTCGTCGATCAGCACGTCGATCAGTTGGTCGCGCGTCTTGAAGTAGTAGTGAACCATCGCGGGCGTGACGCCGGCCTCGCGGGCAATGGCGGCAAGCGACGTGTCGAGAATGCCCTGGCGCGCGAACAGGACGAGCGCGGCGTCGATCAAACGCGCGCGCTGCTCCGCCCCGCCCACGCCGCCGCTCGGCCGGCCGGGGCGGCGCGCGGCGGGCCGGCCTGGCGCGCCGCCTGCGCTGTCGAGGGTGTGTTCTGGCGCTTTCATAGGCGTTCTATCGGTTAGCAACTCGGTAACGAATTGAATTTTGACCAACTGGAATAATTGTCCTAATATTAACCTCCGAATTAATTAAATTCAAGATAGATGGACACGACGATGGAACCCAGCACGAAACACCCTGCGCCCGCCACGGCGGGAGCCAGCGCCAGCGCAAAAGCCGCGGCGACGGCGTCGGGCCCGGCTGCTGCCGATGCCGGCGGCCATCCGCGGGGCGGCCATCCGCCCATCCGGCTGCTGTTTCCGGCGCTCCTGCTCGTCATGCTGCTCGCGGCGCTCGACCAGACCATCGTCTCGACGGCGCTGCCCACCATCGTCGGCGAGCTGGGCGGGCTCGACCGGCTCTCGTGGGTCGTCACGGCCTACCTGCTCACTTCGACGATCGTCGTGCCGCTGTATGGCAAGTTCGGCGACCTGTTCGGCCGCAAGATCGTGCTGCAGGCCGCCATCGTGATCTTCCTGATCGGCTCGGCGCTGTGCGGCGTGGCGCAGAACATGGAGCAGCTCATCGTGCTGCGCGCGCTTCAGGGCATTGGCGGCGGCGGCCTCATGGTCGTGACGATGGCCGCCATCGGCGATGTCATCCCGCCCGCGCAGCGCGGCAAGTATCAGGGCATGTTCGGCGGCGTGTTCGGCATCGCCACCGTGATCGGGCCGCTGCTCGGCGGCTTTCTCGTCGAGCATCTGTCGTGGCGCTGGATCTTCTACATCAACCTGCCGCTCGGCGCGATCGCGCTCGTGGTGATCGGCGCCGTGTTCAAGCCGCGCGCCGCGCACGTGAAGCACGTGATCGACTACATGGGCGCGGCATGGCTCGCCGCCGCCCTCACCTGCCTGATTCTCTTCACGAGCGAGGGCGGCTCGCTGCTGCCGTGGACGTCGCCCACGCTCTGGCTCACGCTGCTGCTCGGCCTGGTGGCCGTGGCGGGCTTCATTCACGAGGAAAAGCATGCGGCCGAGCCCATCATGCCACTCGAACTGTTTCGCCAGCGCACCTTCGTGCTCGCGAGCCTGATCGGCTTCATCGTGGGCGTGTCGCTGTTCGGCTCGGTCACGTTCCTGCCGCTGTATCTGCAGGTCGTGAAGGGCTCCACGCCCTCGCAGGCCGGCATGCAGATGCTGCCCATGATGGGCGGCGTGCTCGTGATGTCGATCATCACCGGGCGCATCATCAGCAAGATCGGCAAGTACCGCATCTTCCCCATTGCGGGCACGGCGCTCGTGGCCGCGGCAATGATCCTGCTCGCGCGCTTGCAGCTCGACACGCCCATTCACCGCATGTATCTCTACATGGGGCTGCTCGGCTGCGGCCTGGGCATGGTGATGCAGGTGCTGATTCTTGCTGTGCAAAACGCCGTGGAGTTTCGCCACATGGGCGTGGCGACGTCGGGCGCAACGCTGTTCCGCTCGATTGGCGGCTCGGTGGGCGTGGCGGCGTTCGGCGCCGTGTTTTCGCACGGGCTGCACGCGCGACTCGAAAAGGTGCTCACGGCCGACGTACAACTGCCGCAGCCGCTCACGCCCGACGTGATCCACCATCTGCCGCCCACGCTGCACGCGCAGTATCTCGATGCGTTCGCAGGCGCGCTACACACGGTTTACCTCTCGGCTGCGATCGTGGTGGTGTTCTCGTTCGCGCTGTCGTTGCTGCTGCGCGACGTGCCGCTGCGCAAGCAGCATTGAGCGCGCTTCGCCGCTTTTTCCCCTCCAGCCAGCGGATTCCCGCTGGCATTTTTTTGCCCGCGAACCAGCATCCCATCGGTCTAATGGGGCCCGCTCGCATCAGCATTACATTTTCCACACATTTAATTACAGTTAGCTAAAATCGCGGGCACCGCGCGCCGGGACCCGGCGGCGCGCGTTCGAACTCTCGCGACGGCTGCATGACGGCCGCTCGCCATAAAACACACAACCAGGAGAAGACCCGCCCATGGACGTCCAGAACGACCCAACCACGCTATCCGCGCAGGACACGAGGCGACGCGTACTCGCCATCGTCGGCGCCTCGTCGGGCAATCTCGTCGAGTGGTTCGACTTCTACATTTACTCGTTCTGCGCGCTGTATTTCGCGCCCGCGTTCTTCCCGAGCGGCAACACCACCACGCAGCTTTTGAACACCGCCGGCGTATTCGCCGCGGGCTTCCTCATGCGTCCGATCGGCGGCTGGCTGTTCGGCCGCATCGCCGACCGCCACGGCCGCCGCAATGCGATGATGATCTCGGTGCTCATGATGTGCGGCGGC
The DNA here is from genome assembly GCF_905220185.1 of Paraburkholderia sp. J11-2. Lineage (NCBI taxonomy): Bacteria > Pseudomonadati > Pseudomonadota > Betaproteobacteria > Burkholderiales > Burkholderiaceae > Paraburkholderia > Paraburkholderia sp. J11-2. The sequence continues at coordinate 53,798 of NZ_CAJMYY010000040.1, read as the reverse complement.
TCGCTCGTAATCGCCATGCTGCCCACCTATGCGCAGATCGGCGCGTTCGCCCCGTTCCTGCTGCTGCTCGCGCGCCTCTTCCAGGGGCTTTCGGTGGGCGGCGAGTACGGCACGAGCGCGACCTACATGAGCGAGGTCGCGCTCAAGGGCCGGCGCGGCTTCTTCGCGTCGTTCCAGTACGTCACGCTAATTGGCGGCCAGCTCTGCGCGCTGCTCGTGCTCGTGATCCTGCAGCAGACGCTCTCCACGGAAGAACTGAAGGCCTGGGGCTGGCGCATTCCGTTCGTGGTCGGCGCGGCCGCGGCGCTGATCTCGCTCTATCTGCGCAAGTCGCTCGACGAAACCTCGACGAGCGAATCGCGCCACAAGCGCGACGCGGGCACGATTCGCGGCGTGTGGCAGCACAAGGGCGCGTTCTTCACGGTGGTGGGCTTCACGGCAGGCGGCTCGCTGATCTTCTATACGTTCACGACCTACATGCAAAAGTACCTCGTGAACACGGCCGGCATGCACGCGAAGACCGCCAGCAACGTGATGACCTGCGCGCTCTTCGTCTACATGCTGATGCAGCCGCTGTTCGGCGCGCTTTCCGACAAGATCGGCCGCCGCACGTCGATGATCCTCTTCGGCTCGCTTTCGGTGCTCGGCACGGTGCCGATCATGCACGCGCTCAAGGACGTGTCGAGCCCGGTGGCCGCATTCGTGCTCATCATCGTCGCGCTCGCCATCGTCAGTTTCTATACGTCGATCAGCGGCCTCATCAAGGCCGAAATGTTCCCGCCCGAAGTGCGCGCCATGGGCGTGGGCCTTTCGTATGCGGTGGCGAATGCGCTGTTCGGCGGCTCGGCCGAATATGTCGCGCTGTGGTTCAAGTCCGTTGGCAGCGAGACCACGTTCTACTGGTACGTCACGGCGATCTGCGCGGTTGCGCTCATCGTGTCGTGGCGCATGCGCGATCCGGCCAAGGAAGGGTATTTGCGCCACGAGCCGTGACCCGGGCGTGGCGCACGCCGTTGCTCAAACGGGCTGCGCCACGCGTTCCATCGCACGCTGCAACGTTTCGTAGACCTTCGGACGATTGCACTGCGAAACATTGAAACGCAGAAAATCGCCCGCGCTGCGCGACACGCTGAACACGTTGCCCGGCGCGAGCACCACGCCTTCCACCAGCGCCTCGCGCGCGATCTGCGCGGCGTCGAGCCCATCCGGCAATTGCGCCCACACGAATAGTCCGGCCTGCGGCCGCGTCCACGCGGTGAGGCCGAGCGCTGAAAGACGGCGCAGCGTGTCGCCCATCGCGTCGGCGAGCTTCGCGCGCAGGCCGTCCAGATGCCGCCGATACGTGCCGTCCACGAGCAGGCGGTGCACGAGTTCGGCCACCATCTCCCCGTTGCCGAACGAGACCGCGAGCTTGAGATCCACGAGCGGTTCGATCCAGTCCGTGCGCGCCGCGATGAAACCGCAGCGCGCCGCCGCCGACATCGTCTTCGAGAAGCTGCCAATGGTGACCACGCGCGCGAGGCCGTCGAAAGCCGCTAGGCGCGGCGCGGGTTCGATTTCGAAGTCGGCGAAGATGTCGTCCTCGACGATCAGGAGGTCATGTTCCTCCGCGAGCTTGAGCAGGCGATGCGCGACGGCAGGCGCGAGCGTCGCGCCGGTGGGGTTGTGGACCGCCGAGTTCGTCACGTAAAGGCGAGGGCGCGATTCGGCCAGCGCGCGCTCGAACGCGGCGAGATCCGGACCCGTCGGCGTGTACGGCACGCCGACCACGCGCACGCGGTGCGCGCGCAGCAGCGCCTGGAAATTGAAGTAGCACGGGTCGTCCACGAGCACGGTGTCGCCAGGCTCGAGCAGAAAGCGGCAAAGGAGGTCGAGCGCCTGGGTGCCGCCGTCGGTCAGCACGATCTGCTCCGGGGCGGCCTCCACGCCATGCTGGCCGAGCCGCCAGGCGAGTTGCTGGCGCAGCGCGGGCAGGCCGAGCGGCGAGGCGTAATCGGTGAGCGGCGCGCGCGGATCGCGTGCGATGGCGCGCAGCGCGCGCCGCACGGCGTCCTCCGGCAGCCACGAGGCGGGCAGCCAGCCGCAGCCGGGCCGCAGCGCACCCGCCTCGGTCTGCAGCGACTGGCGCGTGAGCCAGAGCGGATCGATCTCGCGGTCGAGCTGCGGCCCGAGCGCGGCAAGCGCGAGCGGCGGCGCGTGACCGGCCACGAAGAAACCCGCCCCGCGCCGTGCGACCAGCACGCCTTCGGCAACGAGGCGCTCATAGGCCTCCACCACCGTGGAATTCGACACGCCAAGCTGCTCGCTCATCGCGCGAATGGACGGCACGCGCGCGCCCGCGGCCAGCGAGCGCGCGGCAATACGCTCGCGCAGCGCCTGCATCACCTGCTCGACGCGCGTCATGGGCAAGCCTTCCGTTCTCGCTCTGTCTTTCATCTGTACTGCTCCGTGTTCAATACAGTTTGAAGAAATTGTACTGATCTGTAGCTTACCTCCGCGCGGCTCGGCGCGCATCATCGCTGGATCGATCACCGATGTTTTCCCCTTGGCCATTGCCCATGCGCAAAACGCTCGATCCCACCACCGATGGCTGGCTCTGCGGCCTCGCAGGCGTCCTCATCTTCAGCGGCTCGCTGCCCGCCACGCGACTCGCCGTGCTCGGCCTCGACCCCGTGTTCCTCACGGGCGCGCGCGCGACCATCGCGGGCGTGCTCGGCGTGTTGCTGCTTCTGTCGCTGCGCGCGGCGCGGCCGGCGCGCAACGAAATCTGGCCGCTCGTCATCGTCGCGCTCGGTGTGGTGGTGGGCTTTCCGCTCCTCACCGCGCTCGCGCTCCAGCACGTGAGTTCGGCGCACGCGATTGTGTTCGTCGGCTTGCTGCCGCTCGCCACCGCCGTGTTCGGCGTGCTGCGCGCGGGCGAGCGTCCGCAGCCGGCCTTCTGGGTCTTTTCAGCGGCGGGCAGCGCCGCCGTGGTGGCGTTCGCGCTGCGCCACGGCATCGACGCCTCGCCGCTCGGCGACGCGCTCATGCTCGCCGCCATCGTCGTGTGCGGGCTCGGCTACGCGGAAGGCGCGCGGCTTTCGCGGCGCCTTGGCGGCTGGCAGGTGATCTGCTGGGCGCTCGCGATCTCGCTGCCCGTGATGGCGCCGCTCGCGTGGTGGCTGCGCCCCGCGTCGTTCGCCGCCGTCGGCGCGGCTTCGTGGTGGGGGTTCGCCTATGTGTCGCTCTTCAGCATGCTGATCGGCTTCGTGTTCTGGTACCGCGGGCTCGCGCTCGGCGGCATTGCGGGCGTGGGGCAATTGCAGTTGCTGCAGCCGTTCTTCGGCTTCGTGCTCGCGGCGCTACTGCTGCACGAAACCGTCCCGCCGGCGATGATCGCCGTCACTGCCGTGGTGATCGCGTGCGTGGCCGGGGCGCGGCGCTTCGGGCGCGCAACGGGCGCATCCACGGTCGCGAATCGCACCCGCACGCAGCGCGTCTAAGCCATGCATTTTTGGCGCGCTTCAAAAGCGCCCGCGCGCGAGGCATAGTGAGGGATGCAAACCTCCTTCCGCTGTGCCTTCGCGCCCCGCTCCAACCGATGACCCCACACACCGACGCGCACGTGCGCGACGCCACCGCCGACGACTTTCCCGCCATCGCCGCGATCTATGCGCACCACGTGCTGCACGGCACGGCCTCGTTCGAGGAGACCCCGCCTGCGCTCGACGAACTGCTGCGCCGCCACGCCGCCGTGCGCGAACACGGCCTGCCCTGGCTCGTCGCCGAGATCGGCGGCCGCGTGGCGGGCTACTGCTACGCCACGCCCTACCGGCCGCGCCCGGCGTACCGCTTCACCGTTGAAGACTCGATCTATATCGACGAAGCGTTTCGCGGCCGCGGACTCGGCCACACGTTGCTTAACGCGCTGATCGAACGCTGCGAGGCAGGCCCGTGGCGGCAAATGATCGCCGTGGTCGCCGACCCGCGCGGCGGCTCGCTCAAACTGCACGAGCGCCTCGGGTTCGAACTGACCGGCACGCTGCGCGGCGTAGGCTTCAAGCACGGCCAGTGGCGCGACACGGCGCTCATGCAGCGCACGCTCGGGCCGGGCGCGGATACGCCGCCCAAAGGCTGACGCGGCACGCGCAAAAAACGCTCCGGCGCGCCGCACACGCGCCGCAAGCGAAACGCGGCTCGTACAATACGTCCTTTCGCAACGGAGCCAGTTCCAAGGCTCCGAAGACAAGGACTGATTCGCCATGCAACCCCTCCTCGAACACCTGCACCCGGCCAACTGGGGCTTCCTGTGGGACGCGCTCTCCGCGCTCGCGCTGCGCTTGTGCGCGGCCTTCGCGATCATCTGGTTCGGCTGGTGGTTCTCCCGGCGCGTAGCCAACTGGATCGCGCGACGCGGCGGCGCCATCGACCCGACGCTGCGCCCCATCGTGCGCGACACGGCCGTGTGGGGCGTGCGCCTCGTCGCCGTGATCGGCGCGCTCTCGCAAATCGGCATCCAGACCGCCAGCATCGTCGCAGTGCTCGGCGCGGCGGGTCTCGCCATCGGTCTCGCGCTGCAAGGCACGCTGCAGAACATCGCGGCGGGGATCATGCTGTTGCTGCTGCGGCCGTTCAAGGTAGGCGACTATATCGACGGCGGCGCAGGCACCGTTGCGGGCACCGTCGAGGAAGTGAACCTCTTCACCACGCGCCTCACGAAGCCGGACGGCATCTGCGAATACGTGCCGAACAGCGCGCTGTGGAGCAATTCGATCCGCAACTACAGCCGCAATCCCACGCGCCGGCTCGACCTCGAAGTGGAGGTGTCGGTGCGCGACGACGTGAACCGCGCGATCGACGTATTGCGCACGCTCGCCGCCGCCGACCCGCGCGTGCTGGCCTCGCCCGCGCCGCAAGTGATGGTGACGCGCTTCGACGACAGCACCGCCGTGCTCAACATCCGGGTGTGGTCGAACATCGACACGTTCTGGGACATGCGCTGGGACCTTTCGCGCCAGGTGCGCCAGGCGCTCAACGACGCGCACTGCTCGCTGCCGCTGCGCACCCGCGAGCTGCACATCGTGCAGACGCAGCCGGAGCAACCGACACAACCGACGCAGTCGACGCAACAAGCGCAGCAATGAACGCGTACGCGCGCCGCCTGCGCGGCTATGCCAGAGGGCTAGTGCCGCACGGCTACCTGGCCTTGCTGCTGGTGCTCGACGGCCTGCTGCTCGTGCGCCCGGTCGCGCAGAGAGCGCTCGAACACGCGCGCGGCAACTGGTTCGACGACTGGATCACGCTCATCAACGCATTCGGCGTGCTCGCGCTTCCCCAGGCGCTGGTCGCCACCGGCCTCACGATGATGTCGTTCGGCATTGCGCTGCGCGCGCGCGTGGCATGGGTGCTCTCACTCGTGCTGCTCGCCGGCGCGGCCAGCATCTGCCTGTGGGGCGACTATCGCAGCCACGCGCTAGCGGCCTTCTCGCTCGCACTCGCCTGCGCGCTCATTTACTACTGGCGCCGTTTCGATCGCGCGAGCGTCGCTGCGGGCTCCTTGTTCGCATTCCTGAGCATTGGCTCGTTGGTCGTCTACGCAGTGTTCGGCGCGCTGTATCTCGGCGACGACTTTGCGCCGCCCATTCGCAACCTCGTCACCGCGTTCTACTTCTCGATCGTGTCGATGTCCACGGTCGGCTACGGCGATATCGTGCCGCACTCGGACACCGCGCGGCTTTTCACGGCCTCGATCATCGTGCTCGGGATCACCGTGTTCGCGACTTCGATCAGCGCCGTGATCGGGCCCGTGATCGGCGGCCATTTGAAACGCATCGTCAAGGGAGGCATTTCCAACGTGACCCGCAAGAACCACTATCTGATCGTTGGCGCCTCGCCGCTCGCGCATAGCGTGTATGGGGGGCTCGTTAAGCGCGGCTACGCGGCAACCGTGATCGTCGCGCCGAATACGCCGCACAACTATCCGGCCGAGGCCGACCTGATCGTCGGCGACGCGAGCGACACCGCCACGCTCCACAACGCAGGCGCCGAAACCGCGCTCGCCGCGCTCGCGCTGCGCTCCGACGACGCCGAGAACGCGTTCGTGATTCTCGCGATCAAGGAGATCGCGCCGAAGGTGCGCACAGTGGCGCTCGTGAACGACAGCCGCAACTTGCAGCGGTTGCGCCTCTTGCAGCCCGACATGGTGTTTTCGCCGCAACTGCTCGCAGGCGAACTGCTCGCGCGCACGCTCAACAACGAGACCATCGACAACACGCTGATCGAGCAGTTGTTGTTTGGGAAGAGCACGGGGGGCGCCGCATAACCGTTTTACCGTTGCGTGGGCGGCAATCGCCGAAACAACGTCGGATAGTCGATCACGAGCCCATCTTCGTCCACGCGCAAGTTCGCCGTGAAATCGCGGAAGATGCCCTCGTAGCGGTACTCGCGGTCGCGTTCGATGCACACGTAGGCCTGCTCGACCGGTTTGGGCTCCAGCTCCGGCGCGGCGATGTACACCACGCGAATTGGCTGGCGCTCGCCGCGCGCGAGGCCTAAACGCCGGATCGGCAGTGTGTTCGTGTACGGTGTCGCGGCGATGTCGATATCGATGCAGCCGTCGAGCGCTGCCAGTGCGCGCCCTTCCCCGTCGGTCCAGTGACCCTTGCCGTCGCCCTGTAGCACGAGCGAGCGGCCGCCCATCACGCGAAACGCCGCCCAACGCACGCGCCACTGCGCGTCGCACTCGATGGCGTAAGCCAGGCCATAAGATTTGCCGTAGCGCTCGCCGACGACCACGCTTTCCGCGCGGATCGTGTCGCCTTTTTCGCCAAATTTCGGGCCGCAATGCGCATCGAACGCCAGATGCTCGATGCCCTCGCCCGTTTCGGATGCCCAACGCACTTCCCGCATCGTCCGCCTCCACAAAGATCACGGCACCCGCCGTGTGCGTATCGTAACGCGGCGGCAAATAGCGACTATCAACCTACGCGCATGCGCGAAGCGGGCTGCATCGCCTATGCTCGCACTCTGGCCGGCCGTGCGTCTCGCACCGGGGCCGCACTCGCCAGTATCCGCATTTCACCATGTCCGCCCGATTTTCCGCCGCTTCCAGCGCCACTGCCGACACAGCCGCAGGCCCCGCCTTGCGCGCGCTCTTACGCAGCCTCGGCCAGATCGTGCTGCAGGCGAACGCGGGAACGGGCGCGTGCCTGCTCGCGGCGCTCGCGCTCACCGACTGGCGGCTGGCGCTCGCCGCCCTGCTCGGCGCCGCGGCGGCCAACGTCTGCGCGCTCGTGGCGGGCCACGCAGAAACCGCGATCCACGACGGCCTCGCCGGCTACAACGGCGCGCTCGCCGCGCTCGCGGCGTTCACCTTCGTCGGCGACGCGGGCACGGCGGCTGCGCTCGCGCTCATCGCGGGCGGCGCGAGCGCGTGGATCGCCGGGCCGCTGAACCGCTGGCTCGCCCGCGCGCGGCTCGGCCTGTATTCCGTGCCCTGCCTCATCGCGACCTGGATCTGGCTGCCGCTGCATCCGGGCAGCGAGCCCGTTGCCACCGCGAGCGCCGTTGCACCGCTCGCCCCGCACGGTTCGCCGCTCGAGGCTGCAGTCCACGCCGCGGCTGGCGTATTGAGCGGCCTCGCGCAAACCACGTTCACAACGGGCGCGGCGGCGGGCCTGTGTGTGCTAGCCGGTCTCGCCTGGTCGTCGCGGCGCGCGGCAGTCTATGCGCTCAGCGGCGCGGCGCTCGCGAGCGCCCTCGAACTCGCGTGCGGCGTGAGTCCGGACGCCTTCGGCGCGGGCCTCGCGGGCTTCAATGGCGCGCTTGCGGCGCTCGCCGTGTGCACGCTCGGCATGCGCGCCGCGTTCTGTGCGACCATGCTCGCCGCGGCCCTGCATCTGGCCGCCGTGCGCTGCGGATTGCCCGCGCTAACCGCGCCGTTCGTGCTGGCGAGCTGGTGCGTGCATGTGGCAGCGCGACGCCTGCGCGCGCTGCCCGCGTCAGCCACGCCGCCTGAAGAATCCACCGTCCGCTGAAGGAATCGCCATGTCTTTCGCCCATCGCCCGACGAGCACCTGCGCCGAGACCGCACCGCGCTCCGCCGCCGAGCAGCAACTGCGCGTCGATCTCGCCGCCGCCTACCGCCTGATTGCGCTCAACGGCTGGGACGACCTCATCTACACGCACGTTTCCGCCGCCGTGCCCGGGGAACCTGGCCGCTTCCTCATCAATCCGTTCGGCCTCGCCTTCGACGAAGTGCGCGCCTCGAACGTCGTGAAGATCGACACCGAAGGCCGCATCGTCGGCGAGAGCGAGCACCCTGTGAACGCCACCGGTTTCGCGCTGCATGCGGCCGTGCATCTCGCGCGGCCCGACGCAGTGTGCGTAATGCATCTGCACAATACGGCGGGCATTGCCGTGTCGATGCAGCGCGACGGACTCTTGCCTGGCTCGCAGCACGCGCTGCGCTTTTACGGCCAGCTAGCGTGGCACGACTACGAGGGCCTTGCTTTCACGCCCGCCGAAGGCACGCGCCTCACCGCGAGCCTGGGCACGCACCCGGCCATGCTGCTGCGCAATCACGGCACGCTCACCACCGGCCGCACGGTGGCTGAAGCCTATGTGCTGATGGCGACGCTCATCAAGGCCTGCGAAATCCAGTTGCAAGCGCAGGCCGGCGGCGTGCCGCTCGTCTTGCCGCCGCCCGAGGTGGCCGAACGCACCGCCGAGCAATTGCGCGACGGCGGCGCGATCGAAGGCGTGCTCGAATGGCCGGCGCTGCTGCGCAAGCTCGATCGCATCGATTCGTCATACCGCGACTAACCACGCCCATTCCATCGCATCACTGACTTTCCGAGGAGACCCGCATGCCAACATTCCACATCGAAATGTTCGAAGGCCGCAGCGTCGAACAAAAGCGCCAGCTCGCCGCGGCACTGACCGAGACCACCTGCAAGGTGCTCGGCGTCGAGCCGCAATCCGTCGACATCATCTTTCACGACGTGAAGCCGGAAAATTGGGCGACGGCCGGCAAGCTGTGGAGCGATCCGCGCTGACGCTTCCCCTTCTATCGCATTCCTTATCTTTTTCCGCCTGGCGTCGCACGCAGCGCCCGCGCCGCCAGGCGCGACTGAATCCTCCCTCGCACGCTTTCTTGCGCCGCACCCCGAGGCGCATTGACGCACCCCACGCGGCTGCGCGGTGTATTGCCGCAGCGCCACACCCCTCGCACACCCCGCCTGCACAACGAACGTTTAATCTAAATTGATCTTTATCAATGCGTTAGCGCATGTTTTCTACTGATTGAGATTGACGACTGCGACACGCTGGCGCACGTCGCAGTGCAGCAAAACCGCCGCCATTCCCCTACGCTTACGTCCATCGCACGCAACCGCAGCGCCCCCACTGCGGTGCAGTGTGCAGGTTCCCCCGCGCATTTCCCAGTAAGCAAGCAACAGGCACGCACATGCACACGTCACTCTCCGCCTTCGACCTGGCCCGGCTGCAGTTCGCCTTCACCGTCTCGTTTCACATCGTCTTTCCGGCGCTTTCCATCGGGCTTGCAAGCTTTATCGCCGTGCTCGAAGCCTGCTGGCTCAAAACGCGTCAGCCGTTCTACAAGGACCTTTGCCTGTTCTGGTCGAAAGTGTTCGCCGTGGCCTTCGGCATGGGCGTCGTCTCCGGCGTCGTGATGAGCTATGAGTTCGGCACCAACTGGTCGGGCTTTTCGTCGTTCGCCGGCCCTGTAACCGGGCCGCTGCTCATGTACGAAGTCATGACCGCGTTCTTTCTCGAGGCAGGCTTCCTCGGCATCATGCTGTTCGGCTGGAACCGCGTGAGCCCGCGCGCCCACTTCGGCGCGACGCTGATGGTCGCCATCGGCACGCTCATCTCCACGTTCTGGATCCTCGCCTCGAATAGCTGGATGCAGACGCCGCAAGGCTTCAAGGTCGTCGATGGCCACGTCGTGCCGGTCGACTGGTTCAAGATCATTTTCAACCCGTCGTTCCCTTACCGTCTTGCGCACATGGCGATCGCCGCGTTCATCGTGGCCGCGCTCGTGGTGGCCGCGAGCGGCGCATACCACTTGCTCAAGGGGCGGCGCGACCCCGCCATCAAGAAGATGTTTTCGATGGCGCTCGGCCTGCTGCTCGTGCTCGCACCGGTGCAAGCCCTCGTGGGCGACGCGCACGGCCTGAACACGCGCGAATATCAGCCCGCCAAGATCGCCGCGATCGAAGGCATTTGGGACACCGAACAAGGCGGCACAGCACTGAACCTGTTCGGCATCCCAGACATGCAGGCCGAGACCACGCGCTACGCCGTTTCCATCCCGCACCTGGGCAGCCTGATCCTCACGCATAGCTGGGACGGCGAGATCAAGGGGCTCAAGTCCTTCCCCGCCGACGAGCGGCCCAATTCGCCGCTGCTGTTCTGGAGCTTCCGCGTCATGGTCGGTTTAGGCCTCCTGATGATTCTGCTCGGCGTGGTGGGCTGGGTGCTGCGCCGCCGTGGCACGCTGTACGAATCGCGTGGTTTCCAGCGCTTCGCGCTCGCCATGGGACCAACGGGCTTCATCACGCTGCTTGCGGGCTGGGTCACGACCGAAGCCGGCCGCCAGCCCTGGGTGGTCTACGGCGTGATGCGCACGGCGCAAGCGGTGTCGCCACTCACGGCGCAGCAAGTGGGCGTTTCGCTGATGGCGTTCGTGGCCGTGTACTTCCTTGTGTTCGGCACGGGCATCTACTACCTGCTCAAGCTGCTGCGCAAAGGCCCTGCGCTGCCCGGCACGAAGCCGCACTCGCACGACGAGCCGCGTGAACCGCGCGTGGCCCACCCTGCGCTCACTGTGAATCAGACCGCACGCCGCCCCATGTCCGCCGCCGATCAGCTGATCGACGCTTGAGGCGCCCCGCATTCATCGTTACGAGGCTAGCAAGCAAATGGATGTCACCGTCATCTGGGCCGCGATCATCGCGCTCGGCGTTCTTCTCTACGTGGTGCTCGACGGCTTCGATCTCGGCATCGGCATCGTGTTTCCGCTCTTTCCCGACGAGGAAGAGCGCGATCTCATGATGAACACCGTCGCCCCCGTGTGGGACGGCAACGAGACCTGGCTCGTGCTAGGCGGCGCGGGGCTTTTCGCCGTGTTCCCCGTCGTCTACTCAACCGTGCTTTCCGCGCTCTATCTGCCGCTCGTGTTCATGCTCGCGTGCCTGATCTTCCGCGGCGTGTCGTTCGAGATTCGCGCCAAGGCCAATCGCACGAAGCATTTGTGGGACCTCGCGTTCATCGGCGGCTCGACCGGTGCGGCGTTCTTCCAGGGCATTGCGCTCGGCGCCTTCCTGCAAGGCATTCCGATGGACGGCGGCCAGTTCGCCGGCGACGCCTTCGGCTGGCTCACGCCATTCAGCCTGCTTTCGGGCTTCGGGCTCGTCGCGACCTACGCGCTGCTCGGCTGCTGCTGGCTCGTCGCGAAGACCGAGGGCGACCTGCAGCGCCGCCTGCGCAAGCTCGTCTGGCCGCTTACTGTCATGCTGCTCGGCTTCATCGCGCTCGTGAGCCTGTGGACGCCGCTGCAGGACCCGGCGATTGCCGATCGCTGGTTCCGTTCGGGCCTCTTCTGGCGTCTCGCGCCGGTGCCGCTGCTCGTGCTCGCCTGCGCCTCATGGATGCGCTGGGCCGTGCATGCGCGCCATCACAAGACACCCTTCATCGCGGCCATCGGGCTCGTGCTGCTCGGCTACGCAGGCTTGCTCGTGAGCCTGTGGCCTTACGCGATTCCGCAGGGCCTCACGCTCTGGGAAGCGGCCGCGCCGCGCGAGAGCCAGACGTTCACGCTCGTGGGCGCCGCATTCATTCTGCCGATCATTCTCGCGTACACGATGCTCGGTTACTGGGTCTTCAGAGGCAAGGTGCGTCATGGCGACACCCATCACTACCACTAAGCTGCCCGGCTGGATCTGGTTCGTACTCCTTTGGTGTGCGGGCGTGGGTGCGGCCGTGTCGCTCGGCTTCGCGTTCAAGGTCTTCATGAACCTCACGCTGTTCGCCGTCAAGTGATTGGCACAGGCGCGCTCGATTTCACGGCGCCGCGTTAGACTGTAGGCTCTCTGTCACCCGTGTGAAACCTTCATGCAACAGATGACCTTCATGGAATGCGTCAAGCGCGCGTGGGCGAGCGCCTGGCAGGCCGCCGTGCAAATGCCGGTTCTCGTTCTGGCGACTTTCGCGATCTACGCGGCGCTCGGGTGGTTCGGGCTCGCCGGGCGGCCCGTGCCGGCCGAAGGCGCGACGCCCTCGGCCGGACTCATTGCGCTCGGCAATCTCGCCTCGCTGCTGAATTCGCTCGTCTACCTCTGGTTCACGCTGAAGATCTCGCGCTTCGTGCTGCTAGGCGAGCGCAGCGCGCCGCTCATGCCGGCAGGGGCGAAACCGTTCCTGCGTATCTTCGCGGTTGGCCTCATTCTGGCGGTCGCGCTCGGCGCATTCGCGCTCTTGCTGTGGGTCGTGCTGCGGCCTCAGTACCAGGGCGGCGCGGCGTTCCTCTTTCTGGTGGTCCTTGCAATCTGGATGTTCGTGGCGGTGCGCCTCTCGCTGCTCTTTCCGGCGCTTGCAATCGGCAGCCCGATCGCCTTCGGCGCCGCATGGCGCGACAGCCGCGGGCATTTCTGGAGCCTCTTTGGCGTCACCTTCGTCGCGGCGCTGCCCATTGCCGTATGCGGCCTCATCGTGCTCATCGGCATGGGCCTCGCGGGCGTTTCGCCTGAAATCGTGCGGCAGCCCGGTTGGCTCACCGCGCTCGCCATTGGCCAGAGCATCGGCAATATCGTGTTCGCGCTGCTCACCACCACGGCGCTCGCCTGGCTTTACCGGCGCTACGCGCAAGCGTTGACTTCGCCCGCCACGCGCTAGTCCCTGCTACCAGATGCCCGGCACGAAGCGATAACGCACGCGCGCCAGATACTCGCGGTAGCCGGGCAAATTCTCCGCGAGCGTTTGCTCTTCGCGCACCGCGCGATAGCCGATCCCCACGACCATGACGGGCACGCACGCGAGCCCCCACCACGAACCGAGCATGAGCGGCGTGCCGGCGAGAAAGAGCAGCGCGAAGCCATACATTGGGTGACGCACGTAGGCATACGGGCCCGTGTCGCTGACCGTATGCCCGCGTTCGCTCTGAATCTTTACGACCGGTGCGGCAAAGCGGTTCGCCGCGAAGACCGCACGCGTTGCGTAGATATCGACGAAGATGAAAATGGCGCCGAGCACGCTGAGCCACAGCGGCACGCGCGACCAGCCCATGCGCACGGCGTCGATGCCCATCAGGCACAGCCACGCGCAGAACCCCACCGATACGCACAGCATGAATACGCGGTCCCACGGCTGCTGTGTGCGTTGCGCGAAAGGCGCGAGCCGCTCGACGAGGAGCCCCGGATCTTCGCGCCCGAGCCACAGCCCGATCCACACGCCGCACAACGCCCACTCGATGAGCCACAGCCACGCTGCCGTCCAGGCCAGCGTGCCCGCCGAAACGAACAGCAGCGCACCCATCAACCCGAACCAGACCACGACTTGCACGAACAGCTTCGCCATTAGCGCTTTCGTCATTTTCGGCTCAGTCATGATGCCCTCCTTGCGCGCGGCCCAGGTGTTGTTACGCGCGCTTCCTGCTATGCGCCGTGCGAAGTCATGCGCGCATAGAGCACATCGGCGTCGATACGCTGCGCCGCTTCGCCGCGGGTGAGGTCGATGCCGAAGCGTTCGCGCAGACACTTCGCGAGTTCCTCTCCATTGGCGATCGTACGCTCCTCGCTCACCTGGCCTTGCGCGTCGCGCTCGGTAAATCGATCGTTGAACAGGATCGCGCGACCACCTTCACGCGCGATGCACGCGATCAGGCTGAACGTGAAAAACGAATCGGGCGACGCCGACGTATACCAGTTCGCCACTTCGTAATCGACCCACTCCGCGGGCGTCAACTCGAAGCGATAAACGTCGAACCACTTCTCGCCGTCGAACAATTCGAGTTTGCGCTCATCGTCTGAAAGCGTCACGAGCCGCGCCGGCTCGTGCGGCGTTTGCTGTTGCGCCTCGCTCGAAAGCAGGAGCGGTACGCACAACGTCGCGCCGCCGAAACCCACGTCCACGATCCACGAATCGCCCTCGGCCTCCACGCGCAGCAGCATATGCGTGCGCGGCGTGCGCGCGCCCGGCGCCTGGCCGAACAGCACGCGCGCGGAAAGCGGCGTCACGGAAAAGCCCAGTTGCATGAGCACGTGCGCAAACAACGTGTTGTGCTCGAAGCAGTAGCCGCCGCGACGCTGCGCCACGAGTTTATCGGCAATGTCCGGCAACTTGACCGACACGCGCCGCCCGGCGAGCGGATCGAGATTCTCGAACGGAATGGCAAGCGGATGAAGACGATGCAGTTCGCACAGCACGGCGAGCGTGGCGGCTCGCGAACCGCCGTAGCCGATGCGGGCGAAGTACGCATCGAGATCGAGTTCGTAGCGTGAGGAAGTGTCGGTCATGGAGCCAGTTTGGTTTGAAGTTTGAGCGGTGAACGTGCGTTCACAACCGTGATGATATGCGACTTCATTCGCCTGACTATTACGTCCAAAACTAACTGTCTGTAATGCACGAACGCGCAATAGACAGGCATCCGTAAGCATTCAGATGACGCCACGTAAAACTTGCGTAAAACGGTTGAGAATCATTCTCGTTTTTGTTGACGCTCGCATTTGCTGTTAGTACGATGGCGCCGTCTGGAGATGTCGGGTATTCAGCGGCTTGCGAATAACAAACGCCAACGCGATCAATCAAGCAATCATTTCAATAAGTAAGGAATACGATGGAATTGACCCGAACCGTCCGCGTGCCCGCGCCGGCCGGCTCGCGCAGCGCGGCGCCAGGCCGCCCGGCGCGTCGGCGCGCACCGGCGTTGCGCGCCATTGCCGTGCTCGCCGCGAGCGCGACATTCGCATGCGGCGCAGCGCGCGCACAGAGCAATGCCAACCCCGACGCCGCTCCTGAAGCTCCGGAAGCCGACCTCGCCATTCAGTCGCAGCCGTCGAACTTCTGGACCGGCATCTGGACGCGCCAGAACCTGCTCGGCGACATGGGCGGCCTGCGGCCTTGGCTCGGCAAATACGGTGTGACATTCCAGCTTACCGAGACGAGCGAGTACCTCGCGAATCTGCGTGGCGGTCTCAAGACGGGCGGCGCGTACGACGGCCTCACGACGGCGACGGTGCAGGTCGACACGAGCAAGGCGCTCGGCATTCCGGGCGGCCTCTTCAACGTGAGCGCCCTGCAGATTCACGGCACCAACCTGAGCACGTCGAACCTCGGCACGCTGAACACCGCGAGCGGCATTGAAGCGACGCCGACCACGCGCCTGTGGGAGCTGTGGTATCAGCAATCGTTCTTCAACAAGCGCCTCGACGTGAAGATCGGTCAGCAAAGTCTCGACCAGGAATTCATCGTGAGCCAGTACGGGGCGCTGTTCATCAACACGATGTTCGGCTGGCCTGCGCTGCCCTCGTACGACATGCCCTCGGGCGGCCCCGCCTATCCGCTCGCCGGTCTCGGCGTGCGCGTGCGCGGGCAGATCACGCCTTCGTTGACCGCGCTCGCGGGTGTGTTCTCCGGCGACCCGCTCGGCAACGATCCGAATAATCTTAGTGGTACGAACTTCAATCTGCACAACGGCACGTTGTGGATCGGCGAACTGCAATACGCCATCAACCAGCCGTCAGAAGGCGAACTGGTCAGCGCAGACAATCACGGCCTGCCGGGCACCTACAAGCTGGGCTTCTGGTACAACACCAACTCGTTCGCCGACCAGCGCTTCGACAACACGGGGCTTTCGCTCGCGAACCCGGCTTCGACCGGCATTGCGTTGCAGCACCAGGGCAACTACAGCTTCTATGCCGTGGCCGACCAGATGATCTGGCGCCCCGACCCGGACGAGCCGCGCAGCATCGGCGTATTCGCACGCGTGATGGGCGCGCCCGGCGACCGCAATCTCGTGAGCCTCGCGGCCAACCTCGGCATCGTGATGAAGGCGCCGTTCAAGGGCCGCGACAACGACAGCGTGGGCATCGCCGCCACCTACATCAAGGTCGGCAACAACGTGCACAACCTCGACCTCGACCAGCAGATGTTCACCGGCGGTCCTTACGGCGTGCGCACGCAGGAAACGGCGCTCGAATTGACCTATCAGTATCAGGTCACGCCATGGTGGATTCTGCAGGCCGACGCGCAATACACGTTCAACGCGGGCGCGGGCCAGAATCCGCAGGACCCGACCGCGCCGCTGCGCAACACGTTCGTGGTGGGCGTGCGGACCAACATCACGTTCTAAGCCCAAGAAAGCGCAACCGACCCATGTTCAACCCCAAGTCCTCGCGTTTTCCCAACCGCACGCACTGCGGCCGCGCGAGGCACGGAGATTCAGTATGAAACACGCTACGCGCACGCTCCTGCAATGCACGGTCCACGCGGCCCGCTCCGCGCTCGCGCTGGCCGCCGCGGCAGTGCTCGCCGGCGCGCCGCTCGCGGCCCACGCCGACCCGCAGGGCCTGCTCGAGACCGTCAAGCACCACACCACGCTCATCAACACCGTGCCCGACAACGGCGACCAGAACCCGTACGCGATCTTCGTCGCGCCGGTTTCCGCCGGCACGGTGAAAGAAGGCGACGTGCTGGTGGACAACTTCAACAATGCGGCCAACCTGCAGGGCACCGGCAGCACCATCATCGACTATCACCCCGACACGAAGCAGATGACGCTGTTCGCGACGATTCCGCGCGATCTCAAGGAGTGTCCGGGCGGTGTCGGCCTCTCGACCGCGATGACGATGCTCAAGTCGGGCTGGGTCATCGTGGGCAGCACGCCGAGCAACGACGGCACGACCGGCACCAAGGGCGCGGGCTGCATGATCGTGCTCGACAGCGGCGGCAAGATCGCGAAGGTCATCAGCAGTCCGAACATCAATGACCCGTGGGGCAACATGGCCGTGGTCGACAACGGCGACCACGCCACGCTGTTCGTGAGCAACGCGGGCTTCGGCGTGGGCAGCGCAGCAGGTGACCCACCTGTGTTCAAGCAGGCCACGGTGCTGCGCCTCGACCTCGACATCCCGAGCGGCCAGGCGCCGGCCGTGAAGAGCGAAACCGTGGTGGCGAGCGGCTTTGGCGCGCAGGCGGACAAGGGCGTGTTCCTCGTCGGCCCGACCGGCCTCGCGCTTTCGGCGGACAACAAGCTGCTTTACGTGTCCGACGCGATCGGCAACCGCATCAACGTGATCGAAGACCCGCTCACGCGCGACACGAGCGCGGGCGTGGGCCGCCAGCTCACCGCCGACGGTCTGCTGCACCGCCCGCTCGCCATGATCACCACGCCGCAGGGCCACCTGCTCGTGACGAATGCCTTGAACGGCCAGGTCGTCGAGATTGACCCGACCGCAGCGAAGCAGCTCTACGCACGCTGGATCGATACCGACAAGGCGCAAACGCCCCCTGGCAACGGCGACCTTTTCGGCATCGCGCTGACCCCGGCGGGCGACGGCTTCTACTATGTGGAAGACGATGTGAATACTCTCGTGCTGGCTAAATAATCATGTCCTCCGACGATACTCCCAACAACCCAACGCGCCTTGCGCGGCGCGGCTTCCTGAAAGCCGGCGCCGCATTGGGTGCAAGCGTCGGTGCGAGCCTTGGCGCAGGCGCGGCCACGAGCGGCCTCGCCCAGGCCGCCGAGGCCAGGCACCACGCCATGCCCGCCGACCCGATGCTCGCGGTGGAGCCGTTCTACGGCGAGCACCAGGGCGGCATCGTGACGCCGCAGCAGGCGCACACGTATGTCGCGGCCTTCGACCTCACGACGACCTCGCGCGACGACGTCGTCAACCTGCTGCGCAAGTGGACCGAGTCCGCGGCGCGCATGAGCCAGGCGCAGCCGGCGGCGTCGCTGGACGGCACCGGCGACGACCACCCTGCGCCCGATTCCGGCGACGTGCTGGGCCTCGGCCCGGCGGGTCTCACGGTCACGTTCGGCTTCGGTCCCGGCCTCTTCACGTCGCAGGACAAGGATCGCTATGGTCTCGCGCACAAGCGCCCCGCCGCGCTCGTCGACCTGCCGCGCTTTAACGGCGACCAACTGATCGCGCAAAAAACCGGCGGCGATCTCTTCGTGCAGGCGTGCGCCAACGACGCACAGGTGGCCTTCCACGCGGTGCGCCAACTCGCGCGCCAAGGCTACGGAATCCTGACGATGCGCTGGGGCCAGGCGGGCTTTCTCTCGGGCCCGCGCGCGCAGACGCCGCGCAACCTCATGGGCTTCAAGGACGGCACGAACAATCCGCCGACCACCGACCCGAAGGCGATGAACCAGTTCGTCTGGGCCACTGCCGCCGACGCGCCGTGGATGCAAGGCGGCACCTATACGGTGGTGCGCCGCATCCGCATCACGCTGGAGCACTGGGACCAGATGGAACTGGGCTTCCAGGAGCAGGTGTTCGGCCGCCACAAGTACAGTGGCGCGCCTATCGGGCAGAAGAAGGAGTTCGACAACGTCGATCTCGAAGCGCAGGACAAGGACGGCAACCCGCTGATTCCCGAGAATTCGCACGTGCGTCTTTCGAACCGCGCGTCGAACAACGGCGCGCAGATCCTGCGCCGCTCGTACTCGTACAACGACAGCACGGACTTCTATATCGAGCGCTGGCCGCCGTGGCGCCAGGAAACCGAATACGACGCGGGTCTGATCTTTGTTGCGCACCAGAGCGACCCGCGCACGGGCTTCATTCCGATCAACGAGCGCCTCGCGAAGTTCGACATGATGAACCAGTTCACGACGCACGTGGGCAGCGCGATTTTCGCGTGCCCGCCCGGCGCGAAAGCGGGCTCGTTCATCGGCGCGGAGCTGTTCAGCGCCTGAGATCGCTTGAAATCATTCGATAACAACGGACAACGAAGCAATATGAAAATTTCCATGATGCGCGCGCCGCTGCGCGCCGCCGCCTTCTCGCTCGCGCTTGCGGGCATGCTGCCGCTCGCCGCGCACGCCGCGTCGATCACGCTCTACAACGCGCAGCACGAGCAGGTCGTGAACCAGCTTGCGAAGGACTTCGGGCAGCAAACCGGCATCGACGTGAAGATCCGCAGCGGCGAAGGCCCGGCGCTTGCGGCGCAGCTCGTCGCCGAAGGCGAGAAGACGCCCGCCGACGTCTACTTCACCGAGAATTCGCCGGAATTGATGCTACTTGAAGAAAAGGGCCTGCTCGCTCCCGTCCAGCAAGCCACTCTCGCAGTCGTGCCCGCACGCTTTAACTCGCCGCAAGGACAATGGGTCGGCGTGACCGCGCGCGAGAACGTGCTCGCGTACAACACGGTCAAAGTGCAGCCCGCGCAATTGCCGAAATCGATTTTCGATCTGGCGAAGCCCGAATGGAAAGGCAAGGTTGGCATCGCGCCGAGCGACGCCGACTTCCTGCCGCTCGTGGATGCCGTGCTCGCCGTGAAGGGCGAAGCCGCAACGCTCGAATGGCTCAAGGGCCTGAAGACCAACTCGCAGATCTTCGACGACGATGAAGGCGTGGTTGCTGCCGTGAACCGTGGCGCCGTCGCCACCGGCATCATCAACAACTACTACTGGGACCGCCTGCACGCCGAGATCGGCGACAAGAAGACCCAAAGCGCCGTCGCGCACTTCGCCGATGGCGACGTGGGCGCGCTCGTCAACGTTTCGGGCGCCGCCGTGATGAAGTCCGCGCACAATGTGGACGGTGCGCAGAAGTTCCTCGCCTACCTCGTGAGCGAACGCGCGCAGAAGCTGATGGCGCAGAACCATATCAGCTACGAGTACCCGCTGCGGCCCGGCGTGGCGAGCGATCCCATCAACAAGCCGTTCGACCAGCTGAAGCCGCCCGCGCTGACCATCCAGCAGCTCGGCGACGACAGCCAGGCAGGCAAGCTGCTGCGCCAGGCCGGCCTGCTGTAAACCGTATGGAGTTCGAAGCAAGATCGTGAGCGAAGCAGTCACTACGGCGCAGGCCGTACCCGAGGCTCATCAAGTGGATGTCGCGGCTGGCCCTCCCCAACGCGCGCGACGGCGGGCGCCGCGCGCGCTCTTTGCCGCCGCCGCGCTCGGCCCGCTGCTGGTGCTGCTGCCGCTCGCGCTGACGTTCTGGCGCGCACTCTCCTTTGGTCTGGCGGACGCCGCCGAGTTGATCTTCCGGCCGCTGGTGGGCGAGTTGCTCGTCAACACGCTCTCGATCACCGTTTCGGCCACGCTCGCCAGCGCCGCGCTCGGCACAGCGGTGGCGTGGCTCGTCGAGCGCACCGACGTGCCCGGGCGGCGCGCGTGGGCGCTCCTCGCCGCCGCGCCGCTCGCCATGCCCGCGTTCGTCACGAGCTACGCGTGGGTCTCGCTGAGCCTCGATTTGCAGGACTTTCTCGGCGCGTTCATCGTCATCACGACGGCGTACTTCCCGCTCGTCTATTTGCCCGTGGCCGCCGCGCTGCGCGGCCTCGACCCCGCGCTCGAAGAATCGGCGCGCGCGCTCGGCTGCAACCGCTGGGCCGTTTTCGTGCGTGTCGTGTTGCCGCAATTGCGGCCTGCGCTGTTCGGCTCGATGCTGCTCGTTGCGCTCGGCGTGCTCTCCGAATTCGGCGCGTTCACGCTGCTGCGCTTTCGCACGTTCACCACCGAGATCTACGCGGAATACCGCACGAGCTTCGATGGCGGCGGCGCCTCGCTGCTGGCCTGTGTGCTGATCCTGCTCTGTCTCGTGTGTCTCGTGCTCGAGTTTCGCGTGCGCGGGCGCTCGCGCTACGAGCGCGTGGATCGCGGCGCGCGCCGCGCGAGCGTGCGCCATGCGCTCGGCCGCTGGCGCTGGCCCGTTGCGGCGGGTTTCGTCGCGCTCAATGTGGCGACGCTCGGCGTGCCGCTCGCGATGATCGGCTACTGGCTCACGCAGCCGGGCGCGGCCGCGATCACACCCGCCGATGTCTCGCCGGAGTTGCTGGTTTCGACCACGTTCGCCTCGCTGCGCCTCGGCCTCACCGCCGCGTTTTTCACCGTACTGCTCGCGCTGCCGCTCGCGTATCTGCTTGCGCGCTATCCCGGCCGCGCCGCCACGTTTCTCGAACGCACGGCCTTCATCGCGCAGGGCGTGCCCAGTCTCGTCATCGCGCTGGCCATCGTCTCGCTCGCCGTGCGCGCGCTCGAACCGCTTTATCAGGGCACCACGCTGCTGATTACGGCGTACGCGATCCTCTGCCTGCCCCTTGCGCTCGTGAGCGTGCGCGCGGCGCTCATGCAGGCGCAACAGCGCCTCGAAGATACGGCGCGCGCACTTGGCCTCGGCTGGTTCGCGACGCTGCGCCGCGTCGTGCTGCCGCTCGCGGGCCCAGGCCTTGGCGCAGCCGCTTCGATGGTGTTCATCTCGGTGGTCACCGAACTCAACGCCACGCTGCTGCTCGCGCCGATCGGCACACACACGCTCGCCACGCAGGTCTGGACCGACACTTCGACGCTCGCCTTCGCGGCCGCCGCACCCTATGCCGCACTGCTCACCGCGCTTTCGCTCGCCGCTTCGGGCCTGCTGTTCGCGTTTGCAGGCCGCTCCGCGCTCGCGGGCCATGCACCCGTGACCCTGTCGGTCGATACGGCCAACGCGCCCTCCCACGACGTCTGAGACCATGAGCACACTTCGCATTTCCGGCCTGCAGAAGGCCTTCGACGGCCATCCGGTTCTGCACGGCATCGACCTTTCCGTGCGTTCGGGTTCGCTCGTCGCGCTGCTCGGGCCTTCGGGCAGTGGCAAAACCACGCTGCTGCGCGTGCTGTGCGGCTTCGAGCGCGCCGACGCCGGCACGATCGAAATCGACGGCCGCCGCGTGGCCGGCGACCGGCTGCATTTGCCGACCGAGCAGCGTCATATCGGCTATGTGCCGCAGGAAGGCGCGCTCTTTCCGCACCTCACGGTCGCCGAGAACATCGTGTTCGGCCTGCCGCGCGCGCAGCGCCGCGCACGTCATCGCGTGGCCGAATTGCTCGAACTCGTCGGTCTTCCGGAATCCTATGCATCGCGCGCGCCGCAACAGCTGTCGGGCGGCCAGCAGCAGCGTGTGGCGCTCGCCCGCGCACTTGCGCCGTCGCCCGGCCTTGTGATGCTCGACGAGCCGTTCTCATCGCTCGACGCCGCGCTGCGCGTCGAAACGCGCGAAGCCGTGGCGCGCGCGCTCGCCGCCGCCGGCGCGACCGCCGTGCTCGTCACGCACGACCAGGCCGAGGCGCTCTCGCTCGGCCACGAGGTCGCCGTGCTGTGGCGCGGAAGACTGCTGCAAAGCGGGCCGCCGCAAATGCTCTATCGCCGCCCGGCCACGCGCGAACTCGCGGCCTTCATCGGCGAAGCGGTGCTGCTGCCGGGTACGGTGGCCAACGGGTTCGCGCATTGCGTGCTCGGCACGCTGCCGATCCAGCAAGACCAGTATGGCGCAGAAGGCGCCGTGGACGTCATGCTGCGCCCAGAGCAGATCGACGTGCTGCCCGAAGCCGCCCAGCGCGACGGCGCGCTCGATGCGGTGGTAAGCGCCATCACTTTCCAGGGCCAGGACGCCGCGCTCACGCTGCAACTGATCGATGCGCCCGCAACGGTGCGTGCGCGCGTGCCCGGCTATCGCACGCCACGCGAAGGCGAGCGCGTGCGGCTCGCGGTGGGCGGCGAAGTGAGCGTCTACCCGCGCTGACGCGGCACCGAAAGGTCCTGCACCATCTGCTGCGCGAGGTAGTCGCACGTCGGGCGATTCGATTTGACGCTGCGCGCTACCACGATCTCCAGCGGCTCAATCTTTGGCAGGCCCTGCGCCTCGCCGAGAATCGCGAAACGCGACGGCACGCTGCAACGCGTGAGCGCGACGATCGCGATGCCCGCCTCCACCGTCGCCGTCAAACCCATCAAACTCGCGCTGCTATACGCGGCGCGGTAGCGGATGTGGGCGGCATCGAGCGCCGCCACGGTATGCGCACGCGCCACGCTGCCATGCTCGTAGAGCCCCACCGGCAGCGGCGACATGGCGAGCGGCGCGGGGTCGGTGGCGGACCCCACCCACACCATCTCCTCGGCCCGCACGAATTCGCCGCGCATCTTGCGGTCGCGCGTGACGAACGCGATGTCGATCTTGTTGTCCGCGAGCATCGGCCCAAGCGCTACGCTCTGCGCGCAGACGATCTCGATCTCCACGTGCGGATAGAGGGTCGAAAAGCGCCGCAGCACCGGCGAAAGCAGCGACGCCATGTAGTCGTCGGGCGCGCCGAGCACCACGCGCCCCGTCACCTCGGGCCGCACCAGCGCCGCCCATGCCTCTTCCTGCAAATCGAGCGCGCGCCGCGCATATTCGAGCAGCGTGTTGCCGGGCCGCGTGAGCGCGAGATTGCGCGTGTCGCGCGTGAACAGCGTGGTGCCGAGCATCTGCTCGAGCCGCTTGATCTGCATGCTCACGGCCGCCTGCGAGCGATGCACGGCTACGGCGCCCTTCGTGAAGCTGCCCGCGTCCGCCACGGCGGCGAAGGTGCGCAACAAATCGATGTCGAATTCGGGGTTCATACGCGGGGCGCGTCAGGCAAAGAATGGCCTGCGGTGACCATTCATAAGCTGCGTTGATGGAATTCTTCAATTTAATTCGTTTGCCCGCGCCCCGCAACTGGCGAATACTGACATGTCCCCAACCCGCTTTCGATTCCCCCGCTCCGGCCATGCAATCCGAACATCACGGCAACCGCCAGCAAGGCGTCCTCATGCTCGCGGGCGGCGGCCTCCTGATGGGCACGATCGGCGTGTTCGTCGAAGAGGCACGCCTCGGCGCGCTCACGCTCGTGTTCTTCCGCTGCTTTTTCGGCATGCTCGCGCTCGCCGCGTACTGCGCCTACAAGGGCTGGCTCTCGCCGCGGCAGTTCACGCGCCGCACGCTCGCGCTCGCGGTGATCTCTGGCGTGCTGATGGTCACGCAGTGGGTGGCCTTCTTCGACGCGATCCATCGCACGAGCATCGCCGTTTCAACGGTCGTGTTCCATGTGCAGCCGTTCTGGGTCGTGCTGATGGGTGCGGCGCTCTTTCACGAGCGGCTCGGCGCCGACCGGCTGGGCTGGATCGGCATTGCATTCGTGGGGCTCGTGCTCGCTTCCGGCGTGCTTGCGGAAACCCATGTGGCCGACCGCACGAGCTACATGATCGGCATTGGCGAGTCGCTGGGCGGCTCGGTGCTCTATGCGAGCGTCACGCTCATCGCCAAGAGCCTGCGCAACTTTCGCCCGCATCTGCTGACGCTTACGCAATGCGTGGTGGGTTCGGTGTGCCTGCCGCTCATCGCGCCGTTTTTTGCTCCGCTCGAACTCGCGCATATCTCGGCCACGCAATGGGGCTGGCTCGTGGGCATGGGCGTGCTGCACACGGGGCTTTCGTACGTGCTGATCTACGGCGCGCTGCCGATGCTGACCACGCCCGTGATCGCCGTGCTGTTGTTCGTGTATCCGCTCACCGCGATCGCCGTCGATGCGATCGTCTACGGCCGCGCGCTGAGCGTGCCGCAGCTTGCGGGTATGGTTCTGATCGTGGCGGCGAGCCTCGGCGTCAATCTCGGCTGGCGCCTGTTGCCGCCGAGGCTCGTGAAGGCGCGGCGCTGATCAACGCGCCGCACTGAGGTTACGAAGGCAGCGTTTGACCCTTCGTTTCCGGCGCAAACGGAATGATCAGGAGTCCGAGCACGAAGGCCAGCGCCGTGAGCGCAACCGGCACGCCAAGCGTGTGCATGCGCAGCACTGCGGCGCCAAGCAGGAAGTTCACGCCCGCACCCACGAAGCGGCCAAACGACGTGCAGAACGCGAACGCCGTGGCGCGCACGCGCGTTTCGAACTGTTCGGGCAGCCAGAGGCTGAAGAGCGCGAAGTTGCCGCCAAAGAAGCCCAGTACGAAGAGCAGCGCGATGAACGGCACGAGCCCGTTCTCCAGGTAGAACGCCCAGCCGAAGCTTGCCGCGATCGTCACAGCCATGCCCGCGAAATAGACGGCGAGCGTCCATCGGCGGCCGATTCGCTCGGCCATGGGCGGCAACGCGAGGCAACCAAGAATCGTACCGATCGACAGGATGCCCGTGGCGATCGAAGCCGTGCGGATCGCCTCGGCCTTGTTCGCACCCGCCTTCGTGGCAAGCTGGATCACGGCGGACGGTTCATAGACCGCGCCTGCCCACAAGCCGATGATCGCGATGGTCAGCAACGCGCACGCCACCACGGTGCGCTGACGATAGAGGTCGCCGAAGATTTCACGCAGCGGACGGCCCCGATGCACATGGCTCGCCTCCGACTTCTGCCACTTCGCCGGTTCCTCCACGCGCGTGAGCACGAGAATCGCCACCACCACCGGCACCGCGCCCGTGAGGAACATGGCACGCCAGCCGAAATGCACGCCGACCGTGTAATTGAGCGCGGCCGCAATGAAGAAGCCAGCGTAATAGCCGGTCTGCAGATAGCCCGCGCCCATCTTGCGGCGGTCTTCGGGCCACGATTCGGCCACGTAAGTGCCCGCGAGCGCCCACTCCCCACCTATGCCCACGCCCGCCAGAAAGCGATAAAAGCCGAGCGACCATACGCTCTGCGCGGTGGCCGCAAGTCCCGTGAAGATCGCAAACATGAAGATGGTGCCGGCCAGCACGCGCGTGCGGCCGAAGCGGTCGGCGAGCGGCCCCCAGATGAACGACAGGCCCCAGCCCACGAGGAAGAGCGCGAACAGGATCGAGCCGGCAAGCCCGATGTTCGCCGCACTCGCCTCATAGCCCGAGCGCGGCAACAGCTCCGTAAGCGCGGGCGTGAGCACGAGGGCGTAGATGAACGAGTCCATCCCGTCGAGCGTCCAGCCTGCCCAGGCGCCCCAGAAACCGGCGATCTGCGACCGGTTGAGCGGTGTCTTGGTGCGAGTTCGCCCCGCGGACCCGGTAATCGAATTCATGATGCTCCTCTCTCCTTTGATGCCTCGCCAGCACGCGCAGCAGGATGCGCACGCGCGCCGCGAAACGCGGAAATGCAGGCCGCGACAGTGCCGGCCGTGTTCAGGAACTCCCTGTAAGCCCCCGTTCTTCTTACCCGTCTATAGTGAATCTGGTGTTTCCGTGTTGCGGGTTTTCGAGGCTTTCGCCTTGGTCGTTTTATATATAATATGTGATCTCATGAGCGACGCAACGAATGGTTTTCCCCTGGAAGGCGCAGCCGCGCCCCGCACCAGCACCTCGCGCATGATCGCCGACGCCTTGCGCAGCGCGATCGTCGAGGGCAAGCTCGCGCCCGACGCGCCGCTGCGTCAGGACGCGATCGCGCGGCATTTTTCGGTCAGCGCAATCCCCGTGCGCGAGGCGCTGCGCCAGCTCGCGAGCGAAGGCTGGGCGAAGATCGAGGTGAACAAGGGCGCGAGCGTGGCCTCGCTTTCCGCCGACGAAGCGCGCGAGATCTACGAGATCCGCTCCGCACTCGAAAGCCTCGCGCTCGGCCTCGCCATTCCGAATCACACGAGCGCGACGCTGCGCGAAGTGACGGCGCTGGCCGCCGCCGCGAAACGCGAACGCGATCCGTCGCTCTACGTCGCGCGCAACGAGGCGTTTCACATGAGCCTCTACGCGCCTGCCGGCCGCCCCCAGTTGATGGAGATGCTCACCGCGCTGCATCGCCGCGGAGAACGCTATCTGCGCCTGAAATTCGGCTTTCCCGAATACAAGGGTGAATCCGATAGTGAGCACACCGAAATTCTTGCCGCCGTGAAGCGCGGCGACGTGCCCACCGCGCAAAAGCTCGTGGCCGAGCACCTGCTCGGCACGGGCGAACTCATCTACCGTTTCCTGACCGAGCGCGCCGCGCTTCCTGCAGTGGCAACCTCGGTGGCAACTTCAGTGCCGCCTTCGGCACACACTGCCGCCGCCAAGCCGCGCGCCGCCTCTTCCCGCTCACGGAGCCGAACTGCCGATGAAGCCTCAAGCTGATACGCCAACCTCGCCTGACCTCGCGCCACGCTCGTGGACTACGCGCCGGGACGAAAAGGCCCGCCGCCTCGCCGCCATTTCCGGCTGGCTCGAAGACGGCGTCCTGCCCGCCTCCCGCATGACCGATGCGCTCGAACTGCTGATCCGTCCAGGTGACCGCGTCGCGCTGGAAGGCGACAACCAGAAGCAGGCCGACTTCCTCTCGCGCTCGCTAGCAAAGGCCGATCCGGCCAAGGTCAACAACGTTCATCTGCTGATTTCGAGCATCAGCCGTCCCGAGCATCTCACGCTGTTCGAACGCGGCATTGCGCACCGGGTGGACTTCGCGTTCGCGGGGCCGCAGAGCCTGCGCGTCGCGCAGTTGCTCGAAGACGGCCAGCTCGAAGTGGGCGCGATCCATACCTATGTGGAGCTGTATGCGCGCATGTTCGTGGACCTGATTCCCCAGGTCGCGCTGCTGTGCGCCGAAAAGGCCGACCGTCATGGCAATCTCTATACCGGCCCGAATACCGAAGACACGCCCACTATCGCCGAGGCTGCCGCATTCAGCCAGGGCATCGTGATCGTTCAGGTGAACGAAATCGTCGATGAACTGCCGCGCGTGGACATTCCCGGCTCGTGGGTCGACGTGGTCGTGCAGGCCGACCGCCCGTTCGCGGTCGAGCCACTCTTTACGCGCGACCCGCGTCACATTGGCGACTTGCAGGTGCTCACCGCGATGATGGTCATCAAGGGCATTTACGCGCCCTATGGCATCACTGCGCTCAATCACGGCATTGGCTTCGACACCGCCGCGATCGAATTGCTGCTGCCCACGTATGGCGAGTCGCTCGGTCTCAAGGGCAAGATCTGCCGCAACTGGACCCTCAATCCGCACCCCACGCTGATTCCCGCCATCGAGTCGGGCTGGGTGGAAAGCGTGCATTGCTTCGGCAGCGAAGTGGGCATGGAAGCGTATATCGCCGCGCGCCCCGATGTGTTCTTCACCGGCAGCGACGGCAGCCTGCGCTCGAACCGCGTGTTGTGCCAGCTCGCGGGGCAATACGCCGTGGATCTCTTCATCGGCTCGACGCTGCAGATCGACGCGGACGCGAATTCCTCCACCGTCACGCGCGGGCGGCTCGCGGGCTTTGGCGGCGCGCCGAACATGGGCCACGATCCGCGCGGGCGGCGCCATGCGAGCGAAGCGTGGCTCAAGCTGCTCAAGGACAACGGACCCGTTTCGCGCGGCCAAAAGCTCGTCGTGCAACTGGCGGAAACCTGGAAGAAAGGCGGCGAGCCGACTTTCGTGGACGAACTCGACGCCATCGCCGTGGGCCAGAAGAGCGGCATGCCCGTCGCGCCCGTCATGATCTACGGCGACGATGTCAGCCACGTCGTGACCGAAGAGGGCATTGCGCACCTGCATCGCGCAGAGGGCATCGACGAGCGCCGCGCCGCGCTCGCGGCCGTGGCGGGCGTGACGCCCATCGGCCTGCGCGCGCAGCAGCAGAAAACCGACGAACTGCGCCGCCGCGGCATTGTGCAGTTTCCCGAGGACCTCGGCATTCTGCGCGGCGAGGCCAAGCGCTCGCTGCTCGCGGCGCGCAGCATCGACGATCTGGTCACGTGGTCGGGCGGACTCTACACGCCGCCTGCGCGTTTCCGCAGCTGGTAAGCGGCGATGCGCACGCTTCCTTCTACCGTGCTTGCCGAGGGCTCGGCGGGCCTTGCGCGGCGCGTTGCCTACGCTGACGCTTCGCAAGCGCCCTGCTCCGAAGCGCTGCTCGCACGCCTGGCCCGCGACGCGCTGATCGAAGAGGCGCGCCTCACGCCGAAGCCCGCGCTCGTGGACGCACGCGGCAGTGGCGCGCACAACGATCTCGATCTCTCCACCATGCTGCGCTCGGCGCACGCGCTCGAACCCACGTTCGAAGCGCTCGCGCGCGCTTCGCGCGGGGCCACGCCGGGCGTGACATTGCGCACCGATCTCGCGCGCATCGGCCGCGCCGGCGAAGCCGCGATGATGCGCGCGACGCAAGGCAGCAATGCACATCGCGGCGCGATCTGGATCGTCGGGCTGCTCGTGGCCGGCGCGGCGATCGTGCATACACCGCAAGGCAGCGACAGCGCGTGGGCGCATGCCGCACATATCTGCGAGACAGCTGCGCAGATCTCGCGCTACGACGACCTGCTCGCACAACCCGTGCAAAGCAACGGGGAACGCGTGCGCCAGCGCTACAACGTGGGCGGTGCACGCAGCGAAGCGCAAGAAGGCTTTCCGCACGTCGCGCGCGTGGGCCTGCCCGCGCTGCAGGCCGCTCGCGCGCAAGGCCACGACGAAGCCCACGCGCGCGTGGACGCCTTGCTCGCGATCATGGCCTCGCTCGACGACACCTGCGTGCTGCACCGCGCGGGACTCGCCGGGCGCGAGGCCGCGCAAGCGGGCGCGCAGCGCGTGCGCGATGCGGGTGGCGTCGCCACGCAAGCCGGCCGTGCCGCGTTCGACGCGCTAGAACGCGCGCTGCTCGCACTCAACGCATCGCCGGGTGGTGCGGCCGATCTGCTCGCCGCGACGCTTTTCATCGACAAACTGGTTCAGCACCGCATGGGCGGAAGGACGGTTTCATGGAACAACTGACATTCGACTATCCGGCGCAACGCGCCGTGACGACGCGCGCTCACGTGGGCGTGGTGGGCTCGGGCGATCTCGAGGTGCTGCTGCAGCCCGCAAGCGACATGCAGGCGCGCGTGGTCGTGCATACGAGCGTGGACGGCTACAGCCACATCTGGAAGAGCGTGCTCGACCGCTTCTTCACGCGCTATGACGGCGCGGCGCTCATCGAGATCAACGACTTCGGCGCCACGCCCGGCGTGGTGGCGCTGCGGCTCGCAGAAGCCGTAGAGGCGGCACAGGGAGCGCAGTCATGAGCAGCGCTAATCAACTGACGCCCGGTGCGCTGCTGCGCGAGAGCTTCATCGAATTGAGCGCGCGCGAACGCGCGAGCGCTGTGCTGGACGCGGGCACGTTTCGCGAACTGCTCGGGCCGTTCGACCGTATCGAATCGCCGTGGCTGCCGCTGCAGGGCATCGTCTGCCAGGCCGACGACGGCGCGGTGATCGCGCGCGGCACGATCGACGGCCAGCCCGCCGTGGTGGCCGCAATCGAATCGGCCTTCCAGGGCGGCAGTATCGGCGAAGTGTCGGGCAGCAAGATCGCCGCCGCACTCGAACTGGCGCTCGCCGACTGCGAGCGCGGCAAGATCATGCGGCCCGTCATCCTGTTCGAAACCGGCGGCGTGCGCCTGCAGGAAGCGAATCTCGGCCTCGCGGTGATTGCGGAGATCCAGTCGGCCATCGTCGCGTTGCGCAAGCACGTTCCCGTGGTTGGCGTGATCGCGGGCATGGTGGGCTGTTTTGGCGGCATGTCGCTCGCGGCTGCGCTATGTTCGACGCTCGTCATGACGAAGCAAGGCCGCCTCGGCATGAATGGTCCGGAGGTGATCGAGCAGGAAGCCGGCATCGAGGAACTCGATTCGAGCGACCGCCGCCAGGTGTGGCAATTGATCGGCGGAGAGCAGCGTGCAGAGACGGGTTTCGCCGATGCGCTCGTCGACGATGCCGTGGACGATGTGCGCGCCGCCGTGCGCGCGGCGTTTGCACAAGGCGCGCCACACACGCCGCGATCGGCGAATGTCGACGGCACGCTCGCGAAGCTCGCGCAGATCGATCCCGCCAGCGTCACCCCCGAAACGATGCGTGCGGTGTTTACCGCTTCGCCCCTGAACCTGAGCGGAGAAAACGCATGAACGATACGACGACGAGCCGCGGCGCACGCTGGCTGCGCGCCCTCGCGGGCGCGGAAACGCAAGGCGCATGCGTGCAATATGCCGATGCGCCGCTCGACGACGAGGCCGCGCGCTTCATCACCGTTGTGCCCGATCCTGCGAACCGTTTCCCGCGCGCACGCGACAACGTGGTGGGCCTCGAACAAGGCTGGCTTCTCGCGAAGGCCGTGCGCGAAGCGATTGCCGAAGACGCCGCAAGCGGCAAGCGCCGCCCCATCATCGCCATCGTCGATGTGAAGAGTCAGGCCTATGGCTATCGCGAGGAGATGCTCGGCATTCACCTGGCCTGCGCCTCCGCCGTGGACGCCTATGCGAGCGCGCGGCTCGCCGGGCATCCCGTGGTGGCGCTGATCGTCGGGCCCGCGATGTCGGGTGCGTTCCTCGCCCATGGCTACCAGGCCAATCGAATCGTCGCGCTCGACGCGCCCGGTACGATGGTGCACGCCATGGGCAAGGAAGCCGCGGCGCGCGTGACGCGGCGCAGCGTGGAGGACCTCGACGCACTCGGCGAAAAGATCGTGCCGATGTCGTATTCGATGGCGTCGTTTGCGAAGCTCGGTCTGCTCGACGAACTGATCGAGGGCGTCGACGCAGACGCGCCCAGCGACGCGCAGATCGCTCGCGTGCGCGATGTGCTTGCGCAGAAGGTGCGCGAAGCGCGCGGCGACAAGAGCGGTCTCGCGCATCGGTTGCAGGGCGAGTCGGCGCAGCGGACGCGCGCGGCGTCGATCGAGGTGCGCAAGCGCCTCGCGCAACAGTGGGACGCTAGCTGATGCGCGTGTGCGCCGCCCCGCCGTTCGCTGCTGATGCGCCACGTGGGGACGACGCGCGCTGGCGCCCGCACGACCTGCTGTGCGTCGCGCGTCTCGCGCACGGCGACAATGAACCGGATTGGGTGCGCGGCGCGCTTGCTCGCGCGCCTTGGGTTGTCGTGCGGCGCACATGCGCGGCGGAGGGCTTCGTGGCCGTGGGTGTGCGCGGCGGCGTGCGTTCGGAACGTTTCGGAACGTGGGTCAATATTGAGGATATCGAATCATATTCGAGCCCAGAGCATCTTCTCGACGTTGATCCCCTGCGCGCACGGCGCGCGCTGCCTGCGTTCATCGCGCTAGCAACCCTGCGCACCTCCGCCGCGCCGTTGCGCAATCATGTTTGGGGCCCAACGGGCAGCGCCGGTTTCGAGCTCGCCACGGGCGTGCCCACCCTCACGGCCTCGAGCGATCTCGACATCCTGATTCGCCTGCCGCAACGCATCTCGCGTGCGGCGATCGACTCGCTCGCGCAAGCCCTCGCACAAGCCGCCAGCCGCGGCGGCACGCGCATCGACGCGCAACTCGAAACGCCCGCGGGCGGCGTCGCGCTCGCCGAACTCGCGGCGCACAAGCCACGCGTGCTGGCGCGCGCTTCGAGCGGCGCGCAACTCGTCGCCGACCCTTGGCACACGCCATGACGCTCGCCCTGCTCTTTCCCGGCCAGGGCGCTCAAAGCACAGGCTTCCTCCACAAACTGCCGCAGCACGACGCGGTGCGGGCCACGCTCGACGAGGCGTCGGCTGCACTTGGCTTCGACGTCCTCACGCTCGATAGCGACGACGCCTTGCGCTCCACGGTCGCCGTTCAGATCGGCCTCACGGTCGCGGGCGTCGCCGTCGCACGCGCGCTCGCGCAAGAAGGCCTCGCGCCGCAGTTCAGCGCCGGGCTCTCCGTGGGCGCGTATGCGGCCGCCGTAAGCTGCGAGGCCCTGGCGTTCGGCGACGCGCTGCATATGGTGCGCAAACGCGCCGAGCTGATGGAAAGCGCGTGGCCCTCGGGCTATGGCCTCACGGCCATTGCCGGATTGAGCGAGACTCAGGTGGAAACGCTCGCGGGCGCGTATGCGCGTGAGGGCGGCGAGCAGGTGTACGTGGCGAACGTCAACGCGCCGCGCCAGATCGTCGTGGCGGGCGCCGATGCCGCCCTCGAAACCTTCGCGGCCCGCGCGCTCGCCGCCGGCGCGCGCAAGGCGCAACGGCTGGCAGTAGCTGTTCCTTCGCATTGCGAACTATTGGCCGATGCTGCAGAGACGCTCGCCGAGTGGGCGCGAGACATACCGTTTCGCGCGCCGCGTGGCGTCTACGTGGACAATCGCGGCGGCCGGCCGCTCTACAGCGCCGACGCGATCCGCGCCGATCTCGCCACCAACATGCGCTACACGGTGCGCTGGTACGACGCGCTCACGGTCATGATCGAGTCGGGCGCCAGCGTGCTGGTAGAGGCGCCCCCCGGCCAGGTGCTCACAGACATCGCCCGTGAGCAGTATCCCGAAGTGGCGGCGCTCGCAGGCTCAGGTTTGCCGTTGGAGCGGCTCGTCGCGATCGTGCGGCGGCGGCTAGGCGACGACGCCTGAAAGCCATGCCAACGCCGACCACGGCGTTTATGCGCATAAATTCTTATTTTCTTTTAAACGCGAAGCCGCGCGCCGAACAGTCGTCGCCGCGTCGAAAATCGGCAATTGATCACCCATCCAACACGATCTCGCAGCCTACTTCCGCAAACCGGGCGTTACCACGCGAAACGTGAGGTTGACGCGCTCGCCAGTCACGGCAGGCTCTTTCGGCACGCGATGCCGCCACTGCGCCTGTGTCTTGCCCTGCATCACGAGCAGACTGCCGCTCGTCAGCTGGAAAGAGCGCACCACGCCCGTCGCGTTGTGACGCAAGTCGAAGCGCCGTGTCGCGCCGAGGCTCAGCGAAGCGATCACCGGTTCGGGGCCGAGTTCGGGTTCGTGGTCCGCGTGCCAGCCCATGCTGTCGGTGCCCATGCGGTAGCGGTTGAGCAGCACGCTGTTAAAGCGCACGCCGCAAAGCGCAGAAATGGCGTCGCGCAGTTCGGCGACCTGGCGCGTCCACGGCTGGGGAATATTTCGGATGCCTGAATAGATGTATACCGCACCCTCGTCGCCCTGCCAGGCGGTGAGGCGTGGCTGGTCCACCCAGCCGCCGGGCGTGCGAATGCGTTCCTGACGCCAGTCGGCCTCGGCAATGATGCGCGCGAGCGCCTCGGCGGCCGCGCGAGGCGCGAGCCATGACGGATGCCACGCCACGTCGGGGGCCGGCGTATCGTCGAAAAGATCGAACATCGAGAATGCTTGAATCGAGCGGGAAACGTGCAGTTTCGCATGGCGCGGTCCCCGCCGCCGTGCGCCCTCGCTTCCCGCAGGATAGCGAATCAGGTGAGCAGCGCGACGTAGAAAACCACCGCGCCAATGAGCGCGCCGACGAAGCAGAAGCCTTCTGCCGGCTCATCGGTGGTGCGAGATCGCAGCCAGGCCCCCAGCACGCCGAACATGCCCGCAATACCGAGCGCGACGAACACCATCACGACGTCGAACAACGCGCTTCGGCCAATATCGATGATATCGATGTGCTTGACCGCGATATACAGCGCGATGGCCATGATCGAGAGCCCAACCATCGGCAGCATGACATGGCTGCCCTCGTGCCCGACGTGACGACCATGCAACCCTTCGTGCAGCCCATGTGTGACTGGCCGGATGCCTTTCATGATCCGTCTCCCCCAGAGCGCCCGAAACAGCGCGGGCCTCATTTCGAGCATAGTCCATCGCAGAGGCCGATTCAATGGACGTTTAATAGAGTGTGCCCGGCCCCACGAGAACATAGTGCGACGACTGCGATCGCCCTGGCAATCCAGGGAAATGCCGCACTGCCACACGCGTAAGAGACCAAGCGCCAACGCCGATGCATACACGCATGCATGTATGTTGAAGCGATATCGATGCGATGTTGACGGGCCGGTTCATGACGCATCGCGGCATGCGCAGCCACTCACCGCCGCCGCCTGGCGGCACGAAGTCTGCTGCGCCGGTAGAATGCAACGCAGCTACCTGCGCTGCTCCGTTCGCCGGGTTTTCGGCCGGGCCTCGTTGGTCTGGCTTCACGCCGGTCCGCTCCCATCCGTTCGCGCCGCCATGCCCCGACTCTCGTTTCTGGTTCGCTTCATCGCCATTGGCGTGCTGCTGCACGCTTATGTCGGCTTTCGCCTGATTCCCGACCTGCCCGTGCCCGCCGCCGGCAAATGGCTCGCCGTGCTGTGGCTCGTCCTGTCGGTGCTGTTCATCCCGCCTGGCTTGCTCGCGCGGCGCTTCAAGCGCCAGCCGCTCGGCGACCGCCTCGCCTGGATCGGCATGCTCGCCATGGGCTTCTTCTCGTCGCTGCTCATGCTGACGATCGCGCGCGACATCGTGCTCGCCTCGGCCATGACCGTGGAAGCCCTGTGGCCCCACGCCATCGATCTCGCCGGCTGGCGCATCGTGAGCGCCGCCGCCGTGATCGCGCTTGCGTTCCTCACTACCGGGTTCGGCTTCTTCAACGCGCGGCGGCGCGCGCGCGTGCGCAACGTCGAGGTGCCGATTCGCGGCCTGCCCGCCGCGCTCGACGGCTTCACCATCGTGCAGTTGAGCGATATCCACGTCGGGCCGACGATCAAGCACGGCTATGTCGACGCAATCGTGCGCGCCGTGAACCAGCTCGACGCCGACGTGGTCGCCATTACGGGCGACGTGGTCGACGGCAGCGTGGCGCATCTCGCCAGGCACACCGCGCCGCTCGGCCAGCTCCATGCGCATCACGGCGTGTATCTCGTGACCGGCAACCACGAGTACTACTCGGGCGCGGACGCGTGGATTGCCGAGTTCCGCCGCATCGGCCTCACGGTGCTGATGAATCAGCACGTGGTGATCGAGCATGGCGGCGCGCGGCTCGTGCTGGCCGGCGTGACCGACTTCACGGGCGGCCAGTTCGATCCCGCGCACCGCAGCGATCCGGCGGCGGCGCTGCGCGACGCGCCCGCCGACGTCAACACGCGCGTGCTGCTCGCGCACCAGCCGCGCACGGCCCACGCCGCCGCCGACGCGGGCTTCACGCTGCAACTCTCCGGCCACACGCACGGCGGCCAGATCTTCCCGTGGAATTTCCTCGTGCGGCTGCAGCAGCCGTTCACAGCGGGCCTCGAAAAGCTCGGCAGCCTATGGGTCTACACCAGCCGCGGCACGGGCTACTGGGGGCCGCCCAAGCGCCTTGGCGCGCCTTCGGAAATCACGCAGGTACGGCTCGTGGGCGCCAGGTAAAAGCCGCCGGGCACGCTGCGCCCCACGGCCTGCATGGTCTTGCCGGTATCATCCGGCGATGCCGCCGTTCGTCCGCCAGAACGCTTTAACCGGAATTCATCGCACATGGAAGGCAACAAGCACCTTCACCAGACATCGTTCTATTTGCTGCTGTTCGCAGTGTCGATTGCGCTGTGCTTCATTCTTGCGCCGTTCTTCAGCACGGTGCTTTGGGGCGCCATACTCGCGCTGATCTTCCAGCCGGTGCAGCGCCGGCTCGTCGCGCGCCTCGGGCGGCGGCGCAATCTCGCCGCGCTCATCACGCTCGCGATCTGTCTCGTCATCGTGATCTTTCCGCTCACGCTCGTGACGGCCACGCTGGTGCAGCAGGTCGCCTCGGCGTATCAGCAGGTGCGCGGCGGCAGTCTCGACGTCGGCGCGTACTTCACGCAGATCGTTCATGCCCTGCCCGAGTCGATTCAGAACCTGCTCGCGCGCTACGACCTCATGGATCTGCCGGGGCTGCAGCAGCGCCTTTCGGCGGGCGCCGCGCAGATCAGCCAGTTCGTCGCCACGCGCGCGCTTTCCTTCGGGCAGAACACGCTGCAGTTTCTGGTGAGCTTCGGCGTGATGCTCTATCTGTTCTTCTTCCTCGTGCGCGACGGCCGCGAAATATCGCGGCTCGTGCGCGACGCCATTCCGCTCGACGAGCAGCACAAGCTGCATCTCATGCGCAAGTTCACGACGGTGATCCGCGCCACGGTCAAGGGCAACGTGGCTGTGGCGGTCGTGCAAGGCGGTCTGGGCGGCATCGCGCTGTGGGTGCTCGGCATTCAGGGCGCGTTGCTGTGGGGCTTCGTGATGATGCTGCTCTCGCTGTTGCCCGCCGTGGGCGCAGCGCTCGTGTGGGGGCCCATTGCGATCTACTTCCTCTCCACGGGGGCGGTAGCGAAGGGCGTCGGGCTCATCGTCTTCGGCTCCGTCGTGATCGGCACCGTGGACAACGTGCTGCGGCCCGTGCTCGTAGGCAAGGACACGCGCCTGCCCGACTGGGTCGTGCTGATCTCGACGCTCGGCGGCATCTCGCTCATCGGCATCAACGGCTTCGTGATCGGGCCGCTCATTGCCGCGCTCTTCATCAGTTGCTGGGACTTGCTGCGCAAAGACCAGCACAACATCGAAAACGAGAGCGCGCCCGTGGAAGACGAGCCCGTGTAAGCGCCGCTAGAGGACAGCTTCAGAGCAACGTCAGGGCGAGACGTGCAGCGGCACACCGGCGCGGCCCTGGCGCGAGAGACCGGCAACGGGTGCTTCGGGCGCTTCGACGCCGTCCACGGCCACCGAAAACCCGAACGTGTTGACGCCGTCCGCACTGCGCACGAACACCGTGCCGCCGTGCATTTCCGCCACGGCCTTGACGATCGAAAGCCCGAGCCCGTGATTTTCGTGGCTGTTCGAGCGCGCTTCCTGTATGCGGTAGAAGCGGTCGAAAATATGCTCGCGCGTCACGGGGTCGAGCGGCTCGCCGGGATTCGAAACGGCGATCTCGACATGACCGCTCTGCGGCGCGACCGTAACGCGCAGCGTCGTGCCGGGCTGCGAATGCTGGATCGCGTTGACGAACAGATTGCTCACGGCGCGGCCAATCAGCGACGTATTCACCCATGCGCGCGCGTCGCCCTGCACTTCCACGCGCAGTTGCGCCTCTTCGAGCGGCATTTCCAGAAAATCGAGCATGCGTTCGATCTCCGAGCGCAACGACACTTCTGCCAGGTCCGTCGCGCGTTCGCCGCGGTCGCTGCGCGAGAGGAACAACATGTCGTTCACGATCACACGCAATCGTTCGAATTCCTCAAGATTCGATTGCAGCGTCTGTTGCAGCTGCTCGACCGAACGGTCGCGCGTGAGCGCCACCTGGGTCTGCCCGATCAGGATGCTCACCGGCGTGCGCAACTCGTGCGCCACGTCGGCGTTGAACGATTCGAGGCGCTCGTAGGCCTTGTCGAGACGCTCCAGCGCACCATTAAACGACGTGGCGAGTTCGTGCAATTCCTCGGGCAGCTCGTCAGAATGCAGCCGTTGGCGCCGGTTCGACGGGCTCAGTTGCGCGGCCTCGCGCGAGAGGCGCGTGAGCGGCGCGAGCCCGAAGCGCGTGACCGCGCGGCTCAGCAACGCGACCGCGATGGTGGAGAGCGCGATCAGCACGCCGAGCGCAATGCCAAAGCGCCGCAACATGCCTTCGGTGCGCACGCAGTCGCTGCCGACCACGAGTTTCACCTGGGGCCGGTCGCCGCTCGCGGGCACGATAAAGGTCGTCGTGATGATGTCGT
Source organism: Paraburkholderia sp. J11-2 (assembly GCF_905220185.1). NCBI lineage: Bacteria > Pseudomonadati > Pseudomonadota > Betaproteobacteria > Burkholderiales > Burkholderiaceae > Paraburkholderia > Paraburkholderia sp. J11-2. Next base: position 15,523 of record NZ_CAJMYY010000040.1, on the reverse strand, counting down.
AGCTGCAATCGGGCGGACGCACGAGCACATGGTTCGGTCCGACGTTACCCGTGACCTTGCCGACGATGGGCGTGCCGAAACGAAAGCGCGGATCGGGGCCTTCGACGTAGTAGTGCATGCGGCTGTCCGCAGGCGAGAGGTCGCGCAGCTTTTCCTGCACGAAGGCCCACTTCTGCACGTCCGGTGCGTGCGAGACGATCAGGCTCGCAATGCGCGCGCGCGTATCGAGCGTTTCGCGCAACTCGTTGAAGAGCTGGCGCTGCATCAGGAAGAAGAGACCCGCGCCCGTGAGCGTGAACACGATGAGCGACACCGCTGCGAACATCGCCGAAAGCCGCAGCGAGATCGAGCGTTTCATGACGTCTGGCCTCCTTCCTCGCGCACTTCGAGCACGTAGCCCATGCCGCGTATGGTGTGCAGCAGCTTCGCAGCATGCGGGCCGTCGAGCTTGGCGCGCAGCCGCTTGATCGCCGTTTCCACCACATTCGCGTTGCTTTCGAAATTCACGTCCCACACCAGCTCGGTGATCAGCGTCTTGGAAAGAATTTCGCCGCGCCGCCGCGCGAGCACCGAAAGCAACTGGAATTCCTTCGCTGTGAGATCGAGACGCACGCCGTCGCGCGTCGCGCGGCGGCTGATGAGGTCCACCTGCAGATCGCCCACCGAAATCAGCGTGGATTCCTGTGTGCGTGCGCGCCGCGTGAGCGCGCGCAGCCGCTCGACGAGTTCGAGAAATGAGAACGGCTTCGTGAGATAGTCGTCGGCGCCGTCGCGCAGGCCGTGCACGCGGTCATCCACGCGGTCGCGCGCGGTGAGCATGATGACCGGCGTGTCCTTCTTCGTGCGCACGGCGCGCAGCACGCCGAAGCCGTCGAGCTTCGGCAGCATGACGTCGAGCACGATCACGTCGAAGTCGTATTCCGTGGCCATCCACGCGCCTTCCTCGCCGTCCATGGCGACGTCCACGACCCAGCCCTGTTCCGTGAGTCCGCTGCGCAAATAGTCCACGACCTTGCGCTCGTCTTCGATAACCAATACTTTCATGCCCGCCCTCCTCTTCGCGCGCTGCCCTGGCGGTTCCGGCCGCTGCGGCTCGTGACCGCCGTTGCGCGCTGTTATATACCCTGGTGCCGGGCTCGCTCAAGCCCGCTTATATGCCCCGCTTTCAGTCCTTGCATACCGCTTAGCCTCTACCCTCGGCCTTCGGCACTTCGCGGCACGTACCCGCGCTGCATGCCATCTCGCGGTCGCCGGCGCTCCAGCCGCCGCCCAGCGCCTTGGCGAGAAACACCACGGTGGCGACCTGCTGGCCCTGAATCTGCACCTCCTGGCGCTCGCTGGTGAGCAACTGCTGCTCCGCGTTGAGCACGTCGATGAACGCCACGAGGCCGCCCTGATAGCGGTCGTTGGCGAGATCGAAGGACTTGCGTGCGTCGTCCACGGCCGCCTGGCCATCGGTCGATGCGCGCTCGAGCACCGAAAGGCCCGTTACCGCATTTTGCACCTCCTGGAACGCGGTGAGCACGGTCTGACGATAAGTCGCCTGCGCCGACTCGTAGCCGGCCTGCGCGAAATCCACGCCCGCCGCGCGCTTGCCGCCGTCGAACAGCACCTCGCTGGCCGTCGCGCCCACCGACCACATCAGGCTCGGTACGGAAAACAGGCCACCAAAGCGCGTCGATTCCCAACCGAACGTGGGCGAAAGCGTGATGTCCGGGAAATACGCGGAGCGCGCGACGCCGATCTGCGCATTGGCCGCGGCCATCGCACGCTCGGCCGAAGCCACGTCGGGGCGCCGCTGCAGCAGCTCGCTCGGCAGGCCCGTGGGAAGCGCCGGCACCGGGAGCGTCGTGACCTTCTGCGCAATCGCGAACTCGGGCGCCGCCCGGCCGACCAGCACGGCAATGGCGTTCTGCTCCTGCTGGCGCTGATTTTCGAGCAAATGCACCTGGGTCAGCGTCGCGGCGAGCTGCGCTTTTTGCTGCAGCAGCTCGAGGCCCGAAACCGCGCCGAGATCGTGCTGCGCGGTCACGAAATCGAGCGCCTTTTGCTGCAGTTGCGCCGAGCGGTTCACCACGTCGATCTCATTGTCGAGTTCCCGCATGGCGAAGTAGTCGGTGGCGAGTTCGGCGGTGAGCACGAGACGTGCGTTGGCGAGATCGTCGCCGGCCTGCTGCGTCGAAGCCTGCGCCGACTCGACCATGCGCCGGATGCGCCCGAACAGATCCAGCTCGTAGCTCACGGTCGCGCCAACGGTGACCTGGTTCTGCACGGTCGACGTGTTGGGCGTGGCGTAGTTCGTGAGCGGCCGGTTCGCGGAAATGCGCTCGCGCGCGAGGCCCGCGTCGAGGCCGACCTGCGGGCTTTGCTGCGACGACACCGAAGCGAGCGTGGCGCGCGCCTGAGCGTAGTGCGCGGCGGCCACGCGCAGCGTCTGGTTCTCGGCGAGCGCGGCGGTTTCCAGACCGTCCAGCTCGGGGTTGTCGAAGGCCTTCCACCATTGTGGATCGAGCGGCGCATGCGAAGGCTGCGCCGCGTGCCAGTATGAATCGGCGGAATCGACGCGCCACGCCGTCGGGCTCTGCGTTTGCGGGGCGTGGTAGTCGGGGCCCACGGTGCAGGCCGCGAGACCGATCGCGCCGAGCGCCGTGAAGTAAGCGCGCGGACGTGGCAGCACGGTTTGCCGCGCGTTTTGCCGCGTTTTTGGCCACATCGTCACGTCGCGCTCCGTCTGGCGGCCTCACGCGCCGATTCGGTCTTGTTCGGCGCGACCACGACGACGCTGTCGCCATCTGCAATCGAATCGCTCGGGTTGAGCACAACGCGATCGGTCGGATCGAGCCCGCCACTGATTTCGAGCGTCTGCCCGAGGTCTTGCGCGATTTCCACCGCCTTGAGCTTGACCTTGCCATCCGCATCGACAACCGCAAGACGCGGGCCTTCCGAGCGGAACAGCAGCGTGTTGCCCGGCACCGTGAGCACGCCCTTCGCATCGGTCTGCAAGGCGGCCTGCACATAGGCGCCGGGCAGCAGCTTGCCGTCGTGATTGGGCAGCGAGATTTCGGCCTCCAGCGTGCGCGTGGCGACGTTGATCGCCTGCGCCGTACGCGTAACGGTGCCGTCGAACGTCACACCCGGCAACTCCTGCTCGGTCACGCTCACGTGCTGGCCAACCGCAACCTGATGCGCGTAGGTCTGCGGCACGTCGAGATAGAGACGCAGCGGGTCGGACTGCGCAATCGAAAAGAGCGCATGCCCCGCACCGCCATTGCCCGCATTCACGAGGTCGCCGATATCGACGTTGCGCTGCGTGATGATGCCCGTGATCGGCGCGACGATGCGCTGGAACGACTTCATCTCCGTGAGGCGGCGCACGTTCGCGTCGGCGGCGGCGAGATTCGCCTGGCCGGTGTTGAACGCGCCCTGGCGGTCGTCGAGTTCCTGCTGCGAGACCGCATCGCGCTGACGCAACTGCTGCGCGCGATCGAACGAGGTCTTCGCGAGCGCGAGCGTCGCTGCGACCTGATCGCGCTGCGCCTGCGCCTGCGAGAGTTCCTGGTCGATCTCGGGCGTGTCGATCTCCGCGAGCAACTGGCCTTGTTGCACATGCGCGCCGATATCGGCGTACCAGCGCCGCACGTAGCCGTTCGCGCGCGAGTAGATCGGCGCTTCGACATAGCCGCGCAGTGTGCCGGGCAGCACGATGCGGCCGTCCGCGCCTGCCGCCACGGGTTGCACGACGCTCACGTACTGCTTCGCGTTCTGCTTCGTGACATCGGCGAGATGGTGCGCATTCATGAGGTTCGAGACGATCGTGCGCGTGGCGCCTGCCGCGAGCAGCAGCGCGACCACGATCACCGCAAAGCGTGCGCGCTTGCCCGCCTGGCCGCGCGCCGGCAGGTCCATGCCCTGCTCGCCGCCGACGGTGATGTCGAGAGATGAATGGTGGTGGGGTTCGTTCATGTCTTCGGCCAATTGTGACTTAACGGGTATCGCCGCGTGCACCACGGCGCTGCGCCTCGCGCTCGCGCTTCGCGGCGGTGCGCTGGGCGAGCCGCGTATGCACGGTCGCAAACATCAGGGGTACGAACAATAGCGTGGAGACCGTAGCGAACAGTAGCCCGCCGATCACCGCGCGTCCGAGCGGCGCGTTCTGCTCCGCGCCCTCGCCGAGGCCGAGCGCCATCGGCACCATGCCGATCATCATCGCGAACGCCGTCATCAGCACCGGGCGTATGCGGGTGGCCCCCGCTTCGAGCGCGGCGGCGAGCGGCGTAGCCCCCGCGGTGAGACGCTGGCGCGCGAACGAGACCACGAGAATACTGTTCGCGGTCGCCACGCCCACGGTCATGATCGCACCCGTGAGTGCGGGCACGCTCAGGTGCGTGCCGGTGATGAACAGCATCCAGGCGATGCCCGCGAGCGCGGCGGGCAGCGCGCTGATGATGATGAGCGGATCGGCCCAGGACTGGAAGTTCACGACGATGAGCAGATACACGAGCACCACCGCCATCGCAATGCCCACGCCGAGTCCCACGAATGACGAACGCATCGTGCCGATCTGCCCGCGCATGGTGATGGTCGTGCCGCGCGGCGCGTGCGCCTGCACATGCCGGATGATGTCGTTGATGTTCGCGCCAACGGAGCCGAGGTCGCTGCCCTCCACGCTCACGAGCAGGTCGATCACAGGACGGATGTTGTAGTGCGTGACGATGGCGGGCCCGTTATGCGGCCTGAGCTGCACGAGATTGCTCACCAGCTGCAGCGGCGCATTGGCGTTCGTGCTGTGCGCGGAAACGGGCGTGCCCATCAGTTCGTTCATCGAGGTTTCGCGATACTGCGGCGTTTGCACCGTGAGCGGATATTCCACACCGTTTTGCGGACTCACCCAGAACGCGGGCGAGGTCTGCGTGCTGCCCGAAAGTGCGATCAGCACGTCCTGGGCAACGTTCTGCGGGCTCAGGTTCAGCTGCTGCATGCGCGAGCGGTCCATCGCCAGCGTGAGCGCGGGTTCGTCGTTGCGCTGCTCGATGTGCGCATCCACGGCGCCCGGCAATTGCCGCACCTGCTTGAGCAGCGTGCTCGCCAGCGCCATGTCCTGATTCAGATTCGCACCCACCACCTGCACGTCGATTGCGGCGGGCTGACCGAAGTTCAGAATCTGCGTGATGATGTCCGCGGGCTGAAAGAAGAACTCGACGCCCGGAAACCGTTGCGGCAGCAACGCACGCAACTTGTCGATATACGTGCTGGAGGGATCGTGATCGGGCTTCAGCGCGATCTGGATTTCGCCGTCGAGCGTGCCCATCGTCCCCGCATTGCTGTACGAGAGATTGATGCCGCTATAGGGCAGCCCGAGGTTATCGACGATCGTATCGAGTTGATCGGGCGGCACCACGTCGCGGACCACCTGCTCCACCTGGTCGGCGAGGCGCGCGGTTTCCTCGATGCGAAAGCCCGTTGGCGCGCGCATGTGCAAGCGAATGTTGCCGGCATCGACCGAGGGAAAGAAGTCGCGGCCAAGGAAGAACACAAGGACGAGCGACAGCAGGCAAAACGCGAGGAAGCTGCCGCCGAAAAGCTTACGGCGCGAGAGCAGCAGGCTCAACAGCGCGATGTAATTGGCGCGCACGCGCTCGAATGCATGATTGAAGCGCCAGTGAATGCGCGAGAAGAACGAGCCTTGCGCGCGCTGCGCATGCGCGCTGGGATCGTGGCCCTCGAACAGCAGCATGGCGAGCGTCGGTACGAGCGTGCGCGAGAGGATGTACGACGCGATCATCGCGAACACCACGGCTTCCGCGAGCGGCACGAAAAGAAAGCGCGCCACGCCCGTCAGGAAGAACATCGGCACGAACACGATACAGATGCACAACGTCGAAACGAGCGCGGGCACGGCGATTTCGCCCGCGCCTTCGAGAATGCCGTCGTGCAGTTTCGCGCCCAGATGCAAGTGCCGTTCGATGTTCTCGATCGTGACCGTTGCGTCGTCAACCAGAATGCCGACCGCGAGCGCGAGGCCGCCGAGCGTCATGATGTTGATGGTCTCGCCAAGCGCATAGAGCGCGATGATCGAGGAGAGAATCGACAACGGAATCGACACCGCGATGATGAGCGTGCTGCGCCAGTTGCCGAGAAAGAGCAGGATCATCGCCGCCGTGAGCGCCGCAGCGATGAGCGCTTCGCGCACCACGCCCTGCACGGCTGCGGAAACGAATACGGACTGGTCGAAGAGCGGTTTGACAACAAGGTCGGCGGGCAGCGTGTCGCGCGCCTTGGGCAACAGGTCCTTGAGTACGCCCACCACCTGCAGCGTCGATGCGTCGCCGCTCTTGAGGATCGACAGCAGCACGCCGCGCTGGCCGTCCTGGCGCACGACGTTGGTCTGCGGCGTGAAGCCGTCGCGCACGTGCGCCACGTCGCCGAGATAGGTGGTCGCACCGTTCACCGTCTGCACGGGAATCCGGTTCAGGCCCGCGATCGTATCGGGCGACGCATTGGTGTCCACACGATATTCGGTTTGCCCGAGCTTGGCCGTACCCGTGGGCAAAATGAGGTTCTGCGCGTTGACTGCGTTGACGATATCGGCGGGCGTGAGGCCCTTCGAAATGAGTGCGCGCGTGTCGAGATCCACGGAGATCACGCGCGTCTTGCCGCCATACGGGTAAGGCACCTGCGCGCCGGGAATCGTAATGAGCTGCGGGCGCAGGAAGTTCATCGCGATGTCGGCCAGCGCCTGCTCGCTCATTGACTTGCTGGAGAGGCCGAGCTGGATCACCGGAATGCTCGAGGCCGAATAGCTGATGACGAGCGGCGGCGTGGCGCCGGGCGGCATCTGCTTCACCTGCGCCTGCTCCGACGCCACGGCCTGCGCGATCGCCGTTTGCAGGCTCGCGCCCGGCTGCAGGAACAGCTTGATGATGGCGATGCCCGGCAGCGATTGCGACTCGATGTGCTCGATGTTGCTCACCGTGGTCGTGAGACTGCGCTCGTTGACCGAAGTGATGCGGTCGGCCATGTCCTTCGCGGAAAAGCCCGTGTACGACCAGATGATGCTGATGACCGGGATGTTGATGTTCGGCAGCACGTCGGTGGCCATCGACATAAGCACGAACGGCGTGGCCAGCACGATCATGATGGCCATCACGATAAACGTGTACGGTCGCTTCAGCGCGAGATTGACAATCCACATGTCAGTGTTTCGGACAACTCAGGCGAGGGGTTGAGACGAGGACGCATTCATCCAGCGGGTGCCGCATCATAGGCAATGGCGGTGGCAGTTTGCTGGCGCCAATATGGCGAAATTGACAGGCAACGCGCGAGGCGCGCGAAAGCGTACGGGAACGCAGATAGATCGCCGCTGCAGCGTCGCGAAGCGCCTGAAAAGCCGCCCGCGAAACGCCCGGTAACAGCCGCGCGCTTCGCGAGCCGTTCTTTAACTGCTTCAGTTCACTGCTTCAATTCACGAGGCGCAGGCGCTCCAGGTCGTGCGCGTTGTGAGCGCGGCCACGGCCGCTGCGCGCACGCGTACCTCGCGGCCCCGTGTGCGCCTCCATCTCGCGAAGCGGCGGCTCGTCACAGGTGGCGAGCGCGGCCTCCTGTTCGGCGAGAACGAGCGGCACCTTCTCGCGTAAAAACTCGACGAAGGTGCGGATCTTCGCGTCCAGATAGCGGCGCGAAGCGTACAGCGCGTAAATATTGAGCTTTTGCAGCGTGTGCGTGGGCAGCACGCGCACCAGGGTGCCGTCGGCAAGCCCGGGCAGCGCCACCGGCACCGGCAGCGGGCCGATGCCCATGCCTTCGCGTATGGCAAGCGCGAGCGCTTCGGGGTTGTTCACCTGGAACGGCGTCACGCCCGTATGCCGGAAGGTCTCGCCGAGCGGTCCCTCGGAAACCCATTGGCCGGCGGGCAGACTCGCGTCAGTCAGATGCAGGCAGGTATGCGCCTCGAGGTCGTCGAACGATTGCGGCTCGCCGCGCATGCGCAAATACGCCGGCGAAGCACAGAGAATCGCGGCGGTGCTGCCCAGATGCTGGGAGATCAGCGCGGAGTCCTCGAGCTCGGCGGCCACCACGACCGCCACATCGAAGCCCTCCTCGATGATGTCGGGCATTTGCTGCGCGATGGTGAGATCGACCGAGACCTCCGGCAAATGCTGCTGATAGCGCGCGATGAGCGGCATCACATAGTGCTGCCCGAAACTCGTGCCGCCGTACACGCGCAGCTTGCCCGCGGGGTTCGCGTGCGCCGCGGCGGCTTCGGCCTCGGCCTGCTCGATGTCGGCGAGAATGCGCTTGCAGCTTTGAAAGTAGCGCTCGCCCGCTTCTGTCATCGACATGCGCCGCGTGGTCCGGTTAAGGAGCCGTGTGCGCAGCCGCGATTCGAGGTCGGTGACCGCGCGCGAGACCTGCGCGGTCGTCATCGTTTCGCTCGCCGCAGCGCGCGTAAAGCTGCCGGACTCCACCACTCGCACGAAGACCCGCATATTGCGCAGCGTATCCATCAGAAACTCCCGTTCATTCGGCCTGCCTTCCCATCTCCACACGAATGAAACTAGTTTCGCCTACGAGCCGTGGCCAGATCCTGACTCGAACATGACGGCGCGGACAGCTTGGCGCAAAGCCCCGTCCCGCGTATGATCCACGGGCCCCCGATGTACCCGCCACGCTTGCGCGAGAGCCGCAAGGCGTGCGGCCGCCCTGCGTTTTCATGACAAAACGATGACTCTCGAATTCGCCCTGCGCCTTCTCGCGGCGTTCGCCTGCGGCGTCGCCATCGGCCTCGAACGCCAGATTCGCCAACGCACGGCCGGTCTGCGCACCATCACGCTCGTGGCAAGCGGCGCGTGCTTGTTCGTCACGCTCGGCGTGCTGACCGGCAATGGCTCGACCGGCGTCACGCAAATTGCGGCCTATGTGGTTTCTGGCGTGGGCTTTCTGGGCGGTGGCGTCATCATGCGCGAGAAGGGCTCGATTCAGGGCATCAATACTGCGGCGACGCTATGGTGTTCGGCGGCCGTGGGGGTGCTGTGCGGCGCAGGTCATTACGGCCCGGCGGTGGCCGGCACCGTCGTCGTGCTGCTCACGAATACCGTGCTGCGCGAGGTGAGCCGCATCATCAACGCATCGCCCGTTTCGAATGCGGATCTCGTGCGCGCTTATGTGCTTACCGTGGTTTGCCGCGAAGAGGACGAAGTCCATATCCGCACGTTGCTTTCAAATTCTTTGTACTCCACGCCGCTTTCATTTCAAAGCCTCACGAGCGAGGACCTGGCCGGCGATCCGCCGCGCCTGCGCGTGACGGCAACGATGCGCCTGCATCCGAAGTACCAGTCGAAGCTCGAACTCATGGCGAGCCGCCTGAGCATGGAGAAAGGCGTGTCCAGCGTGAGCTGGACGGCTGCGGAACCCGAAATCGCGCCCGAATGACGATTGCGCATGGCATCGGCTCGGATTCCTTACGATTGCATTTCTAATTTATTGCGCTTTTTAAAACTATCCGCGACAGAGTTCAAGAACTGTCAATTCTGGCCGCGTTGCATGGACGCTTATTCGCCCTTGGACTAAGCTGCATTCACCGTGATTCTTTCACGCCAACAAGGGGAGTCTATTCATATGGAACACGGCATCATTGCCTGGCTCATCATCGGCGCAATCGCAGGCTGGCTCGCTGGCGTCCTCGTCAAGGGCGGCGGCTTCGGATTGTTCATCGATATCATCGTCGGCATTGTCGGCGCGTTCATCGGCGGCTGGCTTGCCGGGGTGCTCGGCATTCATATCGGCGCCGGTATCATCAGTTCGATCATCACCGCCATTGTCGGTGCGGTCATTCTGCTCTTCATCATCCGGTTGGTTAGACGAGCGTAGCGAATCCGCGCTATCAATGAAAAACGGGAGCACCGTTGCCGGTGCTCCCGTTTTTATTTTGTGTACTGCTTTTGATCGCTCCCGCGATTATGCGTTCGATGCGAGTCCGCCCGTCGCTTCGGGCAGCATCGAGCCCGTTTGATTGAAGCGCAGATGCATTTCATACGCACGCGCGAGATCGTGCGGTGTCTGGCCGCCGATCTTGAGGGCGTCGCGATAGTAGTCGCGCAGCAGGTCGCGATAGAGCGGATGCGCGCAGCGCTCGATCACGAGGTTTGCACGTTCGCGCGGCGCGAGACCGCGCAGATCGGCCAGACCTTGTTCGGTCACGATCACGTCCACGTCGTGCTCGTTGTGATCGACGTGCGGCACCATCGGCACAATGCTCGAAATGCGGCCGTCCTTTGCAATCGCCTTGGTCGCGAAGATCGCGCACGATGCATTGCGCGCGAAATCGCCCGAGCCGCCAATGCCGTTCATCATGTGCGTGCCGCCCACGTGCGTGGAATTCACGTTGCCATAGATGTCGCATTCGAGCGCGGTGTTCAGTGCGATCAAGCCGAGACGGCGAATGACTTCGGGATGGTTGCTCACTTCCTGCGGACGCAGCACGAGCTTGTCGCGATAGCGGTCGAGTTCGGCAAGCACCTGAGCCTGACGCTGTGCGGAGAGCGTCATCGAGGCGCCTGAGGCGAAGACCATCTTGCCGGAATCGATCAGATCGAAAGTCGAGTCCTGCAATACTTCGGAGTACATCGTAAGCGCTTCGAACGGCGAATCCACAAAGCCCGAGAGCACCGCATTCGCGATCGTGCCAATGCCGGCCTGCAGCGGGGGCAATTGCGCGTTCATGCGGCCATGCTTCACTTCGTGCTGCAGGAATTCGATGAGATGGCTGGCAATGCGCGCGGTTTCTTCATCGGCGGGCAGCACGGTCGAAGGGCTGTCCGACTCGTTCGTGATGACGATGGCGGCGATCTTCTCTGGCGGGATTTCGATGGCGGTCGTACCCACGCGGTCCTGCGGCCGCACGATCGGCAGCGGATCGCGATGCGGGCGCCGGCCGGGAATCCACACGTCGTGCAGGCCTTCGAGCGCGAGCGGCTGCGCGAGGTTGATCTCGACGATCACTTTCTCCGCGAGAATCGCGAAGCTCGCCGAATTGCCGACCGAAGTGGTGGGCACGATCGCACCGGTTTCCGTGATCGCGGCGGCTTCGATGATCGCGAGATCGAGCTTGCCGAGCAGGTTCGCGCGCAGCATCTCGACGGTTTCCGAAAGATGCTGGTCGACGAACATCACCTCGCCGCGGTTGATTGCCTTACGCAGCGTCGAGTCGACCTGGAACGGCAAACGGCGCTCGAGCACACCGGCTTCGGTGAGCATGCGGTCGACGTCGTGGCCGAGCGAGGCGCCCGTCATCAGCGTAATGCGCAGCGGCTCCTTCTCTTCGCGCGCGCGGCGCGCCAGTTCGATCGGCACGGCCTTCGTGTCGCCCGCGCGCGTGAAGCCGCTCGCGCCAACGCGCATGCCATTGCGCACGAGTTGAGCCGCCTCGGCAGCCGAAGTAATTTTCCCGCGCAAGGCGGCACAACGAATACGGTCTTCGTACATCACAGTCTCCACAAACTCTCTGATCGCCTGGTGCCTATTCTCAGGTCTTGCATCGGCGGTCGTGCACTGCGAGTTTCACAAAACACTGTTGCAGTGTTTCGCGCAGCCACAATGCGCAAAGCCGCGGCACCCATATGAAGGCGTCGCGGCACAAGATGTCGGCGTGCGCCTGCACATGGCGGGCGTGATCTCGATCTCAGCTACCGAAATAAATATTGCAGAAGCTGACCGGGCCGACGCATTCATCTTTCTTTGCCGGCTTGACGATTTCGCGGTGCGCGGGCGCTTGCGCTACTTGAGGAGCAGCGGACTGCGCGACCTGCTGAGGGACACTCGCTGCCGGTGCTTCGTTCTGTGCATAAGCAGCGGCGGCGGCAAACAGCGAACAGGCAACAACAGCGATCTTCACGGACTTCATTTTACTCTCCAGTGCTAACGGGTACTGCGAAGCAGTGATGTGACTATATGACTCACGGTCGAATTGATTAAGAAGGCGGGGTGGAAGGCATATTTCCAGACTGCAGCAAGATCGCGCGCGCCTGCTTTTTCATTGTGTTTTCAACGATCTGCGCGGCGCACGCGTGCGGCGTGCACGGTGCGCCAGCGGCCCGAGCGGCGCATCGCGGTCGAGCAGCGCGCTGCGGATGAAGTGCAGGTGGCTCAACAGACGCTGCACCGCGTGCCGCCTCTCTCGCTCGTGATGCACCGTCGCGAGCGCTTCCTGGGCGATCCAGGTCGCCGCGCGCACGGCACTGAGCGCGTGGTCGAGCGAGGTTCCGTCCGGGCTCTCGAAAAGATGCGCGATAGCCTCCTGCACGCGCTCCAATGCGGCAGGCCAGCGCGCGTCATGACGGTCGAACCACGCTGCCGCATGCGCCTCGTTGCGCAGATCCACCACGGCATGCCCAACTTCGAGCGTCACGAGCATCCAGCGCAGCGCGCGCCGGTGCGCCTGGCGGCGCCCGTTCAGCAGGAGCCGCAACTGGTGCATCAGATCGTGCGTGCCGGACTGAAAGCGCTGCCCGAGGCCTTTCAGTTCCCCATGGCAGGCCAGCACGACCTGCCCGCGCAACGACACGCACATACGCTCGACGAGCCAGTTCATGTGCGGTGGAAACACCACTGCGAATGCGAGCGAGGCAACCAGCATCGCGGCAACGACGGCGATGCCGTTGTTGATCAGCAGATCCGGCGTGTAGACGATCACGTTGTCGGGACCCGCAAGCAAGCAGAAGAACACCGAGAAGCCGACGCCGTAGCCCGCGATGCGCGAGCGCGTGGCAAGAAAAGCGCCGATGGCGAGCACGGGTACGAGCGTCGCGCAGAGCAACGGAAAGCCATCGACATTGGGATAGACGTAGCAGGTGAAGAGATAGCCCGTCACGGCGGCAAAGACTGCGCCGACCGCCATCTGCACGGCCATGCGCGACGCGTTCGGCGACGACGAGGTGAGCGCACACGTGAGCGCGGCCGCGATCATCGCGAGGCCGCCGCTCGGCCAGTCCGTCTCGACCCAGAACCAGCCCAGCGCCGCGACCACCACGGCCGTGCGCACGAAGGTGAACGCCACCACGTACCAGCTCGTGCGAGGCACGTAGCGCGCGCCGCGCGGCTCCTGCGCAGGACGCGCGTCCATGAGCGATGCCCACGTGCGGCTGTAGCGCACGATCTCCGTCGTGAAGCGATAGATGAGTTCAGCCGAGGTGTCGAAGTCGGGCAGCGCGTCGGGAAGCGTATGTTCGAGCGGCCGCCGCGTCTCGCGCACGTGACGCGGCAGCGTGCGCTGGAAGGCTTCGAGCCCGTCGGCGAGCCGCCGCGTATAGGCGCGATCGCTTTCGTTGCGGCTCGGCCGTTGCGCGAGCAGCGCGGCAAGCTCGCCGAAATATGGCGCGAGCGGTGCGATCGCCGCGTCGCTCCAATGCAGCCTTTTGAGCAACTGGCGCAGCGCGTGCAGCCGCGCGCAGGCGTCCATGAATTCGGAGTTCAGGCGCGAAAGCAGGCCGCTGCGCGCGCGCATGGTCGGATCTTCGAAGAATGAGAAAGCGCGCGTCGCCTCGAAACCGACGACATCGTCGACGAGACTCGCGAATCGCCCTTCGAACGCGCCCCTTTCGAGCCGCCCTGCCAACACCGCCGCGGCGAACGCAGTAAAATTGAGATATCGGGCGCGCAGGGTGCGATCGAGCAGCGAGCCCGACTGCCGGGGCACGATCACTGCGCTGACCATGCCCGAGCAAAGAATGCCAACGGCCACTTCGGCGCCGCGTCCTAACGCGGCGAGAAAGAGACCGTTGGGCTGCATGACTAGCGGGATGCCGATCAGCGCCGCCGTGTAGCCGGCGAGCACGAAACCGTACCAGCGAAAATGGCGATTCCTCATGGCGGCAGCCGTACAGGCAGCCACCCACACCGTCATCCCGAGTATGTAAAGCTCGGGCTGCTGGACGAACACGGCGCCCAGCACGACTGCTGCAATCATTCCCACCGCGGTGCCGACGATGCGATAGAAGCTCTTGGCGAACACCATGCCGGAGAGCGGCTGCATCAGGACGAAGACCGTGGTCATCGCGATTCGCGGCTGCGGCAAATCCAGCAGCATGGAAATGCCCATGGCAAGCAAGCCGGCCGCCACCGTTTTCAGCAGATGAATCCAGATCGCGCCATCGGTGGCCTGCCAGTCGCGCAGCGCCCGTCTGGCGGCGCGCCATATGATTTCCGCGCGCCGACGCGAGTCGAACGCTCGATGTATCGCAGGCTGGCGGCTCATGACAAACGCTCGGGCTGTTTCGAGGACAGGGGCCGATTGTAGGAGCGTCATTGCGCCGCATTAATGGGACGCGCGGGGAACCTCCGTTCCAGATCACTCAACAATGACGCGCCCCGAGAGGCGGACAATATCGTTTCTGCACCGAACAAGAAGGTCAAGAAGGTCTGATGGATACGTTACAAAACATGCGGGTGTTCGTCCGCGTCGTAGAAGCGGGCAGCTTCACGGCAGCGGCTCAGTCGCTGGATTCGACCACCGGCGCAATGTCGCGCGCGGTATCGGAACTCGAAGCGCATTTGCGCACCCGTCTGCTCAATCGCTCAACGCGCCGGCTTGCGCTCACGCCAGCCGGCGAGCGGTATCTGAAGCGCTGCTCGCAGATTCTCGCGGACGTCGATAGTGCAGAAGAAGAAGCGAGCTGCGCACACGAACGCCCGGCCGGCGCGCTGCGCATGCACAGCTTCGCGAGTATCGGTCAACAGTACGTCCTGCCGGCGATTTCGCGCTATCGCGCACTGCATCCCGAGGTCACCGTCGAACTGACGCTCTCGCAACGCATGCCAGATCTTTTCGAGGGCAGCAGCGATGTGTCGGTGGTCACGGCGTCGTCACTACCGAATTCCGATCTTGTTTCGCACCAGTTGGGCTCGACGTACAGCATTCTGTGCGCATCGCCTGGTTATGTGCATACGCACGGCGCACCGCGCTCACCCGCCGATCTATCGCATCACGACTGTCTGATTCTCAAATCACCGGCGTTTCCAGCGCACGAATGGACGCTTGACGGACCCGAGGGTAGCGTCGAAATGCACGTGGACGGCCCCGTGCAGGTGAATATCGCGGAATCCCTCGCAGTGGCGATACGCGAGGGGATGGGGATTGGGATGCTGCCGGTCTACGCGGCAATCGAAGGACTGCGTAACGGTACGCTCGTGCGCGTGCTGCCGCAGCACAAGCTGCAGAAGACGAACGTCTACGCGCTTTATCCGTCGCGCAAGTTCGTCGACGCGAAAACAAAGACGTGGGTGGAATTCTTGCGCGCGCATCTTCCGCAAGTCATCGAACGCGACCTGGCGCTGCTCGAGGAGCTGACGCAGGAGCAACTCTCGGATGTCGCAGAGGATGCTGCTTTGGCGAAGGACGCCGCGGTCGCGGCGGCTGTGCAGAAGGCGGCGCAATAAGACTTTGATTGCTAAAGCTGGCTAAAGCAAAAAAGCCGTCCAATGGACGGCTTTTTTCCTGCCTGGCGCCTGGCGTGTCGCGTTCTTTCACGAC
>NZ_CAJMYY010000039.1:0-77041 GCF_905220185.1 Paraburkholderia sp. J11-2 | reverse complement strand
TCTTATGCTGTAACGTCCAGAACCCCGGTGTCTCCGAAAGAGAACCGGGGTTCTGGCGTTTGGGCGTCGTGAAAGAACGCGACACGCCAGGCGCCAGGAAGCAAAAAAGCCGTCCATTGGACGGCTTTTTTGCATTGGCGCCCGACTCACTGCTGAGCCAAAAACTTCGTCGCCAGGTGCACCCAAAACGACGATCCCACCGGCAGCAACTGATCGTTAAAGTCATAGCTCGCGTTGTGCAGCATGCAAGGGCCTGCACCATGGCCCGCATCCCGGTGACCACCTTCGCCGTTACCGAGAAACGCATAGCACCCGGGCTTCTCAAGCAGCATGAACGAGAAGTCCTCGGCGCCCATGGTTGGTTCGACGTTCGCGTCAACGTGGTCCGCGCCGACCACCTCCCGCATCACCTCCGCGGCAAACTGCGCCTCCGCGCTGCTGTTCACCGTCGGCGGATAATTGCGATGAAAAGCGATGTCGACCGAGCAGTCATACGCCTCAGCCGTGCTCTCGGCGATCTTGCGCAGCCGCGACTCGATCAGATCCAGCGTTTCCGTCGTGAAGGTACGCACCGTTCCCGCGATCCATGCCGTGTTCGGCACCACGTTGACCGCATCGCCGGCATGAATCTGCGTGATCGAGAGCACGGCCGTATCGAGCGGCTTCTTGTTGCGCGTGATGATGCTCTGCAACCCGTTCGCGATCTGCACCGCGGTGAAAACCGGATCCCGGCCATTGTGCGGCAACGCGGCGTGCGAGCCTACGCCATTGATTTCAATGCGAAATTCGTTGCTAGAAGCCATAATCGGCCCTTCGGTCACACCGAAGTAGCCAGCCGGCATGCCGGGCCAGTTGTGAATACCGAAAACGGCGTCCACGGGAAATTGCTCGAAGAGGCCATCGTCGATCATGGCTTTCGCGCCAGCACCGCCTTCTTCAGCGGGCTGGAAAATGAAGACGATCGTGCCGTCGAACTGTCCGTGCCGCGCGAGATGTTGTGCTGCGCCAAGCAGCATCGCCGTGTGGCCGTCGTGGCCGCACGCGTGCATTTTGCCTTCGTTGCGCGAGCGATGATCGAACGTGTTGAGTTCCTGGATCGGCAAGGCGTCCATATCGGCGCGCAAACCGACCATGCGCTTGCCAGTGCCGCGCTTGAGCACACCGACAACGCCGGTCTTGCCCATGCCACGATGCACTTCAATGCCCCATTCTGTGAGTTTTGCAGCGACGAGGTCGGAGGTTTGAGTTTCTTCGTAGCGCAGTTCGGGGTGCGCGTGGATCGTTCGTCGGAGGCCCTGGATTTCGCCTTGGGCGGCCTGGATTTCCGGAATCAGTTTCATGGCGGACGGTGCTCGAAAAGTGGGCGCCCGGCCTTTGTCTCCAAATCAGGCCGGGTCTAGACAAACCATTCTACGCCGAACCTTTTTTTTCGCGCCAACCCCCTGGGTGCGGACAGGGCGCGCGCCCTGGACATAATAAAATTGCATCTACGACAGAACGCCTCACCCACGGATTTCCGATGAACGCCCCAGCCGAATTTGCCCGCGAATTTGCCCGTGCAGTTTGCCCGCACGATTGTCCCGATACCTGCGCAATGCGCGTGACCGTTGAAAATGGCCGGGCAATCAAAGTGAGCGGCGACCCGGATCATCCGCCCACCCAGGGCGTGCTGTGCACGAAAGTGACCCGCTATGCCGAGCGAGTCCATCACCCGAAGCGTTTGACGCAGCCGATGAAGCGGGTTGGACGCAAGGGGGAAGGGCGTTTCGAACCAATCAGCTGGGACGAGGCCACACGGATCGCCGCTGAACGCCTGGGCGAACTCGCGCAGCGCGCACCCGAAGCCATCCTGCCGTACAGCTATGCCGGTACGATGGGGCTCGTTCAGGGCGATAGCATCGCACAGCGCTTCTTTCACAAGCTTGGCGCGTCGCGTCTCGATCGCGCGATCTGCGCGGCGGCGGGCGCCGCCGGCCTGCGTTATACGTTTGGCTCGAGCCTCGGCATGCTCACGGAGTATTTCGCAGAAAGCGAGGTGATCCTGATCTGGGGCGCTAACCCGATCGCATCGAACCTGCACTTCTGGACTCGCGCGCAAGAAGCGAAACGCAACGGCGCGAAGCTGATCGCGATCGACCCGTATCGCTCGCTGACGGCCGAGAAATGCCACCAGCACATTGCGCTCAAGCCCGGTACAGACGGCGCGCTTGCGCTCGGCATGATGCACGTGCTGATCACCGAGGACCGGCTCGACCACGATTACATTGCGGCCCATACCCACGGCTTCGACGCGTTGAAGGCGCGTGCGCTCACCTACACGCCGGCGCGCGTCGCCGGGATCTGCGGCATCGAGGAGCAGGTCGTCGTCGATCTTGCGCGCCTCTATGCGTCGACGCGCAAGGCGGCAATCCGCATGAACTACGGCCTGCAACGCGTGCGCGGCGGTGGCAACGCCGTGCGTGCCATCGCCTGTCTGCCCGCGCTGACCGGCGCGTGGCGCGAGCGCGCGGGCGGCGTGCTGCTTTCGTCGTCGGGCTGGGCCCCCGTCGATACGAACGCCCTCCAGCGTCCCGATCTGATTCCGGGCTGGCCGCAGCATCAGCCGCGTATCATCAACATGAACCAGATCGGCGACGCGCTCACGCACGCAGGCGACGCCGCATTCGGGCCGAAGGTCGAAGCGATCGTCGTCTACAACTCGAATCCGGTTGCGGTTGCGCCCGAGTCGGCGAAGGTCGCCGCCGGCTTTGCGCGCGAGGACCTCTTTACCATCGTGCTCGAGCAGTTCCAGACCGACACCGCCGATTACGCCGACCTGCTGCTGCCTGCCACGACCCAGCTTGAACATCTCGACGTTCACAAGTCCTACGGCCACACGCACATCATGGCGAACCTGCCTGCCATCGCGCCCGTTGGCGAGGCGCGGCCGAATACCGAGATTTTCCGTTCCATCGCGCGCACGATGGGCCTGACCGAGCCGGCGCTGTTCGAAAGCGACGAAGACGTGGCGACCCGCGCGTTCGACTGGAGCGATCCCGCGCTAGGCGGAGCCGACTGGGCCGCGCTCAAGCGCGAAGGCTGGCTCGAGCTGAACATTCCTGAAGCGCCGTTTGCGAACGGCGGTTTTCGCACGCCCACGGGCAAATGCGAGTTCCATAGCGAGGCGCTTGCGAAGGCCGGGCTCGATCCGCTGCCCGACTACCTGCCGCCGCACGAGTCGGCAGACGGCGCGCCCGAGCTTGCCGCCCGCTATCCGCTCGCGATGATCTCGCCGCCTGCGCGCAACTTTCTGAACAGCACCTTCGTGAACGTGGAGAGCCTGCGCGCGACCGAAGGCGAGCCGCACGTGGACCTTCATCCGGCCGATGCCGCCCGCCGCGAGATTGCCGACGGCGACGAGGTTCGCGTATTCAACGACCGCGGCTCGATGCGCGCGCGGGCGCGCGTGACCGACCGGGCGCGCAGCGGCCTCGTGGTGGGCCTGTCGATCTGGTGGAAGAAGCTGGCGCCGGACGGCCGCAACGCCAACGAAGTGACGAGCCAGGCGCTCACCGACCTTGGCGGCTCGGCGACTTTCTACGATTGCCTCGTCGAGGTCGAGCGCATCTGAAAGCGCCTCATGGCATAGCTAACGGCCCCACAATGCCCGTTCGAGGGGCCTTTCTAACTCGCTGATTTGCTGACATAAAAGCTGGGTCGCCATGCTACGATCCAATTTTTTAGCACGACCATTCGAAAAATCAAGGAGGAGACGCTGCATGGAAAAAGTCTGGCTGAAATCGTACCCGCCCGGCGTTCCCGCTGAAATCGACGCGAGCCGTTACGCGTCCATCACGGCGCTGCTCGAAGAGAGCTTCAGCGAATTCCGTGCAAAGCCCGCCTTCGCATGCATGGGCAAGACGATCACCTACGGTGAGCTGGACCAACTCTCCCAGCGTCTGGCCGCATGGTTTCAGTCGCGCGGTATTGCACGTGGCGCGCGCATCGCGCTCATGATGCCCAACGTGCTGCAGTATCCGGTCGCGCTGGCTGCGGTACTACGCGCGGGCTATGTCGTCGTCAACGTGAACCCGCTCTACACGCCGCGCGAGCTCGAACACCAGTTGAAGGACAGCGGCGCAGAAGCGATCGTCGTCCTCGAGAACTTCGCCGGCACCGTGAGCGCGGTGATCGCCAATACGCGCGTGAAGCACGTACTGGTCGCGGCGATGGGCGATCTGCTTGGCGCGAAGGGCTTTGTCGTCAACTTCGTCGTGCGGCGCGTGAAGAAGATGGTGCCCGCCTGGAGTCTGCCCGGCCACGTGCGCTTTAACGACGCGCTCGCCGAAGGTGCACGCAAAGGCTTCAAGCGCGTCGAGCAGACGCCCGAGGACGTCGCCTTCCTTCAGTACACGGGCGGCACGACCGGTGTGGCCAAGGGCGCGACGCTGCTGCATAGCAACCTGATTGCCAACGTGCTGCAGTCGGCGGCATGGACCGAGCCCGCGCTTGCGAAACTGCCATCCGGTACGCAGCCGGTGACGGTCGCGGCGCTGCCGCTTTATCACGTGTTCGCGCTGACCGTTTGCGGGCTGCTGACGCTGCGCACCGGCGGTCTCGCGATTCTGATTCCGAATCCGCGTGACATTGGCGGCATGATCAAGGAACTGCACGGCTACTCGATCACGTGTTTTCCTGCGGTCAACACGCTCTACAACGCGATGCTCAACCATCCGGATTTCGCCAATCTGGACTTCACGCACCTGCTCGTTGCAAACGGTGGCGGCATGGCCGTGCAGGAAGCCGTGGCCAAGCGCTGGTACGAGCGCACGCATACGCCGATCGTCGAAGGCTATGGGCTCTCGGAAACCTCGCCCAGCGTGACCTGCAATCCGGTTACGGCAACGGAATACACCGGCACGATCGGCTTGCCTTTGCCTTCCACTGAAATCTCGATTCGTGACGACGCCGGCAATGAACTGCCGATTGGCGAAGCCGGTGAGATCTGCATCCGCGGGCCGCAAGTGATGGCGGGCTACTGGCAGCGTCCGGAAGAAACGGCGAAAGTCATGACGCCCGACGGCTACTTCAAGTCGGGCGACGTCGGCCTCATTAACGCGCGGGGCTACATCAAGCTCGTCGACCGCAAGAAGGACATGATTCTGGTCTCGGGCTTCAATGTCTACCCGAACGAAGTCGAGGACGTCGTGGCGAAGCTGCCGGGCGTGTTCGAAGTGGCGGCGGTGGGTGTACCCGACCAGAACTCGGGCGAGGCGGTGAAGCTCTATATCGTCAAGAAAGACCCGGCACTCACCGACAAGGACGTGTTCGAGTACTGCAAGACGCAGCTCACCGGCTACAAGCGGCCGAAGATCATTGAGTTCCGCAACGATCTGCCCAAGAGCAACGTCGGCAAGATCCTGCGCCGCGAGCTGCGCGACGGTCGCGCCTGAACGCGAAAGAACGAAGCGAAAGGCTAGCGAGCTACAAGCGAAACCGGCCTGCCCATCGAGGGCAGGCCGGTTTTTTTTGCCCTGCGCACCGTCGCGAAGCAAGGCGTGCGCAAAAGAAAAAAGGCGCCCGGAGGCGCCTTCGAGACTACAACGAATGTTCTTATTAGAACTTGTGACGGATACCGACGCGAGCCGTGAACACGTTGTTCGTGCTCGACGGCGTCAGACCGTTGATCGAGGCAACAGCCGAGTTGCCCGTCGAGTCGGTGCCCGTAGCATGCTGGTACACGCCGATCAGGTAGACGTCCGTACGCTTCGACAGGAAGTAGTCCGTACCCAGTGCGTACTGGAAGTACTTCGCACCGCCGTCGCTCGAGCCGTTCGCACGCGTGACGCTGCTGCCGTCCGTGTAGTCGAACGCGAAGCCTGCCAGCAGGGCCGGCGTGAACTGGTACTTGATGTTCGCTTCGACGTTGTTGAAGTTGGCATTCGTGCCGCGCTCGAAGAGCGACGTGGACGTCGCGCCGAGGTTGCGGAAGCTGACGTTCGAGTACGTCACGCCGAACGTCGCTGCGCCGAACGTGTAAGCACCGCCTGCACCGATAACCTGGTACGTGTTGGCCGAAGCGAAGCCGCCGTAGACCGGGTTGCCCGTAGCCGTCAGAGCTGCCGAAGCGCCAGCCGAGCCGCCGTTGTTGAACAGGCCGCCCGTCGCGTTCGGCGTGCGTGCGTTCAGGTAACCAACGCCGAGGACGAGGGGACCGTTGTTATAGCCAGCGCCCAACGACCAGATCTGGTTCGCCGTGAAGTTGCCTGCCTGGCCACCGAAGCTGTACGTGCCGCCGAACGTCAGGCCAGCGTAGTTCACGCTCGTGAACTTGACCGTGTTGTTCGTACGGTAAGCGTTGTTGAAGTTGTCCAGATCCTGCGGGTGAGCAGCGATGTAGCCGCCCCACTGGTCGCCGGCTTCGAGCGGACCGACGTAGTCGACGACGGAGTCGTACTGGCGACCCAGCGTGACCGTGCCGAACTGCGAGCTCGACAGGCCGACATACGCTTGACGACCGAACATCAGGCCGCCCTGACCGAGCTTGCCGGTGTTCACGTCGAAACCGTTTTCGAGCACGAAGACTGCCTTCAGGCCGCCGCCGAGGTCTTCAGCGCCGCGCAGGCCGAAACGGCTGCCTTGCATCACGCCGCTCGACAGGTTGTACAGGTGCTTGCCACCCGAGTTCGTGTTGATGTTGAAACCTTCGTCGATGATACCGTACAGCGTGACGCTGCTCTGAGCGTGAGCAACGCCCGCGAACGCGCCCAGCGCAGCCAGCGCGAGAAGCGACTTCTTCATTGAATGATCTCCAGTGTTTGCGAATCTTTTGCGTCTTGTAACGGAACCGGTTTTTTATCGTGCGTGGGTCCCGTCCTTCTAACTTCGCGAGAAGTTGCCACGTAATGTAACAAAAGGGTTAATAGTCACAAAGGAAAAGCCAGGCCACCGCTAAGTACCTGTTTCGTTTACACAACATGGTCTAGAATACGCGGCTATCTATCGGCGCTGCCCCGGATTGACGGATCTCCGTGAGTTTGTGTAGTGGTGGGAGGGCAGTCCGGGCGCGCGGGAAATTCCGGCTCGCCGAAGAAACAAATGGGAGGCTGGATGCTGCTAGACGACTTGATTACCGAATTCGACCGGGGCCTGCGCTCCCTCACCGGCGTGTCGCGCATGACGCGTCCGATGCCGCAGCCTTCCCCCGTTACCATCGAAGTGACGCCCGAGGGCGAAGCCGCGCCGGCCGGCAGCGAACTCACGGCCGCCGAGCGCACGCATGCCGCCGGCCTCATGCGCGTGAATCACGTGGGTGAAGTGTGTGCCCAGGCGCTGTATCAGGCGCAAAAAATCTCGGCGCGCTCGCCCTCGCTCAAGGCTGCCTTCGAGCAGGCCGCGCGCGAAGAAGAGGATCATCTTGCGTGGACCTCTCGCCGTCTGCAGGCGCTCGACTCGCGTCCGAGCCTGCTCAATCCGCTTTGGTACGCTGGCGCGCTCGCGATCGGCTTTGCCGCCGGCCGCCTCGGCGACAAGGTGAGCCTCGGCTTCATGGCCGAAACCGAGCGCCAGGTCGAGCATCATCTCGACAGCCATCTCGACAGCCTCCCGCCGGCCGATCTCGAGTCGCGTGCGGTCGTCGAGCAGATGCGTGCCGACGAAATCGCGCACGCGAAATCGGCCGCCGATCTGGGCGGAGTCGAATTGCCGTTGCCAGTGCGTTCGCTCATGCGTGTAGCATCGAAAGTCATGACGCGCACGGCCTATTACATCTGATTAGACGACTTGGGCCGGCAATCGCTGTCGGCCCAAGCCCGTATTAATCTTTCAGAGCTTTCAGCCCCCCGGTTTTAATCCCCGCAAGCCCCCGCTCGATCCCGCCATAGGCCGTTTATCGCCGCGCTTTTCACGTATCACCTTCAGAACCTGCGTTAGCTCATTCATTCATAACGGTTTTTGGCTTTTGTCGCGACTTCAACAAGTGCCGCTAAGTCCTTGTTCTAGCGGATAAATTTCGTCAAAAAACGTCCGGTCTCCCTTGACCCTCGTTGGGCGTTCCTCTAAAGTGGGAGACAGTGTGAGAAAGTGTATTTTTGTGTGATTTCAGGCGCGTATTCAGGTAGATTTTCCGAGATTTAGGCGGGCGGCGAAAAGCGCCGCATTAGGGGGAGCAAATTGTTCCAGGGGGCGTCGGCGCTGACACTCGATGCGAAAGGACGGATGTCTATTCCGTCCCGCTATCGGGAAGCGCTGCAACAACAGGCAGAAGGACGGGTGACGATCACCAAGCACCCGGACGGCTGCCTGTTGCTATTTCCGCGCCCCGAATGGGAAGTGTTTCGCTCGAAAGTCGCCGCCTTGCCGATGGACGCGCACTGGTGGCGCCGCATTTTTCTCGGCAATGCGTCCGACGTCGATGTCGACAGTGCGGGCCGCGTACTCGTCTCACCTGAATTGCGTCTGGCGGCAGGAATGGAAAAGGAAGTCATGCTGCTCGGCATGGGTAGTCATTTTGAGTTGTGGGATGCGCAGACCTACGCCGCCAAGGAACAGGCGGCGATGGCTCAGGGCATGCCCGACGCCCTGAAAAATTTCACGTTCTGATCGCGGTTAAAAAGCTATGGCATCTGCGATGGGACAGGGACTGCAGCATCGCACGGTGCTGCTAGACGAAGCGGTCAACGCGCTGATCACGCGCGCGGACGGCGTTTATGTGGACGGCACATTCGGCCGCGGCGGGCACAGTCGCGCGATCCTCGCTCGCCTCGGAGAGGCGGGACGGTTGATCGCGTTCGACAAGGACCCGCTGGCAATTGCCACGGCGCAAACCGTTGGCGACGCGCGGTTTTCGATCGTGCATGAGAGTTTTGCTTCGCTGCGCGACGAGCTCGCGTCGCGCGGGGTAGGGCGTGTGTCGGGAGTGTTGCTGGACCTTGGCGTGTCGTCGCCGCAGTTCGACGATCCGCAGCGCGGTTTCAGTTTCCGCGCAGATGGCCCGCTCGACATGCGGATGGACCCGACGCGCGGCGAGTCCGCCGCTGACTGGCTCGCGCGGGCCACGGTGCAGGAACTGACGGAGGTAATTCGGGATTATGGGGAAGAACGGTTTGCTTTTCAGATTGCAAAGGCGCTTGTTGCTCGCCGGGCAGAGTCCGACCGTCTCGGGCCTCTCGACAGCACGGGCGAGCTTGCCCAAATCGTGGCTAACGTCGTCAAAACCCGTGAGAAGGGTAAGGACCCGGCAACCCGCACCTTTCAAGCTATACGGATTCACGTCAATCAAGAGCTTGCGGAGCTGCAGGTCGTTCTAGAAGCAGCACTGTCGTTGCTGGAACAGGGGGGGCGGCTGGTGGTCATCAGCTTTCATTCGCTCGAAGACCGGATCGTCAAGCGGTTCATGCAGGCGCATTCGACTGCGCCGGCGGTGGACCGCCGCTTGCCGATCCGCGCCGTCGACCTGCCGAGCCCGCCGCTCAAGCTGCTCGGCCGCGTGTTCGCGAGCGACGAGGAAGTCGCCGCGAACCCGCGCGCCCGCTCGGCCGTGATGCGCACCGCGGAGCGCGTCACGCCATGAATCGTCTGAACATCTTCCTGCTGATCGTCGTCATGGGGTGCGCGCTTTCCGTCGTGAACGCCACCAATCAGCAGCGCCAGATCTTCATCCAGTTGCAACGCGCGCAGTCGCAGGAGCATCAGCTTCAGCAGGACTACGCACAGCTTCAATATCAGCAAAGCGCGCTGTCGAGAACGTCGCGCATCGAACAGATCGCCACTGACTCGCTCAAGATGCAGCCTGTCACGACCGGACGCACGCAATATCTGACGCTCGCGCCCGGCAGCGCCAGTGCCGTCGACGCGCCCGTGCCGACCTCGGCGCCCGCGCAGGGCGCCGCGCCCACGCCTGCCCGCCGCGGAGGCACGCGATGAAAAAGGATAATCGCCGCAAGAGCGTCGCCTTCAGCGCCAACCCCATTCTCTCCGTGCGCCTGCCGATGTGGCGCTCGAAGCTCGTCGTGTTCCTGCTGTTCATGGCGTTCGTCGCGCTTGCCGCGCGCGCGTTCTGGATTCAGGGCCCGGGCAACGCGTTTTATCAGAAGCAGGGCGAAAGCCGCTACCAGCGCACGATCGAGCTGCCGGCCACGCGCGGCAAGATTCTCGACCGTAACGGGCTCGTGCTCGCTACGAGCTTGCCCGTGCGCGCAATCTGGGCGATTCCCGAAGCCGTGCCCGACGATCTCGGTGCCGACAAGCTCAACCAGCTCGGCACGCTGCTCGGCATGAACACGAAAGAGCTGCGCGCGAAGCTCTCCGAAGACAAGACGTTCGTCTATGTAAAGCGCCAGGTGCCGCTCGATGTCGCGCAGCAAGTGACGGCGCTCGACATTCCCGGCGTGTATCAGCGCAACGAGTACAAGCGCTTCTATCCGGAAGGCGACGTCACCGCGCACTTGATCGGCTTCACCAACGTCGAGGACGAAGGCCAGGAAGGCGTCGAGCTGTCCGACCAGAAGGTGCTCGCGGGCGTGCCCGGCATTCGCCACGTCATCAAGGACCGCATGGGTCACATCATCGAGGACGTCGACGAAACGGTCGTGCCCCACGATGGCAAGGACGTCGAACTGTCGATCGACAGCAAGATCCAGTACATCGCCTATTCGAACCTGAAGGCCGCCGTCGAGAAGTTCAAGGCCAAGGCCGGCGCGGCGGTGGTGGTGGACGTGCGCACGGGCGAAGTGCTCGCGCTCGTGAATTATCCGACCTACAACCCGAACGACCGCTCGCACCTCACGGGCGAGCAGTTGCGCAACCGCATTCTCACCGACGTGTTCGAGCCGGGCTCGATCATGAAGCCGTTTACGGTGTCGCTCGCGCTCGATCTGCACCGCGTCTCGCCGAGTACACTGGTGGATACGGGCCCGGGCCACTTCACGCTAGACGGCGCGACCATCACCGACGACGCGGCGTTCGGCGTCCTGACGGTCGGTGGCGTGATCCAGAAGTCGAGCAATATCGGCGCGACGAAGATCGCGATGACGCTCAAGCCCGAAGAAATGTGGGACATGTACACCAGCATCGGTCTCGGTCAGGCGCCGAAGGTCGGGTTCCCCGGCGCGGCGGCGGGCCGTCTGCGTCCGTGGAAAAGCTGGCGCCGCATCGAGCAGGCGACGATGTCCTACGGCTACGGCCTCTCCGTTTCGCTGTTCCAGCTCGCGCGGGCGTACACGGCGATCGCGCACGACGGCCAGATTCTGCCGGTCACGATCTTCCGCCACGCTGGCGACACGCAACCCGTGCAGGGCACCCAGGTCTTTGCGCCGACCACGGCGCGCGAAGTGCGCACGATGCTGGAGAGCGTGGTGTCGAAAGACGGCACCTCGCCCGACGCCGCCGTGCCCGGCTACCGCGTGGGCGGCAAGTCCGGTACGGCGTACAAGCATGGTCCGCACGGCTACGATCATTCGAAGTACCGCGCGTCGTTCGTCGGCATGGCGCCGATGCCGAATCCGCGCATCGTCGTGGCCGTCACGGTCGACGAACCGACTGCTGGCAGCCACTTCGGCGGCGCGGTGTCGGGTCCGGTGTTCTCGGGCATCGTCGGCGATACGCTGCGCTCGCTCAACGTGCCGCCGGATATGCCGGTGAAGCAGCTCGTCGTCGAAGACAATAGCGCCGCCGCTTCGGCCCCGGCCGTTGCGAACGCGCCGGCTGCGCCAGTGAAGCGCGTGGCGAACGCACCTGCAAACAAAAGCACCGCAGCTGCGCATCACATGACCGTCGCGGACAACGCGAAAAATCGACCCGGAGTCGTCCGATGAGCGCCACGCGCAACCAGCATCCCGCGCAACGGCAGATCGCGGACGCGCTCGCATGGCTGCGCGCGCACGTCGCGCCCGCAGCCGGCCTGCACGCCGACACGCGCTCGCTCAAGCCGGGCGACGTGTTTCTCGCTTACGCCGTCGAGGGCGCGGACAATCGCCCGCACATCGAAGGCGCCATCGAGCGTGGCGCCTCAGCCGTGCTGTATCAGCCGGAAGGCTATACGGGCGACAAGCTCGAAGCGTCGATCGCGCTCGCGGTGCCGCAACTCGACGCGCTCGCAGGGGAAATCGCCAGCGGCTGGTACGGCGACCCGAGCGATGCGATGGTCGTGGTCGGCGTGACGGGCACGAACGGCAAGACGTCGTGCAGCCAGTGGATCGCCTCGGCGTTCACGGCCATCGGCCAGAAGTGCGCGATCGTCGGCACGCTCGGCACGGGTTTTCCGGGCCAGCTCGTGCACACGGGCTTCACCACGCCCGATGCGCCGCAACTGCAGCGCAGTCTCGCGCAATTGCGTGGCGAAGGTGCACAGGTTATTGCGATGGAAGTATCCTCGCACGCGCTGCATCAGGGCCGCGTCAACGGCACCTCGTTCGACATCGCCGTTTTCACGAATCTCACGCAAGACCATCTCGATTATCACCACACGTTCGAGGCCTATGAAGCCGCGAAGGCGCGCCTGTTCGCGTGGCCGGGCCTGCGTGCGGCGATCATCAATGCCGACGACGCAGCGGGCCGCCGCCTGATCGCCGCGACGCGCGGCAAGGCGCGCACGATCGCCTATGGCGTTGCAACGCCTGCCGCCGACGCACCCGTTGCCGACGCCTGGCTGCGCGCGAACGATGTGCGGGCGACCGCTACGGGCACGGCGTTCCACCTGGAAACGTCGGACTGGGGTGAGGCGCAAGTCGAGGTGCATGTTCTCGGCCTCTTCAACGTGAGCAATCTGCTCGGCGTGCTCGGGGCGCTGCTTGCGGCGAATGTGCCGCTCGTCGCGGCGCTCAACGAGATCGCGAAGCTGCAACCGGTGAACGGCCGCATGGAGCGCCTTGGCGGCCGCGCCGATCACGACGAGCCGCTCGTCGTGATCGACTACGCGCATACGCCGGACGCGCTCGAAAAAACGCTCGAAGCGCTGCGCCCGATGGCTGCCGCGCGCGGCGGCCAGCTCATCTGCATGTTCGGCTGCGGCGGCGATCGCGACGCGACCAAGCGCCCGCTCATGGGCGCGATTGCGGAGCGCCTCGCCGATCAGGTTGTCGTGACGAGCGATAACCCGCGCAGCGAGTCGCCCGCCGCGATCATCGACCAGATCGCGCAAGGCATGCGCGAGAGCGCGAAGGCGCGCCGCATCGAGGACCGCGCCAGCGCGATCCTGCAAGCGGTGCGTGGCGCGGCACGAGAAGACGTCGTCTTGCTGGCCGGCAAGGGCCACGAGGCGACCCAGGAAATCATGGGCAAGAAGCGCGCGTTCTCCGATCAGGACCACGCGCGGCTTGCACTCGCCGCCCGTGCCACGCACGGGCGCGGAGGTGGTGAATGACGATGCTTTCCCTGCGCGAAGCCGCGGCGTTGATTCCCGGCGCGAGCGTGCTCGGCGACGAGAACGCGACGTTCGAGCGCATTTCGACCGACAGCCGCACCACGGGCCCCGGCGATCTCTTCGTCGCGCTCAAGGGCGACCGCTTCGACGCGCACGACTTTCTCGGCGAAGTGGCGAACCGTCACGTGAGCGCTGCGCTCGTTTCACGCAGCCCCGGCGACTGGCGTATTCCCGCGCTGCGCGTGGACGACACGCGCAAGGCGCTCGGCGCGCTCGCGCTAGGCTGGCGCCGCCGCTTCTCGATGCCGCTCGTCGCCGTGACGGGCAGCAACGGCAAGACGACGGTCAAGGAAATGATCGCGTCGATCTTCGCGGCGGCGGTTGGTGAAAATTTGCGTCTTGCGACTACCGGAAACCTCAATAACGACATCGGCGTGCCGTTAACGTTGCTGCGTTTGAGCGGCGCTCATCGGCTGGCCGTCGTCGAACTCGGCATGAATCACCCGGGCGAGACCGAGTTGCTCGCGAAATTCGCCGAGCCGACGGTCGCGGTGGTGAACAACGCGCAGCGCGAGCATCAGGAATTCATGGCAACGGTGGAAGCCGTCGCACTCGAGCATGCGAGCGTGATCCATGCGCTCAAGCCCACGGGCGTCGCAGTGTTTCCCGCTGACGATGCTTACGCGAGCATCTGGCGCGTGGCGGCAACGGGGTCGCGCATTCTCGACTTCGCGCTGCATACGCAGACGAGCGCGGTCGAAGCGGCCGTCACCGGCAAGCTGGGTGGCAACCGTCTCGCGATCTCGACGCCGGAAGGTCATCTCGACGTGGCGTTGAAGGTGCTGGGCGCGCACAACGCGCACAATGCGCTCGCGGCCACGGCGGCGGCGATTGCGTCGGGCGTATCGCTCGAAGCGATTGGCCGCGGGCTGGAAGCGTTCGAGCCGGTGAAGGGCCGCCTGCAGGTGAAGCGTGCGGCGCTCGGCGAGTTGGCAGGTGCGACGGTGATCGACGACACCTACAACGCGAATCCCGATTCGGTGCGTGCGGCGATCGACGTGCTCGCTTCGAGCGTGTCGCCGCGCGTGCTCGTGCTGGGCGACATGGGCGAAGTCGGCGACGACGGTCCCGCGTTTCACCGCGAGGTGGGCGCTTACGCGAAAGAGCGCGGCATCGACGCGCTCTACACGCTCGGCGACGCAGCGCGTGACAGCGCTGCGGCGTTCGGCGCGCAGGCGCTGCATTCGGCGGACGTGGGCGAACTCGTGCGCTCGCTGGCTGGCGGTGGTTACGGCGCTGGCGCAACGATTCTCGTGAAAGGCTCGCGCTTCATGCAGATGGAGCGCGTGGTGGCGGCTTTGACGAATCCGCAAAACCCTGCGCCGGACGCCAAGTCCGGTGCGCACTGAAATACTAAGGAATACAAGGCATGCTACTGGCGCTGGCGCAATGGCTGCAGAATGACGCAAGCTTCTTGCGCGTGTTCAGTTATCTGACGTTCCGTGCGGTGATGGCCACCATCACCGCGATGGCGATCGGGCTTTTCCTCGGCCCCTGGGTGATCCGCAAGCTCACCGCAATGAAGGTCGGCCAGGCCGTGCGTACGGACGGCCCGCAAACTCACCTCGTGAAGTCCGGCACGCCCACCATGGGCGGCGTGCTCATTCTGCTGGGCATCGCGGTTTCGACCTTGCTGTGGGGCGACCTCACGAACCGTTTCATCTGGATCGTGATGCTCGTCACGTTCGGCTTCGGCGCGATCGGTTGGGTCGACGACTATCGCAAGGTCGTCTACAAGGACCCGCGCGGCATGTCTTCGCGCGAAAAGTACTTCTGGCAGTCGGTGATCGGTTTGTTCGCCGCGGTGTACCTCGCGTTCAGCGTGTCCGAAGCGAGCAACGTGCGCGTGTTCGATCTCTTCATGGCGTGGGTGCGCAGCGGCCTGTCGATGGGGCTTCCCGCGCGCGCCGACCTGCTGCTGCCGTTCCTCAAGTCGATCAGCTATCCGCTCGGCGTGTGGGGCTTCATCGCGCTCACGTACTTCGTGATCGTCGGCGCGAGCAACGCCGTGAACCTCACCGACGGCCTCGACGGTCTCGTCATCATGCCCGTCGTGCTGGTCGGTGCGTCGCTTGGCGTGTTCGCGTATGTGATGGGCAGCTCGGTCTATTCGAAGTATCTGCTGTTTCCGCACATTGCCGGCGCCGGCGAACTGCTCATCTTCTGTTCGGCGATGGGCGGGGCAGGGCTCGCGTTCCTCTGGTTCAACACATATCCGGCGCAGGTGTTCATGGGCGACGTGGGCGCGCTCGCGCTCGGCGGCGCGCTCGGAACCATTGCGGTGATCGTGCGTCAGGAGATCGTGCTCTTCATCATGGGCGGCATCTTCGTCGCGGAGACGCTCTCCGTGATGCTCCAGGTCACCTGGTTCAAGTACACGAAAAAGCGTTACGGCGAAGGGCGCCGCATCTTCAAGATGGCGCCGCTGCATCACCATTTCGAGCTGTCTGGCTGGAAAGAGACGCAGGTTGTCGTGCGTTTCTGGGTCATCACGCTGATGCTGTGTCTGATCGGTCTGTCCACGCTCAAGCTGCGTTGAGCCTTTAAACAAGCAAGGGAAGCAAGCGATGTTTGGCGAGAAGTTTCGGGATCGGCAAAAGCCGATGGTGCTCGTGCTGGGACTCGGGGAATCGGGTCTCGCGATGGCGCGCTGGTGCGCGCGGCATGGTTGCCGCCTGCGCATTGCCGACACGCGCGAAGCGCCGCCGAACTTGCCGGAACTCGCCGCGCGCGGCATCGACGCCGATTTCACGGGCGGTCCGTTCACGCCCACGCTGCTCGACGGCGTAGAACTCGTGGCGATCAGCCCGGGTCTCTCGCCGCTCGCCGAAGATCTCGTGCCGCTGATCGCGGCGGCGCGCGAGCGCGGCATCGAAGTGTGGGGCGAACTCGAACTCTTCGCTCAGGCGCTGCGTCATCTCGGCGAGAGCGGCTACGCACCGAAGGTGCTGGCGATCACAGGTACGAACGGCAAGACCACCACGACGAGCCTCACCGGCATGCTCTGCGAGCGTGCGGGCAAGCGCGTGGCGGTGGCAGGCAACATCAGCCCGGCCATGCTCGACAAGCTCGCCGAAGCCATCGACAACACCGCGCTGCCCGATGTCTGGGTGCTCGAGCTGTCGAGCTTCCAGCTGGAGACGGCGCATACGTTCGAGCCGGACGCCGCAGCGGTCCTCAACATCACGCAGGACCACCTCGACTGGCACGGCGGGCTCGACGCCTACGCTGCCGCGAAGGGCCGCATCTTCGGGCCGCGTACGACGCGTGTGCTGAACCGCGACGACGCGCGCGTCATGTCGCTCGCGAGCGTGAAGGCGAGTGGCGACGCGAAGGTCGTGACCTTCGGCCTGAACGAGCCCGAGAGCGACGGCGACCTGGGTCTGCTGCGCGAGAACGGCATGCAGTGGCTCGTGCAGGCTCACGATCTCGACCCGGCTGACGTGCCTCTGTCCCCGCGTCGCCGCAAGCAGCAGGAAGCGGCGCCGGTGAATCTCGGCATGAAGCGTCTCATGCCCGCCGACGCTCTGCGCATTCGCGGCCTGCACAACGCGGCGAACGCGCTCGCGGCGTTCGCGCTCACGCGCGCGATCGACCTCGCGCCCGCGCCGCTGCTCCATGGCTTGCGCGAGTATCGCGGCGAGCCGCACCGCGTGGAGCTGATCGCGTCGATCGACGGCATCGACTACGTGGACGACAGCAAGGGCACGAACGTGGGCGCGACGGTTGCGGCGCTCGACGGCCTCGCGCAGCGCGCGGTGCTGATCGCCGGCGGCGACGGCAAGGGCCAGGATTTCGGTCCGCTCGCGGCGCCGGTTGCGCGCTGGTGCCGCGCCGTGATGCTGATCGGCCGCGACGCGCCGAAGATCCGCGCGGCGCTCGAAGAAACGGGCATCGCGATGAGCGACCACGCGACACTCGAAGAAGCCACGCGCGCGGCCACGGCGCTTGCGCAACCCGGCGACGTCGTGTTGCTCTCGCCAGCGTGCGCAAGCTTCGACATGTTCAAGGGCTACGCCCATCGCGCGGCTGTGTTCCATGACACGGTGGAAGAAATCGCCGCAGAACGGGGGACGATGATATGAGCTGGTCCGAGCGATTCGGTGCGCGCCTCTCGCGCGAAGGCGGCCAGGCCGGCGGTTCGTCGGGCGGCGGCGCGCGTTCGGGCGGCCTTGCGAGCGTCGTCAACGGCGTGCGTCCCGGCCGCTCGCGCATGCTCGACTACGATCACTCGCTGCTTTGGGCCGTGATCGCGCTGCTCGGCCTTGGCGTCGTGATGGTCTACTCGGCCTCGATCGCCATGCCCGATTCGCCCAAGTACGCCTCGTACCGCGACTGGGCGTTTCTCGTGCGCCACATCGTTTCGCTCGCGATCGCCACGGTCGCGGCGCTCATCGCGTTCCGCATTCCCGTTTCCACATGGGACCGCTACGCGCCGAAGCTCTTTCTCATCGCGCTCGCCATGCTGGTGGTCGTGCTGATTCCGCACATCGGCAAGGGCGTCAATGGCGCGCGGCGCTGGATTCCGCTCGGCGTCACGAAT
Organism: Paraburkholderia sp. J11-2; assembly: GCF_905220185.1. Taxonomy (NCBI): domain Bacteria; kingdom Pseudomonadati; phylum Pseudomonadota; class Betaproteobacteria; order Burkholderiales; family Burkholderiaceae; genus Paraburkholderia; species Paraburkholderia sp. J11-2. The sequence goes on along the minus strand of NZ_CAJMYY010000039.1, from coordinate 59,099 downwards.
ATGCAGCCGTCGGAAATCATGAAGCTCGCCGTGACGATCTACGCGGCGAACTACACGGTGCGCAAGCAGGAGTACATGCATAGCTTCGCGAAGGGCTTCTTGCCTATGGCATTTGCCGTGGGCGTGGTCGGCGCGCTGCTGCTGCTCGAGCCCGACATGGGTGCGTTCATGGTGATCGCTGCGATTGCCATGGGCGTGCTGTTCCTCGGCGGCGTGAACGGCAAGCTGTTCGGCGGCCTTGTGGCCACGGCGGTGGGCACCTTCACGCTGCTCGTGTGGGCGTCGCCGTGGCGCCGCGAGCGGATCTTCGCGTACCTCGATCCGTGGGACGACCGCTACGCGCAGGGCAAGGCGTACCAGCTCACGCACTCGCTGATCGCGTTCGGCCGCGGCGAATGGTTCGGCGTGGGTCTCGGCGGCAGCGTCGAGAAGCTCAACTATCTGCCGGAAGCGCACACCGACTTCATTCTCGCCGTGATCGGCGAGGAACTCGGCTTTGTCGGCGTGCTCGTCGTGATCCTGCTGTTCTACTGGATCGTGCGCCGCGCGTTCGAGATCGGCCGCCAGGCGCTCGCGCTCGACCGCACGTTCGCGGGCCTCGTCGCCAAAGGTCTTGGCGTGTGGTTCGGCGCGCAAGCCTTCATCAATATGGGCGTGAATCTGGGACTGTTGCCGACCAAGGGGCTGACGCTGCCGCTCGTGAGCTACGGTGGCTCGGGCATCTTGCTGAACTGCGTCGCAGTGGCGTTGCTGCTGCGTGTCGATTATGAAAATCGTGTGCTGATGCGTGGGGGGAAGGTATGACCCCCATGCAACAGCGCACGATTTCGGCGAAGGCGCGCAGCGCCGCAGCCAAAACGTATTTTTCGTCATTCATGTTGATGCGTGGAGGCAAAGTATGACCGCAGCAACGCGCACGCTCATGGTGATGGCCGGTGGCACCGGGGGACACGTGTTCCCGGGTCTCGCCGTCGCGCATCGCATGGAGCAGTGGGGCTGGCGCGTGGTGTGGCTCGGCAATCCCGCAGGCATGGAAGCGACGCTCGTGCCCAAGCACGGCATTACGATGGAATACGTGCGCTTTGGCGGCGTGCGCGGCAAGGGTATCAAGACCAAGCTGATGTTGCCGCTGAACCTGCTGCGCGCGTGCATGCAAAGCCTCGCGGCGTTGCGCCGCGTGAAGCCCGATGTCGTGCTCGGCATGGGCGGCTACATCACGTTCCCGGCCGGCGTGATGAGCGCGCTTTCGGGCCGTCCGCTCGTGCTGCATGAACAGAATTCGATTGCCGGTCTCGCGAACAAGGTGCTCGCGAAGCTGGCCAAGCGTGTGCTCGTGGCGTTTCCGGGCGCGCTCCCGAACGCCGAGTGGACGGGCAACCCGATTCGCGAGGCACTTGAACACGTCGACGCCCCGGCGGCGCGCTATGCGGCGCGCAGCGGTCCGCTGCGCGTGCTCGTGGTGGGCGGCAGTCTCGGCGCCACGGCGCTCAACGAAGTGGTGCCGCGCGCACTGTCGCTGCTCGCGCCTGAAGAGCGCCCGCACATCGTGCATCAGGCGGGCGCGAAGCACATCGACGCCTTGCGTCAAAACTATCTCGACGCCGGACTCGAACTGAATGACACGGTGCAGCTCGTGCCGTTCATCGACGACATGGCGAGCGCGTACCGGAACGCGGACCTCGTGGTCTGCCGTTCGGGCGCAATGACGGTGGCCGAGATCGCGGCAGTGGGCGTGGCGGCATGCTTCGTGCCGTTCCCCTACGCCGTGGACGACCACCAGACCACCAACGCCGCGTTCCTTGCCGACAAGGACGCAGCGCTCGTGGTGCAACAGCGCGACCTGACGGCGGAAGGACTCGCCGACTGGTTGCGGCATCAGACCAGAATATCGCTGGCGGAAATGGCCGGGCGCGCCCGCGCGCTCGCGAAACCCGACGCCGCCGATCAGGTCGCGCGCATCTGCGCGGCCGTGGCGGGCGTAAGTGCGGGAGGAAAGCAATGAAACACATCGTCAAACATATCCATTTCGTCGGCATCGGCGGCGCGGGCATGAGCGGCATCGCCGAAGTGCTCGTCAATCTCGGCTATCAGGTAAGCGGCTCGGACCTCGCGAAGAACGCGGTCACCGATCGACTCGCCGCGCTCGGCGCGCGCATCGCGATCGGCCATGCCGAAGAGAACATCGAAGGCGCCAATGCCGTGGTCGTTTCGACCGCGGTGCGCAGCGACAACCCCGAAGTGCTCGCGGCGCGCCATCGCCGCATTCCCATCGTGCCGCGCGCCGTGATGCTTGCGGAACTGATGCGCCTGAAGCAGGGCATCGCGATTGCGGGCACCCACGGCAAGACCACCACGACTTCGCTCGTGGCGAGCGTGCTGGCGGCGGGCGGGCTCGACCCGACCTTCGTGATCGGCGGGCGGCTCATCAGCGCGGGCGCGAACGCGCGTCTCGGCACGGGCGACTTCATCGTGGCGGAAGCCGATGAATCCGATGCGTCGTTCCTGAACCTCTTCCCGGTGATCGAAGTCATTACGAACATCGACGCCGATCACATGGACACCTACGGGCACGACTTCGCGCGCCTGAAGCAGGCGTTCATCGAATTCACGCACCGCCTGCCGTTCTATGGCATTGCCGTGCTGTGCGTGGACGATCCGAACGTGAAGGAGATTCTGCCGTTCGTCTCGAAGCCGATCATCCGTTACGGCTTCGCGTCCGACGCGCAGGTACGCGCGGTGAACGTTGTCGCGCGCGACGGCAAGATGTACTTCACGGTGATGCGCGAAGACGCGCCGTCGCTCGACATCGTGCTGAACCTGCCGGGCACGCATAACGTGCAGAACGCGCTGGCCGCGATTGCGATCGCGACCGAGCTCGAAGTGAAGGACGCCGACATTCAACGCGCGCTCGCGGAATTCAACGGCGTGGGCCGTCGTTTTCAGCGCTATGGCGAGATCCCCGTCAACGGCGGCGGCGCCTGGACGTTGATCGACGACTATGGCCATCACCCGGTGGAAATGGCGGCGACCATAGCAGCGGCGCGCGGCGCGTTTCCCGACCGGCGTCTCGTGCTGGCGTTCCAGCCGCACCGCTATACGCGCACGCGCGACTGTTTCGAAGACTTCGTGCGCGTGCTCTCGACCGTCGACGCGCTCGTGCTGACCGATGTCTATGCGGCCGGCGAAGCGCCGATCGTCGCAGCGGATGGCCGCGCGCTCGCACGCGCGATTCGTGTGGCGGGCAAGGTCGAGCCGGTATTCGTCGAGACCGTGGATGAAGTGCCGGAGGCGCTCGCGGCAGTCGTGCGCGACGGCGACGTGGTGATTACGATGGGCGCGGGTTCGATCGGCGGTGTGCCGGGCCGGATCGCAGCTCAGGAACAGAAGGCGTGAGTGACATGAGCAGTATCGATCCCAATTTCGATCCGAAGCAATTTGGCAAGGTAGCCGTGCTGTTCGGCGGCGTGTCCGCCGAGCGCGAGGTGTCGCTCAAGTCGGGCACGCTGGTGCTGCAGGCGCTGCAGAGCGCCGGCATCGACGCGCATCCGTTCGATCCGTCCGTGCGTCCGCTTTCGGCGTTGAAAGAAGAAGGCTTCGTGCGCGCGTTCAACGCGCTGCATGGCGGCTATGGCGAGAACGGGCAGATCCAGGGCGCGCTCGACTTCTACGGCATCCGCTATACGGGCACGGGCGTGCTCGGCTCGGCGCTCGGGCTCGACAAGTTCCGCAGCAAGCTCGTGTGGCAGCAGCTCGGCATTCCCACGCCGCCGTTCGAAGCGGTGCTGCGCGGCGACGACTACGCAGCGCGCGCGCCGCAGATCGTCGCGAAGCTCGGCCTGCCGCTCTTCGTGAAGCCCGCGAGCGAAGGCTCGAGCGTGGCCGTGATCAAGGTGAAGGCCGAAGCCGAACTCGTGCCGGCGCTCGAAGAAGCCGCGAAGTTCGACAAGATCGTGCTGGTGGAAAAGAGCATCGAAGGCGGTGGCGAGTACACCGCGTGCATCGCGGGCGACCTCGATCTGCCGATCATCAAGATCGTGCCGGCGGGCGAGTTCTACGACTACGACGCGAAGTACATCCTCGACACGACGCAGTATCTGATTCCCTGTGGCGTTGCGCCCGAGAAGGAAGCGGAACTGAAGAAGCTCGCGCGCCGCGCGTTCGACGTGCTCGGCTGCACCGACTGGGGCCGCGCCGATTTCATGATGGACGGCGCAGGCAACGCGTATTTCCTCGAAGTGAACACGGCGCCCGGCATGACCGATCACTCGCTGCCGCCGAAGGCCGCGCGCTCGGTGGGCATCGAATATCGCGACCTCGTGGTGCGCGTGCTTGCGCTGACGCTGAAAGATTGAACCCCTAAATAATCGCTGACCGACGAATTGCCGAACCCGTATTAACCCGACAATCTCGAAATGTGGAATAACGTACGCCAGCTCAACCTTGCCGCCAACGCGTTGCACGCGCTGCTTGCGCTCGCGCTTCTGGCGGCTGGCTGCTACTGGCTCGTGCAGCGACCGAACTTCGCGCTGCGAGAGATCCGCATCGAGGGCGACACCGAGCACATCAATTCGCCCACCGTGCGCGCAAGCGTCGTTGGCCGGCTGAAGGGCAACTTTTTCACAGTCGATCTCGATGCGGCGCGCGCCGCGTTCGAACAGATGCCGTGGGTGCGCCACGCGAGCGTGCGCCGCGTGTGGCCCAACGCGCTGGCTGTCACGCTCGAGGAGTACAAACCGCTGGGCACGTGGGGCAGCGATCAGCTCGTGAGCACAGACGGTGAGCTGTTCACGGCGAACCAGGGCGAGCTCGACGAAGAACTGCCCGCGTTCGATGGCCCCGACGGTACCGCGCCCGAAGTGGTCGCGCGCTACCGGGATCTCGAGAAGTGGTTCGCGCCAATCGGGCTCACGCCCGATGAGGTGACGCTCTCGGCGCGCTACGCGTGGACGGTGAAGCTCTCGAACGGCATGCAGCTGGAGCTGGGCCGCGAGCGCAACGCCGACACATTGAGCGAGCGTTCGCACCGCCTCATCGCGGCATGGACGGCAGTCACGCAACGTTGGGGCAAAGAGATCGAATACGCGGACTTGCGTTATCCGAATGGGTTTGCGATAAGAGCGGCCGGCATGCGCTTCATCAGTGACACGCCCGCTCCGGGCAAGAAGTAACAAGACATCACACGCAACGAGCACGATATGAGTAAAGACTATAAGGATCTGCTGGTCAGCCTCGACATCGGGACGTCGAAGGTGGTGGCCGTCGTCGCCGAACTAAAGGGCGAAGGCCACTACGAAGTGATCGGTCTCGGCCAGAGCGAATCGAAAGGTCTCAAGAAGGGCGTGGTGGTGAACATCGAGGCCACTGTGCAGTCTATCCAGCGAGCGCTCGAAGAAGCGGAACTCATGGCCGACTGCAAGATCACTAACGTATTCACCGGCATTGCGGGCAGCCACATTCGCAGCTTCAACTCGAGCGGCATGGTCGCCATCAAGGAGAAGGAAGTCACGCAGGCCGATGTCGCGCGCGTGATCGAAACGGCGAAGGCGATCAACATCCCGACCGATCAGCAGGTGCTGCATATCCTCACGCAGGAATTCATCATCGACGGCCAGGAAGATGTGCGCGAGCCGATCGGCATGAGCGGCATCCGTCTGGAAGTGAAGGTGCATATCGTGACGGGCGCGGTGAGCGCGGCGCAGAACATCGTGAAGTGCGTGCGTCGCTGCGGGCTTGAAGTGAACGACCTCATTCTGCAGCCGCTCGCGTCGTCGCTGGCGGTGCTGACCGAGGACGAGAAGGAACTGGGCGTGGTGCTCGTCGATGTCGGCGGCGGCACGACCGACATCGCGATCTTCAGCGAAGGTGCGATTCGCCACACCGCGGTGATCCCGATCGCGGGCGACCAGGTGACGAGCGACATCGCCATGGCGCTGCGCACGCCCACGCCCGACGCGGAAGACATCAAGGTGAGCTACGGCATCGCGAAGCAGGCGCTCGCCGATCCGGACGAGATGATCGAAGTGCCGGGTCTTGGCGAGCGCGGTCCGCGCACGCTGTCGCGCCAGGCGCTCGCCGCCGTGATCGAGCCGCGCGTGGAAGAGCTGTTTTCGCTCGTGCAGCAGGTGGTGCGCGAGTCGGGCTACGAAGAACTGCTGAGCTCGGGCGTCGTGCTCACGGGCGGCGCCGCGATGATGCCGGGCATGGTGGAGCTTGGCGAAGACATTTTCCTGAAGCCGGTGCGCATTGGCGTGCCGGAATACGCGGGCGGTCTGGCCGACGTAGTGCGCAATCCGCGCTACTCGACGGCAATGGGCTTGCTCGTCGAAGGCCGCTCGCAGCGCATGCGCGGGCGCAAGGTTGCAGTGCAGTCGGGGTCGATGGGCCAGGTCTTCTCACGCATGAAGGACTGGTTCCTCGGCAACTTCTAAAAGCAGGCGCAGGTCAGAAGGCGAAGTACAAGCTTCGAAAAATCGCGCTGGTGACGGCGGCTAGCGCGCAGTGGAAGGTTGCCCGATCTTCCACTGGATAACGGCCGAGGAGCGGAATCTTTTTCTTGACGGAGGCAACATGGAATTCCAGATGCTGGAAACGGAAACCAACGGCACCATCATCAAGGTGGTAGGCGTTGGTGGTGCTGGCGGCAATGCCGTGCAGCACATGATCAACCGCGGCGTGCAAGGCGTCGATTTCATCGTGATGAACACGGACGCACAGGCGCTCTCGCGCTCGCGTGCATCGGCCGTGATTCAGCTCGGCAACACGGGCCTCGGCGCCGGTGCGAAGCCGGAGATGGGTCGCGCGGCCGCTGAAGAAGCCCGTGAGCGCATCGCCGACGCACTGCGCGGCGCACACATGGTCTTCATCACTGCCGGCATGGGCGGTGGCACCGGCACGGGCGCAGCCCCGGTCGTCGCTCAAATCGCCAAGGAAATGGGCATTCTCACCGTTGGCGTGGTGAGCAAGCCGTTCGAGTTCGAAGGCGGCAAGCGTATGCGCGTGGCGGAAGCCGGCTCGCAGCAACTGGAGGATCACGTCGACTCGCTGATCGTCGTCCTGAACGACAAGCTGTTCGACGTGATGGGCGATGACGCCGAGATGGACAAGTGCTTCCAGTGCGCGGACGACGTTCTGAACAACGCAGTTGCCGGTATCGCCGAAATCATCAACGTCGACGGTCTCGTGAACGTCGACTTTGAAGACGTGAAGACGGTGATGGGCGAGCAAGGCAAGGCGATGATGGGCACGGCGACGGTGGCCGGCGTCGATCGCGCACGCCTCGCGGCGGAACAGGCCGTGGCGAGCCCGCTGCTCGAAGGCGTCGATCTGTCGGGCGCGCGCGGCGTGCTGGTCAACATCACGTCGAGCCGTTCGCTGCGTCTGTCGGAAACTCGCGAAGTGATGAACACCATCAAGAGCTACGCGGCAGAAGACGCAACGGTGATCTTCGGTGCGGTGTACGACGACGCGATGGGCGACGCGCTGCGCGTGACGGTGGTGGCAACGGGCCTTGGCCGCGCTGCGAAGAAGCAGCAAGCCGCGCCGATGCAACTGCTGCGCACGGGCACGGACAATCAGCCGATCCCGGCTGCGGCAGGTGCGTACGCACCGCAGCACAGCGGCCACGGCAACACGGCCGACTACGGCGCGCTCGACACGCCGGCTGTGTGGCGCACGTCGCGCGACACCGCGGCTTCGCACGTGCAGGCGCTGCAGGAAAAGGGCGTCGACACGTACGATATCCCGGCGTTCCTGCGCAAGCAGGCGGACTGACGCGAGCCAATCTGACTGCGGCAGGGCACGCGTTGCCCTCGCCCGCAGACAGATAGTGCGCGGCGGTGCAATGAAGGCGAGCAAGACCAGCAAGGCCGCATCCGCGAGGATGCGCGGCAGGGACGGTTGCCCGCCACGCGTTGAGCGTGGGGGACAGGCGCGGTGTCGCCGGGCGAACCTGTGTAACCTTGGAGTACATCGTTGCCCAACATTGCAATCTGTAAGCGCATGAGGCTTGAACAAGCTTGAACATCGTTGCGAAGGACGAGTCATGATCAAACAGGGTGAAACGCTGCCCGAAGCGACCCTCTTCGAGTTCGTCGAAGACGCACGCGAGGGTTGCACGCTGGGGCCTAACAGCTTCGACGTGCGAAAGGAAGCGGCGGGCAAGCGCGTGGTGATCTTCGGATTGCCTGGCGCATTCACGCCTACGTGCTCTGCGAAGCACGTGCCGGGTTACGTCGAACACTTTGACGCGCTGCGCGCGGCCGGTGTCGACGAGATCTGGTGCGTGTCCGTCAACGACGCGTTCGTCATGGGCGCGTGGGGACGCGATCAGCGTACCTCGGGCAAGGTACGCATGATGGCCGACGGCAGCGCAGCGTTGACTCGTGCACTCGGACTGGAGCAGGATTTGTCGGCGCGTGGCATGGGAATCCGCTCCCAGCGCTATGCGATGGTGGTCGACGACGGCGTGGTCAAGACGCTGCACCTCGAAGCACCCGGCAAGTTCGAAGTGAGCGATGCTGCGAGCATACTTGTCACGTTGACCCGCCCATGAGCGCGTTTGCGGGCGCTGCGTTGCCCTGATGCAACGCGCACCTGCGGCGCAAATGTGACAGGCGGTTACGTGAGCCCAGCGGGCCGATCACCCCGGGAACGCCTCCGTTCCGGGCATCGGCCCGCGGTCCATCCCTGGTGGGTAATACAGGGAAACAGTTTGTCACGCCGGTGAAAACAACGGACTCGGTGCAACTGGAGTATAATTCGTGCTATGAGTTAAAAAATCCCGATTGGGATTTTCAATGAGCAAGAAGACCATGTTGAAGCAGCGAACCATCAAATCAATCGTGAAGACAGTCGGCATCGGCCTGCACTCGGGCCGCAAGGTCGACCTGACGCTCCGTCCGGCGGCGCCGAACACGGGCATCGTGTTTTCGCGCGTGGATTTGCCGACGCCGGTTGACATCCCCGCATCGGCGATGGCGATCGGCGACACTCGCCTCGCCTCGGTGCTGCAGAAAGACGGCGCACGTGTCTCGACGATCGAGCACCTGATGTCCGCCTGCGCAGGCCTTGGCATCGACAACCTCTATGTGGATGTGACCGCCGAAGAAATTCCGATCATGGACGGCAGCGCGGCTTCGTTCGTGTTCCTGATCCAGTCGGCGGGTATTGAGGAGCAGAACGCTCCGAAGAAGTTCATCAAGGTCAAGAAGCCGGTGGAGATCCGCGACGGCGACAAGTTCGCACGCCTCGAGCCTTACTTCGGCTTCAAGCTCAAGTTCACGATTGACTTCCGCCACCCGGCCGTCGACAAGACGGGGCAGGCGCTCGAAGTGGACTTCGCGAATACCTCGTACGTGCGCGAAATCGCGCGCGCCCGCACGTTCGGCTTCGCGCATGAAGTCGAGATGATGCGCGAGCTGGGCCTCGCGCGCGGCGGCAGCATGGACAACGCGATCGTGCTGGACGAGTACCGCATCCTGAACAACGACGGCCTGCGCTACGACGACGAGTTCGTGAAGCACAAGATGCTCGACGCGATCGGCGACCTTTACGTGGTCGGCCATCCGCTGCTGGCGGCATACGACGCGTACAAGTCGGGCCACGGCCTGAACAACGCGTTGCTGCGCGAGCTGCTCGCGAATGAGGACGCCTACGAGATCGTCACGTTCGACGATCCGCAAAAGGCGCCGCGCGGCTTCGGTTACGAGGCGCAGACGGCATTCGCCTGAGTTTCAGGCGCGTTTTGCCAGTAAAAAGGGCAGCTTCAAGCTGCCCTTTTTCTTTTTGTGCGCTTTGCAGTGCAGTGCCGTGAGCGCAGTTTCGTAAGATTTGCGCCCGCCGGATTAGCGCTTTTTCGTGTGGCGCGCCGCCATCTTCGCGAGGGCCGCTTGCAGCGGCGACGCTTCGAGCGTTTCACTGAGCGCCTGGAGCGCTGCTGCGCCAGCCGGTGACATGCGCGCCTGCTTGGGCGGAGCGGGATCTTTCACGGCTTGCGGGCGCACACGGATGCGCACGGTGTTCAACGCCCAGCCGCGCGCCTGCAGGTCGGCCACGAGCCGCGGCTCCAGATGCCGCAGCCGCGCCGCGAGCGCATTGTGCGCAGTGAAAAGGGCCAGCGTGCCGTCCTTGATGAAGCCGGGTTCCACGCTCGCCGCGAGATAGTCGGGCAGCAGGGCGTTCAGGTCGCGCTGGATCGCCGCGATCTGCTCGACGCCGGCGCGCAGCGGCGCGAACGCGTCCGTGCGGCTCAGCACTTCGGCGAGCGGCTGCGGGGCGCGTGGTGCCCTGGACCTTGAAAACGGCGAGAAACGGCTCATGTGGCGTAAGGATGGGAGAGCGCAAGCGGCGTCTCGTTGCCTGCGATGCTGTCATTGTAGCCTGCGCATCGCTCATTCAAGCGCCTTCAGGCCATTCGGCCAGGGCCGCATCGCGGCCCTTCGCCGCACGGCGGGAAGGCCGTCCGTGCGGGCATCGCACGCGCCAGAGCCGTCTTCGCGCTGACACAGGCGGGTGAGAGGGCGCGTGCTAAAATGCCCGATTCGAATCCACCAATTTTGGGCTAAAGCCGCCGAGGTCCCTCCGGTCCGGATGCGTAGTGCCGACGTCGGTAGACGTTGCACGACCCGCTGAACCCACCCTCAGGAATCCCGGCCGAAGCCGCGACGCAGACACCGATCCGATGACCACCGGTTTCTTACAGAAAATCTTTGGCAGCCGCAATCAGCGCCTGATCAAGCAATATCAGAAGACGGTCGTGGCGATCAACGCGCTCGAACCGAAGATCGAGCAGTACACCGACGAGCAACTGCGCGCGAAGACGGTCGAGTTCCGCGAGCGCGTGGCCAAAGGCACCTCGCTCGACGAACTGCTGCCCGAGGCGTTCGCCGTTTGCCGCGAGGCGAGCAAGCGCGTGCTGAAGATGCGCCACTTCGACGTGCAGCTGATCGGCGGCATGGTGCTGCATTACGGCAAGATCGCTGAAATGCGCACCGGCGAAGGCAAGACGCTCGTCGCCACGCTGCCCGTGTATCTGAATGCGCTGTCGGGCCGCGGCGTCCACGTGGTGACGGTGAACGACTACCTCGCCCAGCGCGACGCCGAATGGATGGCGCGCCTCTACAACTTCCTCGGTCTCTCGGTCGGCATCAACCTGTCGCAGATGGACCACGCGACGAAGCAGGAAGCTTACGCGGCGGACATCACCTACGGCACGAACAACGAGTTCGGCTTCGACTACCTGCGCGACAACATGGTCTACGAGACCGAGGCGCGCGTGCAGCGCGCGCTGAACTTCGCCGTGGTCGACGAGGTGGACTCGATCCTGATCGACGAAGCGCGTACGCCGCTCATCATCTCGGGCCAGGCCGAAGACCACACCGAACTCTACGTGCGCATGAACGCGCTGCCGCCGCTGCTCGAGCAGCAGATCGGCGAAGAGAAGGCCGACGGCACGGGCGTGGAAAAGCCGGGCGACTACACGCTCGACGAAAAGGCGCGTCAGGTCTTCCTGACCGAATCGGGCCACGAGAAGGCCGAGCGCATGCTCGCCGAGTGGGGCCTGATCGGCCAGGGCGAAAGCCTCTATGCGCCGCAGAACATCACGCTGATGCACCACGTGTACGCCGCGCTGCGCGCCCACACGCTGTTCCACAAGGACCAGCACTATGTGGTGCAGAACGGCGAAGTCATCATCGTCGACGAATTCACCGGCCGTCTCATGGCCGGCCGCCGCTGGTCGGACGGTTTGCACCAGGCCGTGGAAGCGAAGGAGCACGTGAAGATCCAGAGCGAGAACCAGACGCTCGCCTCGATCACGTTCCAGAACTACTTCCGCATGTACGCGAAGCTTTCGGGCATGACGGGTACGGCCGATACCGAAGCGTACGAATTCAACGAGATCTACGGCCTCGAAACGGTCGTGATCCCGACGAACCGCACGCCCAAGCGGATCGACAAGCAGGACCAGATCTACAAGACGGCGAAGGAGCGCTACGACGCCGTGATTCGCGACATCCGCGACTGCTACGAGCGTGGCCAGCCGGTGCTGGTCGGCACGACGTCGATCGAAAACTCCGAACTGCTTTCGAACCTGCTGACCAAGGCCGCTCTGCCGCACGAAGTGCTCAACGCGAAGCAGCACGCGCGTGAAGCCGCGATCGTTGCTGAAGCCGGCCGTCCGCAGCGCGTGACCATCGCCACCAACATGGCGGGCCGCGGTACCGACATCGTGCTCGGCGGCAACGTCGAGAAGCAGTCGGCGTTCATCGAAGCCGACGATGCCATTCCCGCCGACGAAAAGGCGCGCCGCATCCAGCAACTGAACGACGAGTGGCAGACGCTGCACGATCAGGTGAAGGCCGCTGGCGGCCTGCACATCATCGGCACCGAGCGTCACGAGTCGCGCCGGATCGACAACCAGCTGCGAGGCCGTGCGGGCCGTCAGGGCGACCCGGGTTCGTCGCGCTTCTATCTCTCGCTCGAAGACCCGCTGCTGCGCATTTTCGCGGGCGACCGCGTGCGCGCGATCATGGACCGCCTGAAGATGCCGGAAGGCGAGGCGATCGAGGCGGGCATCGTCACGCGCTCGATCGAGTCGGCTCAGCGCAAGGTCGAAGCGCGCAACTTCGACATCCGCAAGCAGCTGCTCGAATACGACGACGTGTCGAACGACCAGCGCAAGGTGATCTACCAGCAGCGCAACGAACTGCTCGAAGCGCATGACATCACCGAAACGATCGGCGCGATGCGTCATGGCGTGATCACCGACATCGTGCGCCAGTTCGTGCCGCACGGCAGTATCGAAGAGCAGTGGGACGTGCCCGAGCTCGAAGAAGTGCTGCGCAACGAATGGCAGCTCGACCTCGCGATCCAGGAGATGATCAACGAGTCGTCGTCGATCGACGCCGATGAAATTCTCGAAGCGGTGCAGGCCGCCGGCGACGAAGCGTACGAGCAGAAGGTCGGGCTCGTGGGCCGCGAATCGTTCAGCGCGTTCGAGCGCTCGGTCATGCTGCAAACGCTCGACCGCAGCTGGCGCGAACACCTCGCGGCGCTCGACCATCTGCGTCAAGGCATCCATCTGCGCGGCTATGCGCAGAAGAACCCGAAGCAGGAGTACAAGCGCGAGGCGTTCGAATTGTTCGCCGCGATGCTCGAAGCCGTGAAGCTCGAAGTCACGCGTATCGTGATGAACGTGCAGATCCAGTCGCCGGAGCAGCTCGAACAGGCGGCCGAGCAGATCGAAGAGCAGGGCCATCACGTCGAGAACGTCGAGTTCCGCCATGCCGAATTCGCCGAAGCCGACACGGCATCGGCTCCCGCGGGTGCCGCACCGGTGGCCGCGGACGCCGCCGCCGCCATGGTGGGCGCGGCCATGAGCCATACGCCGCCGGTGGGCGGCGAGCTGCCCAAGGTGGGCCGCAACGATCCGTGCCCGTGCGGCAGCGGCAAGAAGTACAAGCAGTGTCACGGCAAGATCGCGTGACGCAGGCTTAATAGATTCCGGTGGCCCGCTCCTTCTGGCGGGCCTTGCGTTTTGAATCCCGATGCCGGCCAGGCTCCAGCGCCTTGGCCGGCATCGCCTTTTCGACAGGTCGCCACCATGGCTGTCAATTTCCCCTCGATTGATCCCGCTCAACTTCATCCGGTCGCCGGCGTGACGCTCGGCTGGGCGGAAGCCAACATCCGCAAGCCCAATCGCAAGGACGTGCTGGTGATTTCCGTCGACGAAGGCGCGAGCGTGGCCGGCGTGTTCACGCTGAACCGCTTCTGCGCCGCGCCGGTGACGGTGTGCCGCGAGCATCTCGCGAAGGTGCGCGCAGGCGGCAAGGGTATCCGCGCGCTGGTGGTGAACACCGGCAACGCGAACGCCGGCACTGGCGAGCCGGGCATGAAGCATGCGCGCGAGACCTGCGATGAACTCGCGCGCCTCGCGGGCCTCGAGTCCTCGCAGGTGCTGCCGTTCTCGACGGGCGTGATTCTCGAGCCCCTGCCCATCGACCGTCTGAAGGCGGGCCTGCCCACCGCGCTGGAGAACCGCAAGGCCGCAAACTGGTACGACGCCGCGCAGGCGATCATGACGACCGACACGCTGCCGAAGGCCGTGTCGCGCCAGGTCGTGATCGACGGCCACACGATCACGTTCACGGGCATCAGCAAGGGCGCAGGCATGATCAAGCCGAACATGGCGACCATGCTCGGCTTCCTCGCCTTCGACGCGAACGTCGCGCAGCCCGTGCTCGACGAGCTCGTGAAGTACGTGGCCGACCGCTCGTTCAACTGCGTCACGATCGACGGCGATACCTCGACCAACGACTCGTTCATCATGATCGCCTCGGGCAAGTCGAGCCTGCCCGCGATCACATCGACGGACGCGCCCGCCTACGCCGCGCTGCGCGACGCCGTGACGGCCGTCGCCCAGGAACTCTCGCAACTGATCGTGCGCGACGGCGAAGGCGCGACCAAGTTCATGACCGTGCAGGTGGAAGGCGGCAAGGACGTGGCCGAGTGCCGTCAGATCGCCTACGCAATCGGCCACTCGCCGCTCGTGAAAACGGCGTTTTACGCCTCGGACCCGAACCTCGGCCGTATCCTCGCCGCGATCGGCTACGCGGGCGTGACGGACCTCGACGTCGACAAGATCGACCTCTATCTCGACGACGTGCTCGTCGCCAAGGCGGGCGGCCGTAACCCGGCGTACCGCGAAGAGGACGGCCAGCGCGTCATGAAGAAGAGCGAGATCCTGATCCGCGTGCTGCTCGGCCGTGGCGATGCGCAGGCCACGATCTGGACCTGCGACCTCTCGCACGACTACGTGAGCATCAACGCCGACTATCGTTCCTAACTGCGGTTCCTAACTGCTGCTCCTGATTCACGCCTCTATCACATGGACAAGCTCGAACAGTTTCTGACCCGCGCCGAAGCGCTGCTCGGCCGCCTCGAAGCCGTGCTGCCGCCGTCGGCACCCGATGTCGACTGGAACGCGGCTGTTGCGTTTCGCTGGCGCAAGCGCCAGGGCCGCGGCTTCCTGCAGCCGGTGCCCGCGATCTCGCTGATCTCGCTCGACGACCTGCAGAACATCGACCGACAGAAAGATCTGATCGACCGCAACACGCGCCAGTTCGTGCAGAAAAAGCCTGCGAACAACGTGCTGCTGACCGGTGCGCGCGGCACCGGCAAGTCGTCGCTGATCAAGGCCTGCCTGAACGCGTACGCGAAGGACGGCCTGCGCCTGATCGAAGTCGATAAGGACGATCTGCATGACCTCGGCGATATCGTCGATCTGATCTCGACGCGCCCCGAGCGCTTCATCGTGTTCTGCGACGACCTCTCGTTCGAGGAAGGCGAATCGGGCTACAAGGCGCTGAAGGTGGCGCTGGACGGCTCGGTGGCCGCCCAGTCGGACAACGTGCTCATTTACGCGACCTCGAACCGCCGCCATCTGCTGCCCGAGTACATGAGCGACAACGAGACGTACAAGCACATGCCCGACGGCGAGATTCATCCGGGCGAAGTGGTGGAAGAGAAGATTTCGCTCTCCGAGCGCTTTGGCCTCTGGGTGAGCTTCTATCCGTTCAAGCAGGACGACTACCTGACGATCGTCGGCCACTGGCTGCGCCATTTCGGCTGCGGCGACGCCGAAGTCGAATCGGCGCGCGGCGACGCGCTCGTCTGGGCGCTGGAGCGCGGCTCGCGTTCGGGCCGCGTGGCATGGCAGTTCGCACGCGACTGGTCGGGCAAGAAGGCGCAAGAGGCATGAGCGCCGAAGGCAACGCCGCAAAGGACGCGTCCGCAAATGCACGCCCCGTGACGGAAGTCGCGGTGGGCGTGCTGGTGCAGCCCGATGGCCGCTATCTGCTCGCGCAGCGCCCCGAAGGCAAGCCGTACGCAGGCTACTGGGAGTTCCCGGGCGGCAAGCTGGAAGCGGGCGAGACGGTCGAAGCCGCGCTTGCGCGCGAACTGCACGAGGAACTGGGCATCGACGTGAAGGCGTGCCACCTGTGGCACACGCTCGAGCACGATTACCCGCACGCCTATGTGCGGCTCTTCTTCTGCAAGGTGACGGAGTGGACTGGCGAGCCGCATGGACGCGAAGGTCAGGCGTTTGTCTGGCAGTCGTTGCCGGCGAGCGTCGAGCCGCTCTTGCCTGCGACGATTCCCGTGCTGGAGTGGCTGGCTGCCGAGTAACACGTTCCGGGCCGCTACGACGCAAAAGGCCGCTGTGCGAGATGCACAGCGGCCTTTTTCGTTTGGTGCGCGCGTCGCTTCGCTTATTGACGCGTATCCGTGGGCGGCGCGTCTTCAGGCGGCGTTTCGTCGTCGGCGCCGCCGATGCGGTACTTTTCGGCCGCCCATGCGCCGAGATCCATCTGCTTGCAGCGCTCGGAGCAGAAAGGCCGGAAGCGGTTTTCCGGTACCCAGCGGACTTCCTTGCCGCAGGTCGGACATTTGACGACAGTGGTCATGCGATAGAACTTGGGTTGCGTTGTGTCTGGCGTGGCGAGGCGTTCGGCTTCACAGGCTGATTCACAGGCTGCAGAGCGTGAGCTGGAACGGCACGTCCTGATCGACGGCGCGCGGACGCAGATCGCCATCCTGCACGGTGAAGCGCACCCACAGCATGTACTTGTTGGCGCTCGCTTCGGGAATCATGCGCAGCTCCGGCGCCACGCGCACTTGCATGAGCTGATACGCACGGCCCGACAGCATTTGCTGATAGCTGCCCTGCATGGCCATCACTTTCGACGCCTGGCCCGACTCGCGCGCAAGGCGCAGCACGATGGCGGCGGCGTCGCGCAGCGGCAGCAGCGGCGTGACCCACTTCGCGATGTCCTGGCGGCGTTGATCGGGATGCAGCTGCTGCCACGCGTAATACGACGGCAAATCGAACTTGCAGGTGCCGCCGGGAATGATCGCGCGGCTGCGGATGCTCGTGAGCCACTCGTTGTCCATCAAATGCTGGCCCGTTTTGCCTTGCATCTGCGTGAGGCCGGCCAGTGTTTGCTCGATTTCGCCCAGCACGGTTTCGAGCGCATTCTGCTCGATGCCAGGATTGCCGCGGAACGGCGCGAGCGTTTGGCGCTGCCGCTCGAGTTCCTTCATGAGATCCGACTTCAGGTCGGCACGGCCTGCGACTTCGGCGATTTCGAAGAGCGTCGTGAGCGCGACGTGATGTTCCCTCGGATCCTCCTGGGTCAGGAAAAACGTGAAGCGCTCGAACAGGTCTTCGAGGCGCAGCAGCGTTCGGATTCGCTCGTTGAAGGGATACTCGTAAAGAATCAAGCGCGCTCGCCTCGGGCGTGGTAGGTGACGGATTGCAGGACATTCTAATGCCGTGGGACTACGGTCGCAATCGCGCCGGCTCGGCCCTTTGCCGATATGTCCCGCTAATTTGCCCTGAGCATTGTCCCGCGATGCGTTTCGACTGGCGTGGCGAGCGTGAGTTTCCTGCGCGCAGGTGGCGCGCTTTAAGTTTGACTGGCCTTTGCGGCAGCGAGCTTGAGGTACGTCTGATGCAATGCGTCGACGTCCTGGGCGAGTGTTTCGAGCGTGGCCCCGTTGTCGTTCACCACCACGTTGTCGGCGGCCGCGAGGCGTGCCTCGCGCGTGGCTTGCCGCGCGATGATCGCGAGCACCTGCTCGCGCGTAAAGCCATTGCGCCGCATGACACGGGCGATCTGGGTTTCCACGCTGCAATCGACGGTAAGCACGCGATCGACACGTGTCTTCCAGGTGCCCGACTCCACGAGCAAAGGCACGACCACGATCACGTAAGGGCCGCTCGCCTCTCGCGTTTCGCGTTCTGTCTCGGAGCGGATCAGCGGGTGCGTGATGGCCTCGAGCCGCTTGCGCGCGGCTTCGTCGCCGAATACGAGTGTGCGCATGCGCGCGCGGTCCATCGAGCCGTCCGGCGCGACGAATTCAGCCCCGAATTCAGCGGCGATCTGCGCCATCGCGACGCCATGCGGCGCGGTAATGCGATGCGCGATGAGATCGGTGTCGACGATCGTCACGCCGCGCGCGGCAAAGCAATCCGCAACGGTGGACTTGCCGCTGCCGATGCCACCTGTCAATCCGACCGCGAACATTTGATCAGTTCCCCCACGCAAATACGCTATACAGCGGTGTGCCTGCAAACAATGTGATGAGCGCGCCTGCGGCCAGATACGGGCCGAACGGCAGCGGCTCCTCGTAGCGCATGCGTCCCGTCAACGTAGCGATGATGCCGATGAGCGCGCCGGCTACGGCTGCGATCACGACGATTTGCGGCAGCGCGCTCCAGCCGAGCCAGGCGCCGAGCGCGGCGAGCAGTTTGAAGTCACCGTGGCCCATGCCTTCTACGCCACGCAACAGCTTGAAGACCCAATAGACGCACCAGAGCGCCAGATAGCCCGCGACCGCGCCAATCACAGCTTCGCGCAGTGTGACGAAGGTGCCCGCAAAGTTGACCAGCAGCCCGGCCCACAACAGCGGCTGCGTGATCTCGTCGTGCAGCATCTGGTGTTCGAGGTCGATGGCGCTCGCCGCGATGAGCGCGGCGCACAGCACGAAGGCGGCGAGCGCCTTGCCCGTGGGCCCGAAGGCGAGCAACGCGCCGGCTGCGCAAGCCGCGCTCGCGATTTCGATGACCGGATAGCGCAAGCTCACGCGCGCATGACAGTGCGAGCAGCGCCCGCGCAGCGCGACCCAGCTGATCACGGGAATGTTTTCCCAGGCGCGCAAGACGTGGCCGCAGTGCGGGCACGCGCTGCGCGGGAGCCAGAGGTTGTAGCGCGCGGGCAGCCCGTCTTCTTCGAAGAGCGGGCCGGGTGTGCCGGTGGCTTCCGCCACATCGGCGCGCCACGCGCGCTCCAGCATGATCGGCAGCCGGTGAACGACTACGTTGAGAAAGCTGCCGATGACGAGCCCGAATGCGATGGTGAAGCCCATGAGCACGCCGAAGGGCAGGCCGGCGAGAGCGGCGGCGAGCGGCGTTGCGGTGTCGGGCGCGGAAAGAAGTTGGACGGGCATGGGACGGAACCGGAGTCTGGCAGCGATGCTACACCACGTTGCCCAGTTGAATGATGGGAAGATACATCGCCACGACGAGGCCGCCGACGAGCGCACCCAGCACGACGATCACGAGCGGCTCGCACAGGCTCGATACGAGCGCGATCTTTTCGTCGACCTGACGGTCGGCGAGCGAGGCCACATCGAGCAGCATGGCGTCGAGCGCGCCTGACTCTTCCGCGACCGCAACGGGCTGAACCACGTCGACCGGAAAGCATCCCGCCGCGCGCATGGCGGCGGCGAGCCGCTCGCCGTGCCGCAGACGCTCGCTGATGCCCGCGCTCGCGCGATCGAAGAATGCGTTGCCGCTCGCGTGCGCGAGCGAATCGAAGGCTTCGGCGAGCGGTGTGCCGGCGGCGAGCAGCGTACCGAGCGCACGGCTCCAGCGGGCGGCGCACAACGTGGTGAGCAGCGCGCCGCAAAGCGGGAGTTTCAGCATCGTTCGTCCGAACGCGATGCGCGCGGCTTCCGATCGGCGCAAGCACGCTTGCAGGGCGAGCGCGCCGGTCGCGGCACCGACAGCGGCCGGCACGCTCCAACGTGCGGCACCCGCCGAGAGCATCAGCACGAATTGCGTTGGCGCTGGCAGTGCGGCGCCGAAGCCGTCGAAGATCTGCTTGAACGTGGGCACGACCCAAACCAGCAGCGCCGCGGTAATGACGAACGCGAGCAGCAACACCGCGACGGGGTAGGTGAGCGCCGCGCGTACTTTGGCGCGCTGCACGGCGGCGCGCTCGCGGTCGTCGGCGAGACGCCCGAGTACGGCTGCGAGCGCTCCTGAGGCTTCGCCAACGGCGACGAGCTGGCAATAGAGCGCGTTGAAGCGCGCGGGGTGCAGGGCGAGCGAGTCGGCAAAGCGCAGGCCGCCGGCGATATCACGTGCGAGCGCGGCAGCAATGCGTGGCATGCCGTGCGGCCCCGGTGACAGTGCAAGCAAGTCGAGCGCATTCGCAAGCGGCAGGCCGGCGCGCAGGAGGCTCGCGAGTTGGCGCGTAAAGCGCGTGACGTCCGCGTGGCTTGCCTTGGGCGCGCCTGCGCTCGACTTGCGCTCGATGGCGAGTACGGTGATGCGCTCGCGCTTGAGTGCGACGCGCACAGCGGCGGCGTCGAGTGCGATCATCGTGCCGCGTTTCGCGGCGCCCGATGCATCGAGACCGCGCCACGCGAAGCGCCACTCGGATGGACCGCGATGGGCGCGCGTGGTGCCCAGAGTGCTCATGACGCGTCCGTTGCGGCGAGCGCTTCGGCCAGGCTCGTGGTGCCGTCGCGCACGCGGGCGAGCGCCGCTTCGCGCAAGGTCGCCACACCGTTTCTGCGTGCTTCGCGAGCGATTTCGTGTGCACCGCGCCCGGCGACGATCAGGTCGCGTATGGCCTCTGATATCGGCAAGACTTCGTGTATGCCCACGCGGCCGCGATAGCCAATGCCGTGGCAAGCTTCGCAGCCGCGCGCAACATAAGGTTGCGCGATGTCACATTCTTGCGTGCTCAGTCCCGCCGCGACGAGCACCGCCTGCGAAGCATCGCCGCGCACGCGGCATTGCGGACACAACCGCCGCACGAGACGTTGCGCCGTGACGAGCCGCAGCGAGCCCGCCAGGTTGTACGGCTCGACACCGATGTCGACGAGCCGTGCGCAGGCCGCGCTCGCGTCGTTCGTGTGCACGGTCGAGAGTACGAGATGGCCGGTTTGCGCGGCCTTCACGGCGACGCTGGCGGTTTCTTCGTCGCGAATTTCGCCGATCATGATGACGTCCGGGTCCTGGCGCAGCAGCGCGCGTAGTGCCACCGCAAAAGTGAGCCCGGCCTTCTCGCGCACGTTGACCTGATTGATGCCCGCGAGCTGGATTTCGGCGGGGTCTTCCACCGAGCAGAGATTGTGCGCCGTGCCGTTGAGTCTCTGCAGGAAACAGTAGAGCGAGAGCGTCTTGCCGCTGCCCGTGGGGCCCGTGACGAGCACGAGACCATGCGGCGCGCTGATCGCATCGGCAAGCGTGCGCTGTTGCGCTTCGTCGAGCCCGAGTTCGGCAAGGGATAGGTCTGCGGGTAGCGCTTCGAGCCTGCGCAACACGAGCTTTTCGCCGTGAAGGGTGGGCAGCGAATTCACGCGATAGTCCTCGGCGGCTTGCGACGTCGTGGAGGCCGCGAGCCGCAGCCTGCCGTCCTGTGGTACGCGCCGCTCGGCGATGTCCATGCGTGCGAGCACCTTGATGCGTGTGACGAATGCATCGCGCAGATGCGCGGGCGGCCTCGCCAATTCATGCAGCACGCCGTCGATGCGCAGACGCACGCGCCAGCCGTGTTCCATTGGCTCGATGTGCAGATCCGAGGCGTTGCGCCGTGTGGCTTCGCGCAGCGTCTCGGAGAGCAGGCGAACGGCCGGGGCGTCGTCGAGCTGCGGTGCAGAAATAGGCGCGGGTGCGCGTGCCGTTGCCCCGCCGCCCATACCGCCTTCGGCAGGCATGGCGGCGAAAAGGCGCGCACAATAAGGAGTAGAAAGCATCGACATGCCAGCGCGAAGCCGCCTCGAACAAATGACGCCTTCATCATGGCGTGCGGCGCACTGCGCCGCCACCTGGCCGAACGGCTAACGTCCCGGAAGCAGCTTCTTCGCCTTTTGCAGCGTGCTTGGGCGTGCTTTGGCGCCTGGCTTGAAGAGCTTGACCGTGCGCACAGCCTGGTCGTCGCTGCGCAGCACTTCGAGCTTCACGTCGCCGATCTGCAGGCACACGTCGCCCTCGGGAATCTCTTCGAGCACTTCGAGAATCAAGCCGTTGAGCGTCTTGGGACCGTCGGTGGGCAGCTTGATGTGAAGCCAGCGATTGAGCTCGCGCAAAGGCATGCTGCCCGGCACGATGCATTCGCCTTCTTCGTTCCAGCCGCCGCGCCCGGTGCCGCTGCGCGGCATCGACGTGGTGAATTCGCCGATCAACTCCTCGATGATGTCCTCGGGCGTCACGAGCCCTTCCATCTCGCCGTACTCGTTCACGACGAGGGCGATGCGATGACGGCTTTCCTGGAAGTACTGAAGTTGCTGGAACCCTGGTGTGCCCGTAGGCACGAAATACGGCTCGGCGAGCAGTTCGCGCAAGGTCTCGCGCTCGAACTCCTGGTTATGCAGCGCGGCCAGCGTCTTGCGCACATGCAGCACGCCGAGTACACGGTCGATGTCGCCTTGATAGACGATCAGCTTGTTGTGATAGCAGGTCTCGAGCTGATGCAGGATATCTTCGAGAGGAGCGTCGTAGTCGAGCGCCTCGATGCGCCGGCGCGGAATCATCACGTCGTCGACGGTGATGTTCTCCAGATCGAACAGGTTCAGCAAGATGCTGCGGTGCTTGGTCGGCATGAAGCTGCCCGACTCGAGCACGATGGTGCGCAACTCCTCGGTGGAGAGCCGCTGGTCGTGTGCCTTGTGCGTATTGATGTGCAGGACGCGCAAAATGCCGTTTGCGAACATGTTGACGAACCAGATGAGCGGCTTCGTCACACGCATGAGCGGCGCGATCAACAGGCTTGCGGGCAGCGCGATTTTCTCGGGGAACGTTGCGCCCACAATCTTCGGCGTGATTTCCGCGAACACGATGATGAGAAACGCGACGATGCCCGTTGCGACCGAGAGCACGAGATTGTCGTGACCGAACGTGTGCAGTGCGATCGAAGTCGTCAGCACCGGGATGATGGTGTTGAACAGATTGTTGCCGATCAGGATGACCGAAAGCAGCAGGTCGGTGCGCGCGAGCAGCTTCTGGGTGGTCTTCGCGCCGAGCGTGCCGTGATTGGCGAGGTATTTGAGCCGATGGCGATTGAGCGCCATCATCGCCGTTTCGGAGATGGAGAAAAAGCTGGAGCAGATGAGCAGGACGAAGACGGCGCAAATCTGCGCCCATAAGGGAAGGTGGTCCACGCGTCGAGAAAATGAGGGGGGGCGGATGGGGAAACTATAACAGAGGGGTTCCGCACTTCCAGGGCCACTGGCCGATCGGACAAGGCCGTGGCCGCCGCGCCCCCGCGTGGCCCGGCGCACAGGAGGTACAGACGAAAAAAAACCGCGCATTGCATGCGCGGTTTTTTTTGAATTCTGGTCGGGGTGAGAGGATTCGAACCTCCGGCCTCTACGTCCCGAACGTAGCGCTCTACCAGGCTAAGCTACACCCCGAATTTACTGCTGGACTCCACAACCCGCTTCGTCTGTTTCAAGACTGGCGCGTCGTCGAGTAAGAACATAATTCTAGCAGGCTATCTTTGTAAATGGAAGGGGGGAACGCTGAAATCGCATCGGCGGCAGCCTGCGCCTCGGCGCGCGCGCATTGCAGCGTGTGTTCGAGCGCGCCCGAGCGGGTAATTGCCGCGAAGATTTCGTCGAAGCGCGTCGTGCCGCCTTGCTCGATCGCTTCGCGTGCAAGTGCGGCTTCCGCCGCCGTGCCGTGTTCGATCAGCCAGATGAGCGGCAGCGTGGGCTTGCCTTCGCGCAGGTCGTCGCCGGCGTTCTTGCCCATCGATTCAGGCGTGCCCGTGTAGTCGAGCCAGTCGTCCATGATCTGGAATGCCGTGCCGATGCGCCGCCCGTATTCGGCCGCGGCCTCCTCGGTGCGCGCATCCGCCCCCGAAAGCACCGCGCCAAGCTGCGCCGCGGCTTCGAAAAGCTTGGCGGTCTTGTAGCGGATCACCTGCATGTAGCGGTCGGTGTCCACGTCGGCGTCGTGCATGTTCAGGAGCTGCAGGACTTCACCCTCGGAGATGATCGTCGTGGCCGCCGAAAGAATTTCCATCACGCGCATCTTGCCGACGCCCACCATCATCTCGAACGAGCGCGAGTACAGGTAGTCGCCCACCAGCACACTGGCGGCGTTGCCGAAGAGAGCATTGGCCGTCTGGCGGCCGCGCCGCAGATCCGATTCGTCGACGACGTCGTCGTGCAGGAGCGTAGCCGTGTGAATGAACTCGACGACCGCCGCGAGCACGTGACGCTGCGTGCCGACGTCGCCGAGCGCGCCGGCCACCATCAGCAGGAGCGCCGGACGCAGCCGCTTGCCGCCCGCGCCGATGATGTACTCGGAGATCTGGTTGATCAGCATCACCTCGGACGCCAGGCTTTGCCGGATGACACGATTCACCTGCTCCATGTCACTGGCGATGGGGGCGAGCAGGGTGGCTGCGCTGGGGGATGGGGTGGCGGTGGACGACATGATGGCAAATATGGGTAGTGCCGCGGATTATAAGGCGAATCGACGGCATGCCGGACGCTCCGCTGCCGTCCGGCTGATGGCTCCCTCTATTTTTACGCGGCCCGGGCGGGCGCATGGATGTTGGCGCTATGCCGATCGGACAGCCGCGGACCTGTCTGGCGATCCCCAGGCGCCCTCGCGCATCAGCACAACGGACTTGCATGTCTTTTGACCGCGTAGCTAACTCTATGTATAATCTAAGGTTTCGGGCGCGCAGTGTGCCTGAAAAGATTACTCAGAGTGAGGTTCTCAATGTACGCGGTCATAAAAACCGGCGGCAAGCAATACAAAGTTGCCGTTGGCGAAAAACTTAAAGTAGAACAGATACCGGCTGACATTGACGCAGAAATCACGCTCGACCAGGTTCTCGCAGTGGGCGAAGGCGAATCGATTAAGTTCGGTACGCCGCTGGTCAGTGGGGCTTCCGTCAAGGCCACCGTTGTGTCGCAAGGCCGACACGCCAAAGTGACCATCTTCAAGATGCGTCGCCGGAAGCACTACCAGAAGCATGGCGGCCACCGCCAGAACTACACCGAACTGCGCATCGACGCGATCAACGCGTAAGCGCACGCAGGTAAAGGAGCAAACAAATGGCACACAAAAAGGCAGGCGGGTCGTCACGTAACGGCCGCGACTCAGAGTCGAAACGACTTGGCGTGAAGGTGTTCGGCGGCCAGGCTATCCTCGCAGGCGGCATCATCGTTCGCCAGCGCGGTACGCGTATGCACCCGGGCCTGAACGTCGGCATCGGCAAGGACCACACGCTCTACGCGCTGGTCGACGGCCACGTCTCGTTCTCGATCAAGGGCGCAGCCAACAAGCAACAGGTCAACGTCGTCCCGGCAGCGGCCTAAGCTTTAGACCGCTCGCGAGCGGGCTACACGCGACGCTAAGAAGGCCCCGCGAAGTTTGCGGGGCCTTTTTGTTTATCTGCAGTCTTTCGGGGTCGTAGTGGGCTTCCGTCTGGCTTTGCGAGCGTCGTTGGCCGTTCGGCCAGGTTGGCCAGTTTTGGCCATGGCGGGCAAAATATCGACATTCACGGGACGGAGTAACTCATGAAGTTCATTGACGAAGCGAAGATCGAAGTCATCGCCGGCGATGGGGGCGATGGCAGCGCGTCGATGCGACGCGAGAAGTTCGTCCCGTTCGGCGGGCCGGACGGCGGTGACGGCGGGCGCGGCGGCAGCGTCTACGCGGTCGGCGACCGCAACATCAACACCCTCATCGACTACCGCTACACGAAAAAGCACCAGGCGCGCAACGGCGAGAACGGCCGCGGCTCGGACTGCTACGGCAAGGGCGGCGACGACATCACGCTGCGCATGCCGGTGGGCACGGTCATCACCGACCAGGACACGGGCGAGCTGATCGCCGACCTGACCGAGCACGAGCAGCAGGTGATGGTCGCGAAGGGCGGCGCGGGTGGCCTCGGCAACCTGCATTTCAAGTCGTCCACGAACCGCGCGCCGCGTCAGAAGACCGACGGCAAGCCCGGCGAGCGCCGCATGCTCAAGCTGGAACTGAAGGTGCTGGCCGACGTCGGCCTGCTCGGCATGCCGAACGCGGGCAAATCCACGTTCATCGCCTCGGTGTCGAACGCGAAGCCCAAGATTGCCGACTACCCGTTCACGACGCTCGCGCCGAATCTGGGCGTGGTGCGCGTGGGGCCGAGCAAGAGCTTCGTGATCGCCGATATTCCGGGCCTGATCGAAGGCGCCGCCGAAGGTGCGGGCCTCGGTCACCAGTTCCTGCGCCACCTGCAGCGTACGAACCTGCTGCTGCATCTGGTCGATCTCGCGCCGTTCGACGAAAGCGTCGATCCGGTTGCGGAGGCGAAGGCGATCGTCGGCGAACTGCGCAAGTACGACGAGACGCTCTATGACAAGCCGCGCTGGCTCGTGCTGAACAAGCTCGACATGGTGCCGGAAGATGAGCGTGCAGCGCGTATCGCCGACTTCGTGAAGCGCTTCGAGTGGGAAGGGCCTGTGTTCGAGATCTCCGCTCTCACGGGGCAGGGCTGCGAAAACCTGTGTTACGCGATATACGACTACGTCTCCGCGCACTCCGACGCACGCCGTGCTGAAGAAGCCGAAGACCTCGCATCCGACGTGCGCTTCCGCGAGGGGCAAGGCGGAAACGCGGAGCAGCCGCAGGAGTAATTCGCCGCATCGGCCGGCGCGCGAGCCGCGCCGGCCGCTCTCAGGAAACTTCACGCGTCATCAGTCATTTGGGAGACCGCGCAGCATGCGTTCCGTCATCGCCGATTCGCGGCGTCTGGTAGTGAAAGTCGGCTCGAGCCTCGTCACCAACGACGGCCGCGGGCTCGATCATGCGGCAATCGGCCGCTGGGCCGCGCAGATCGCGGCGCTGCGCGCACAGGGCAAGGAAGTCGTGCTCGTGAGTTCGGGCGCGATCGCCGAAGGCATGCAGCGGCTCGGCTGGACGAAGCGACCGCGCGAGATCGACGAGCTTCAGGCCGCTGCGGCGGTCGGCCAGATGGGGCTCGCGCAGGTTTATGAGAGCCGCTTTGCCGAGCACGACATCCGCACTGCGCAGATCCTGCTTACGCACGCCGACCTCGCTGACCGCGAACGCTATCTCAATGCGCGCTCCACGTTGCTCACGCTGCTGCGTCTGGGCGTCGTGCCGATCATCAACGAGAACGACACCGTGGTCACCGACGAAATCAAGTTCGGCGACAACGACACGCTCGGCGCGCTCGTCGCGAACCTGATCGAAGGCGACGCGCTCATCATCCTCACCGACCAGAGCGGCTTGTATACGGCCGATCCGCGCAAGGACCCGAACGCAACGCTCGTGCAGGAAGCCGACGCAGGCAAGCCGGAACTCGAGGCCATGGCGGGCGGCGCGGGGTCGAGCATCGGCCGCGGCGGCATGCTCACCAAGATCCTCGCAGCCAAGCGCGCTGCGCATAGCGGCGCGAACACGGTGATCGCGAGCGGGCGCGAAGCGCAGGTGCTCGTGCGGCTGGCTGCGGGCGAGGCGATCGGCACGCAACTCATCGCACGCACGGCGCGCATGGCGGCGCGCAAGCAGTGGATGGCCGACCACCTTCAGGTGCGTGGCCACGTCGTGATCGATGACGGCGCGGTGCAGAAGCTCACGGCAGACGGCAAGAGCCTGCTGCCGATCGGCGTGACCGGCGTGCAGGGCGCGTTTGCACGCGGTGAGGTGATTGCTTGCCTGAACGGCGCAGGCGCGGAAGTCGCGCGCGGGATCACCAACTACAGCAGCGCGGAAACGAAGCTGATCCAGCGCCATCCGAGCGGCGAGATCGAGGGCATCCTCGGCTATATGCTTGAGCCGGAGCTGATTCACCGCGACAATCTCGTGCTGGTCTGACGCTGTCCCGGCTAGCCGCGCGTCGCCAAAAATTGAAAAGCCGCTGTGGCCAATGGCCGCAGCGGCTTTTTTCACGCCCGTCGCCGTAAGCGTTGGCGCGGCTATTAACGCACCAGCGTCGACTGCGTGCGGCCGTAGCGCAGGTTCTCGATGAGGGTCGGCGCCTTCGCGATCGGCATCTTGTTGGCGCAGAAGTAGTCCTGATAAAGCCTCGACTGGTACGCGTTGAGCGTGCCGTTCTCGATGCGCGACCAGTTGTTCGCGACGGTCTGGTCCCAGCCGTTGTGATCGGCGTCGAGGCTCGCGTAGAGGCGCCACTCGTAGGTGTCGCAGCGAATGCCTTCATAGTTCACGTTACGCGCGCCCGTCGGGCTCGTGATGACGATCGTGTAGCGCACAACGCCATCCGTGCCGACCGTGAGCGAAGCCGGGTCGATCGCGAACTGGAGCGGCGAATTGTTCGATACGTCGAACGGCAGCAGCTTCGCGCCGGCCTGCGGCAGCGGCGGCAGGCCTTCGAGCTTGTTTTCCTGCCATTCGCCCTTGCGGTCCAGAAGGTAGACGAACGCGCTGTCGTCCTTGTTCGTGGGACCGGAACTGGAGCACGCGGCCAGTCCCGACACAAGCAGCACACCGCCTGCGGCGCATGCCGCAGCAAGAGCAAATCGTTTCAAATTGGTTTTCCTCGAAGCACGGGCGCACGTTACAACCGAACTGCGCCGCGAATGCGAACCGGCGGGGCCTGGCGCGTGATGCGCCGGACCCCGCCGGTTCGGGCGTTCTTTGCGTTGGCTCAAGCCCCCTGATCCTGCTCGTCCTGCGCAGGCTCGATGATACTCTGCGCCGACGCGCAATCGCTTTCGATCGGCGTTCGTTCGGGCACGCTTTCTGTTACGGCCTCGTACGGCTCGGCATGCACCGCGTCTGCGTGCGCCGACGTCACGAGGCGCGGGTAACGCACCTCGTGAGCTTGCACGCCCAGCCGCTCCTGGCGCGGCGCAGGCCGGCGCAAGAAGCGCGAGAGCTCGGTCAGCGCGAGCTGGTAGACGTCACGCTTGAACTCGATGACCGCTTCGAGCGGCACCCAGTATTCGTTCCAGCGCCACGCATCGAACTCGGGATGCTCCGTTGCCCGCAGGCAGATATCGCAGTCGCGCCCGACCATACGCAGCAGAAACCAGATCTGTTTCTGGCCGCGATAATGGCCGCGCACTTCGCGCTTGATGAACTTGTCCGGCACCTCATAACGCAACCAGTCGCGTGTGCGACCGACGATCTTGACGTGCTCCGGATGCAAACCGGTTTCTTCGTGCAACTCCCGAAACATTGCCTGCATGGGGGTTTCACCATACTTGATGCCCCCTTGCGGAAACTGCCAGGAATGTTCGCGAACCCGCTTGCCCCAAAACACCTCGTTTCGCGCGTTCAAGAGGATGATGCCGACGTTCGGGCGAAACCCCTCACGATCCAGCATACAACCACCTTCGAATCCTTTAAAATTGCTTTGATTATAAACAGATAACGGTCCTCACGCACCCGCCGTCCGGAAAGTTGAGCGAATGGCCGCGACCGCGCAAAACGGTCTCGGGGCGCAATCGGCTTCGAATCTGGCTGGCGTCATCGGCGCGGCACGTGGCGCGTTGTCATAATGGCGGGTTCGTGAACTCCTCCGTTGGTCACTTCTTCGGGCGGTCTGCACCGGGCCGCCGCTTTTGGATAATTTGAATGAAAGCCTCCCGTTTCTTTATCGGCACCCTGAAGGAAGCGCCCGCTGACGCGGAAATCGTCAGCCACAAGCTGATGGTTCGCGCGGGCATGATCCGTCGCATCGCTGGCGGCATCTACAACTACTTGCCGATCGGCCTGCGTTCGATCCGCAAGGTCGAGCAGATCGTGCGCGAGGAAATGAACCGCGCCGGCGCAATTGAGCTGCTCATGCCGGCCGTGCAGCCGGCCGAACTGTGGCAGGAATCGGGGCGCTGGGAACAATACGGGCCGGAACTGCTGCGCTTCAAGGACCGCAAGCAGAGCGACTTCGTGATGGGGCCGACGCACGAAGAGGTCGTTACCGACATCGCGCGTGGCCAGATCAAGAGCTATCGCCAGTTGCCGGTGAACTTCTATCAGGTGCAGACGAAGTTCCGCGACGAAATCCGTCCCCGTTTCGGCGTGATGCGCGGGCGCGAATTCATCATGAAGGACGCGTATTCGTTCGATAAGGACGTCGAAGGTCTCAAGGTTTCGTACCAGAAGATGTATGACGCCTACGTGCGCATTTTCACGCGCCTCGGCCTGCAGTTCCGCGCGGTCGCGGCCGACAACGGTTCGATCGGTGGCAGCGGTTCGCACGAGTTCCACGTGATCGCGGAAACGGGCGAGGACGATATCGCCTACTGCCCGACCTCGGAATTCGCAGCCAACGTCGAAGCCGCCGAAGCGCTGCCGCTCATCGCGCAGCGCGGCGCCGCGACGCAAGCACTCACGAAAACGCCCACGCCGGGCGCGGCCAAGTGCGAGGCAGTGGCTGAGCTGCTCGGCATTCCGCTCGAAAGCACGATCAAGTCGATTATTCTCGCGACGGACAACGAAGGCGCCGAGCCGACCATCTGGCTGCTGATGCTGCGCGGCGACCACGATCTGAACGAGATCAAGGTCGGCAAGCTCGAAGGCCTGAGCGGCTTTCGCTTCGCTACCGAAGCGGAAATCGTCGAGTGGTTCGGCACGCCGCCGGGTTACCTCGGCCCGCTCAACACGAAGAAGCCGGTCAAGGTGATCGCCGACCGCACGGTCGCGAACATGAGCGACTTCGTGGTGGGCACGAACGAAGTCGACTTCCACACCACGGGTGTGAACTGGGGCCGTGACCTGCCGGAGCCGGTCGTCGCCGATATCCGCAACGTGAAGAAGGGCGACCCGTCGCCGGACGGCAAGGGCGTGATCGACATCTGCCGCGGCATCGAAGTGGGCCACGTGTTCCAGCTCGGGACGAAGTACTCGGAAGCGATGAACGCCACGTTCCTCGCCGAGAACGGCAAGCCCGCGCCGATGCAGATGGGCTGCTACGGCATCGGCATCACGCGTATTCTCGGTGCAGCCATCGAGCAGAACTTCGACGAGAAGGGCATCATCTGGCCTGAGTCGATTGCGCCGTTCCAGGTCGTCGTGTGCCCGATGGGCATGGACCGCAGCGAGCTCGTGCGCGAGCACGCCGAGCGCGTGTACAGCGAACTCGTCGAAGCGGGCGTGGACGTGATCCTCGACGACCGCGGCGAGCGCCCGGGCGTGATGTTCGCCGACTGGGAGCTGATTGGCGTGCCGCATCGTCTCGTCATCGGCGAGCGCGGTCTGAAGGACGGCAAGATCGAGTACCAGGGCCGCCGCGACACCGAAGCGACGCTGCTCGCCGCCGATGAGGCTGCGCAGACGGTGGCGCAGAAGATCCGCGCGGCGCTTGCGGTTTAACGACGATCCATCACGGTTAAAGGAGCGCTCTGAGCGTGGAGTACAGTTTTCTGTCCGCTACGGTCCTGCTGCTCCTTATCACCGACCCGCTCGGTAACATTCCGCTCTTTATCACCTGCCTGCGCGGCGTTGCCCAGCAGCGCCGCGCGATCGTGATCCTGCGCGAGGTCGCGATTGCGTTCGTGATCCTGCTCATCTTCATGGTGGCGGGCAACGCCTTCCTGCGCATGATGGGGCTCACGGACACGTCGCTGCGCATCGGCGGCGGCATCGTGCTGTTCCTCATCGCGCTGCGCATGATCTTCCCGCATCCGGGCGGGCCGTTCGGCGGCGGCGACAAGGGCGGCGAGCCGCTCATCGTGCCGCTCGCCATTCCCGCGCTCGCGGGGCCTTCGGCGCTCGCCACGGTCATGCTGCTCACCTCGCAGGCACCGGGCAAGCTCTATGAATGGGTCGCGGCGCTCGTCGTGACGATGGTGATCTGCGCGATCGTGCTGGTGCTGGCGGAGCGCATCCAGCAGTGGCTGGGCGAGCGTGTCGTGACGGCATTCGAGCGGCTGATGGGCCTCGTGCTCGTGGCGATCTCGGTGGAGATGATCCTCGCGGGTATCGCCAACTTCGTGCATCACCTCTGACGCCGCATGCAGCGGGCGTCGCAGGCAATAAAAAAGCAGCCCACGGGCTGCTTTTTTTCATGGCGCTCCAGATAGTCGACGCGCGCTTCACGCGCCTTCGGTCAGCGCACGGATGGTCGGCAGATTGCGCCAGTAACCTTTGGCGTCCATGCCGCAGCCGAACACGTAGCGGTCCGGCACCGAAAAGCCGCAGTAGTCGGGATGCAGCGGCTTGGCCTTCGTGAGCGTCTTCTCGCACAGCACGGCCGAGAGGAAACGCTTCGCGCCCATGTCCATGATGCGGTCGCGAATCGCGGCCATGGTCTCGCCTTCGTCGAGGATGTCGTCGAGCACGAGCACCACGCGGTCTTTCACCGACTCGCGCGGCGCCACGCGCCATTGCATCTCGGCGCTGCCCTTGATCGCGTTGCGGTAGCGCGTGAGGTGGATGTAGTCGAACTCGAGCGGGAAGTCGAGGTGCGGCAGCAGCATGCCGGTGAACACGGCGGCGCCGCCCATCACCGACAGCACGAGCGGGAAGTCCTCGCTGATCTCGGCGCGGATGGCTTCGGCCATCCGGCCGATCGACGCATTGACGTCGCCCTCGGAAACGATCTCTTCGGAGTGGCGGAAAATGTGCAGGGCTTCTTCGCGATTCATGACTCTGGCGGGAAGGTAGCTGTAGCTATGAAGTGTGGAAAATAACGGCGGCGCGCGCTACAGCATAAACCCGCGCATTTGTTCCGTCGCGCGCCGCGTCGAGTCGGGCCGCCTGCGCGCGATGTGCGCCGTGCGGCCCGCAGGATCAGCGCATGCCGGGCATCATGCCCTTCATGCCGCGCATCATCTTTTGCAGATTGCCGCCCTTCAGCTTCTTCATCATGGTGCGCATCTGCTCGTACTGGTTGAGCATGCGGTTCACTTCCTGAACCTGCACGCCCGCGCCCGCTGCGATGCGGCGCTTGCGCGTGGCCTTGATGAGTTCGGGCTTGGCGCGCTCGGCGGGCGTCATCGAGTTGATGATGCCTTCCATGCGGCGCATCTGCTTCTCGGCCTGGCCCATGTCGGCGCCCGAGGCGGCCTGCTGGAACTGGGCGGGCAGCTTGTCCATGAGCGACGACAGACCGCCCATGTTCTTCATTTGCGAGAGCTGCGCGCGGAAGTCGTTGAGGTCGAAGTCGCCGCCTTTCTTGACCTTGTCGGCGAGCTTTTGTGCGGCCTGCACGTCCACGCCGCGCTGCGCTTCCTCGACGAGCGCGAGAATGTCGCCCATGCCGAGAATACGGTTGGCCATGCGGTCCGGGTGGAACACCTCGAGGCCGTCGAGCTTTTCCGCAACGCCGACGAACTTGATCGGCTTGCCCGTGATGTGGCGCACGGAGAGCGCCGCGCCACCGCGCGAGTCGCCGTCGAGCTTGGTGAGCACGACGCCGGTGAGCGGCAGGGCGTCGTTGAACGCTTTCGCGGTGTTGACCGCGTCCTGACCGAGCATCGCGTCGACGACGAACAGCGTTTCAGCCGGCTTGAGCGACGCGTGCAGCGCCGTGATCTCGTTCATCATCGCCTCGTCGATACCGAGGCGGCCGGCCGTGTCGACGAGCAGCACGTCGTGATAGTGGCGCTTGGCCCAGTCGACCGCGGCGGCGGCGATCTCGACGGGCTTCTGGTCCGGCTGCGAGGGGAAGAAGTCGGCGCCGACCTGTTCCGTCACCGTCTTCAACTGCGCGATGGCGGCAGGGCGGTAGACGTCACACGAAACGGTGAGGACCTTCTTCTTGTACTTCTCGCGCAGGAGCTTGGCGAGCTTGCCGGTGGTGGTGGTTTTACCCGCGCCCTGCAGACCCGCCATGAGGATGACGGCAGGCGGTGTGACGGCGAGATCGAGTTCGGCGGCCTTGCCTTCGTAGTCGCCGCCGATCACGGCGGTCAGCTCGCGCTGCACCACGCCGACGAGCGCTTGTCCAGGCGAGAGGCTGGCGATCACTTCCTCGCCGAGCGCCTTCTCCTTCACCTTGGCGATGAATTCGCGCACGACGGGCAGCGCCACGTCCGCTTCGAGCAGGGCGAGACGCACCTCGCGCAGCATTTCCTGCGTGTTGGCTTCGGTCAGCCGGGCTTCGCCGCGCAGCGTCTTGACGACGCGCGCCATCCGTTGAGTGAGATTGTCGAGCATGGGGAGGCGGTGAGCAGTGCGGCCCGGCCCGCGCACGTTAAACGGGAAAGCGCCGCGTTTCGTCGCGCTTCTGTGTGTTTGCCGCGCGGCCAGGGGGCCTATAGTAAACTTCGAACATGGATATTGTACTGTATGCCCTCACCGTCCTCCTGTACGGCGGATTGTGCGCCGCCGACTGGCGCGCGCTGCGCCGCGCGGGCACCGCGCCGCTGCTTGGCAGCGTGCCGCCCGTTCCGGTGACGGTCGGCGCGGGCGCGGGCTTGGGTGGCGACGCCCTGCGCGCCCGGACCTTCGGCCCGCTTTCGCGCACGCTGCTCTTTGGCGCGCTCGCCGCGCACGGCCTGCTGCTGCACACGACGATCTTCCCCGCCAACGAAATGGTGTTCGGCTTCGCCTTCGCGTTGTCGGCCATGTTCTGGCTCGGCGCGGGCATCTACTGGATCGAGAGCTTTTTCTTTGCGCTCGACGGTCTGCGTCTGTTGCTGCTGCCGCTCGCCGCAGTCGCGTCGATCCTGCCGCTCGTGTTCGGCGGTGTGCGCGTGCTGCCCTATGCGGCGGCGCCCATGTTCAAGCTGCACTTCGTCATCGCGAACGTCGCCTACGGGCTCTTCGCGATCGCCGCGTTGCACGCGGTGCTGATGCTCGCTGTCGAGCGCCGGCTGCATGCGCTCAAGGGCGCCGGCTTTCAGCGCAACGCGAGCAATCGCGGCGGCGGCTGGCTGTCGAACTGGATCGAGACGTTGCCGCCGCTCCTCACGATGGAGAAGCTGCTGTTCCGCCTGATCGGCGCGGGCTTCGTGCTGCTCACGGCCACGCTCGTTTCCGGCATCGTGTTCAGCGAGCAGTTGATCGACCGGCCGCTCTCGCTCGATCACAAGACCGTCTTCGCGATTTTGTCCTGGCTGATGTTCGGTGCGTTGCTCACCGCGCGCAAGATTTCCGGCTGGCGCGGACGCGCCGCGCTGCGCTGGGTGATCGCGTCGTTCATCGCCTTGCTGCTCGCTTATGTGGGCAGCCGTTTCGTCTTCGAGGTGCTGCTGCACCGCCCTGTGGTTTGAGTCGTTTGAGTCGCGTGTTCCGATGAGACAGATTTTCCTCCTCGTGCTGCTGTTCGTGATCGGACAGTGGTTCGTCAAGGCCCTGCGCCGTGCGCAGACACAGTCGCGTCC
Source organism: Paraburkholderia sp. J11-2 (assembly GCF_905220185.1). Classification (NCBI taxonomy): domain Bacteria; kingdom Pseudomonadati; phylum Pseudomonadota; class Betaproteobacteria; order Burkholderiales; family Burkholderiaceae; genus Paraburkholderia; species Paraburkholderia sp. J11-2. Next base: position 24,044 of record NZ_CAJMYY010000039.1, on the reverse strand, counting down.
CGGTGCGCAGCCGGGGCAGGGTGCGCAGCCGGGGCAAGGCGCCGCGCGCAATGCCAATGGCGGCACGAGCGCGGGCGGCCAGGCCGCGCTGCCCGAGCCGATGGTCCGCTGCGCCGAGTGCGGCGTGCATGCGCCGCGCAGTGAATCGGTGAATGTCGGCGCGCGCTCGTTCTGCAGCGCCGAGCATGCGCGCGCCTACGATGCGCGCACCACCGCCCAGGATCGCCCCGCACGATGAGCGCTGCTGCATCGCCGGAATTGCCGGGATCGCGCGCATACGAAGTCGATGCGCGAGGCTGGGTGCCGGGCGCGCGCCACCTTCCTTCGCCGAACTTCGAGGCGCGCCCGCAAGGCGCCGTGCCGACGCTCATCGTCGTCCACAACATCAGCCTGCCGCCCAACGTGTTCGGCGGCCCCGAGATCGCCGATCTGTTCCTCAACCGCCTCGACTGCGACGCCCATCCGTACTTCGACGCCAACCTGCGCGGCGTGCGCGTCTCGGCGCACTTCGTCATTCATCGCGATGGCGCGCTCGAGCAGTTCGTCTCGTGCGACGAGCGCGCGTGGCACGCGGGCGCATCGAGCTTCTTCGGGCGCGAGCGCTGCAACGATTTCGCGATCGGCATCGAACTCGAAGGCAGCGACACGACCGCCTTCGAGGCGGCGCAATACGCCACGCTTGCGGCGCTCGTGAAGGCACTCGTTGCGCACTATCCGATCGAGGCGCTGGCGGGCCATTCGGACATCGCCCCTGGGCGCAAGACCGATCCCGGCCCACACTTCGACTGGGCACGCCTCAAACACGATACGCAGCTCGCCGATGCCAGCTTCCCCTATATCCAGGGGCACGATGCGCAGAACGCGGCGTCATGACACGTTCGAACGCAGGCTAATCACCCTTCGGCTGCACAAGAAATAAGCACCTCTCGCGCGCAAAAGCAGCGTCTTGGCGCGCGCCTCGCAGACCACTCGAAAGCGCATTGGCCGGTAAGGCCCGCGCTGCTTGGCTTGCGGTCTTGTCAAGATAGGACCAGCAAAAAAAGCCATTTGATCGCCTTGTTTCTTCCACTATACTTTGTACCCGAAACAAGGCTTCACACCATATGTTGTGTTGTACCGCGGCGCCCCGCTTCATGAGCAAGGCGCCGCGCGCGTTACCAGCATAGAAAAAACAGAAACTTTGTACGGTGCCGTCGGCCGAGAGAACCGGCGCACCGGCTGTAATCGAGAGAGAAGGTACAGCCAATGATCGCGACATCCACGATGAAGACCGAAGCAGTCCGTGATTCATCTGCCTTGTCGCATCCGGCAGCCTCGCCAGGCTGGACTTTTTTCTCTGCCCGATCGATCGCGCACACGGGGGCGCGGCGTCGGCGTCCGTACTAATCCGCGAACTCTCTTCGCACCTTTCCAGGACCCAGGAGCTTTGCACATGCAAACGACCGATAACGTCTCGACCCGGTATGAAGGCGCGCCCGCGCACACGCTGGGTGGCCAGCCGCAGGACGGTCAGACGAGCGCGCAGCAGTTCGCCGACCACAAGGTGATTCGCCGCAACGGTAGCGTGGTGTCGTTCGAACCTTCGAAAGTCGCGATCGCGATGACGAAGGCTTTCCTCGCCGTGAACGGCGGCCAGGGCGCGGCTTCGGCGCGCATTCGCGAGCTGGTCGAACAGCTCACGCAGAGCGTCGTGCGCGCACTCGTGCGCAGCCGTCCGAACGGCGGCACGTTCCATATCGAAGACATCCAGGATCAGGTCGAACTCGCGCTGATGCGCGGCGGCGAGCACAACGTCGCGCGTGCCTACGTGCTGTATCGCGAGAAGCGCAACCAGGAACGCGCGCATTCGCCGGAAACGGCAGCGCCCGCAGCGCCTGGCATCAACGTCACGGACAACGGCGTGACGCGCCCGCTCGACATGCAAGCGCTGCGCGCGCTGATCGCGTCGTCGTGCGACGGTCTCGGCGATGCGGTCAACGCTGACCCGATCGTCGCGGAAACGGTGAAGAATCTGTACGACGGCGTGCCGATGACCCAGGTCTACGACTCGGCCATCCTCGCTGCGCGCACGATGATCGAAAAGGACCCGGCGTATAGCCAGGTGACCTCGCGCATCCTGCTGCACACGATCCGTCGCGAAATTCTCGAAGAGGAAGTGACGCAAGCCGAAATGGCCGTGCGTTACGCGGACTACTTCCCGCAGTTCATCAAGCGCGGCGTGGAAGCCGGCCTGCTCGACGACAAGCTCCAGCAGTTCGACCTGAAGCGCCTCGGCAACGCGCTCGACGCGAGCCGCGACCTGCAGTTCGGCTACCTCGGCCTGCAGACGCTGTACGACCGCTACTTCCTGCACGTGCATGGCACGCGCATTGAAATGCCGCAGGCATTCTTCATGCGTGTCGCGATGGGCCTCTCGCTCAACGAGATCGACCGCGAAGCGCGCGCGATCGAGTTCTACAACGTGCTCTCGTCGTTCGACTTCATGTCGTCCACGCCCACGCTGTTCAACTCGGGCACGCACCGCTCGCAGCTCTCGTCGTGCTACCTCACGACGGTTGCCGACGACCTCGACGGCATCTACGAAGCGCTGAAGGACAACGCACTGCTGTCGAAGTTTGCAGGCGGCCTGGGCAACGACTGGACGCGCGTGCGCGCGCTCGGTTCGCACATCAAGGGCACCAACGGCAAGTCGCAAGGCGTGGTTCCGTTCCTGAAGGTCGTGAACGACACGGCTGTAGCCGTGAACCAGGGCGGCAAGCGCAAGGGCGCGGTGTGCGCGTACCTGGAATCGTGGCACCTCGACATCGAAGAATTCCTCGAGCTGCGCAAGAACACCGGCGACGACCGCCGCCGCACCCACGACATGAACACGGCGAACTGGATTCCCGACCTGTTCATGAAGCGCGTGATGGAAGGCGGCGACTGGACGCTCTTCTCGCCCTCGACCTGCCCGGACCTGCACGACAAGTTCGGCGCCGAATTCGAACAGGCTTACACGGCTTACGAAGAGAAGGTCGCGCGCGGCGAGATCAAGCTGTTCAAGAAGCTGCCGGCCGCGCAACTGTGGCGCAAGATGCTCGGCATGCTGTTCGAAACGGGTCACCCGTGGATCACGTTCAAGGATCCGTGCAACATCCGTTCGCCGCAGCAGCACGTGGGCGTCGTCCACTCGTCGAACCTGTGCACGGAAATCACGCTGAACACGAGCGACAGCGAAATCGCCGTGTGTAACCTGGGTTCGGTGAACCTGGTTGCCCACATGGTCGAACAGGCCGACGGCACGTTCGCACTCGACCACGACAAGCTCAAGCGCACCATCAGCGTGGCGATGCGCATGCTCGACAACGTCATCGACATCAACTACTACGCGGTGTCGAAGGCGCGCAACTCGAACCTGAAGCACCGTCCGGTGGGCATGGGCATCATGGGCTTCCAGGACTGCCTGCACGTTCTGCGCACGCCGTTTGCTTCGCAGGAAGCCGTGGAGTTCGCCGACCGCTCGATGGAAGCCGTCTGCTACTACGCGTACTGGGCGTCGACGGAGCTGGCAGCCGAGCGCGGCCGCTACTCGACCTACCGCGGCTCGCTGTGGGATCGCGGCATCCTCCCGCAAGACACGCTCAAGCTGCTCGCCGAAGCGCGCGGCGGCTATGTGGAAGTCGACTCGAGCGAGTCGATGGACTGGACGTCGCTGCGCGAGCGCATCGCCCAGCACGGCATGCGCAATTCGAACTGCATCGCGATCGCACCGACCGCGACCATCTCGAACATCATCGGCGTGTCGCCTTGCATCGAGCCGACGTTCCAGAACCTCTATGTGAAGTCGAACCTCTCGGGCGAATTCACGGTGGTGAACGACTACCTCGTTCGCGATCTGAAGTCGCGCGGCCTGTGGGACGAAGTCATGGTCGCCGACCTGAAGTACTTCGACGGCATGCTCTCGCGCATCGACCGCGTGCCGGCCGATCTACGCGCTGTGTATGCAACGGCGTTCGAAGTCGATCCGACGTGGCTCGTCGAAGCCGCTTCGCGTCGTCAGAAGTGGATCGACCAGGCGCAGTCGCTGAACATCTTCATGGCGGGCGCATCGGGCAAGAAGCTCGACGAGATCTACAAGCTCGCCTGGGTGCGCGGCCTGAAGACCACGTACTACCTGCGCACGATGGCGGCCACGCACGTCGAGAAGTCGACGGTTGCGCACGGCGCGCTCAACGCCGTGCCGACGGGCGGCGAAGGCGGCGGCAATGCAGGCGGCGCCGCAGGTGGCACATTCGGCGGTGCGTCGGGTGGCGCATTCGGCGGTGCAGCAGGATCGACCACGATGCAGGCTGCACCGGAAGCTGCTGTCGAAGCCGCGCAGGAAGCAGAGGGTCCGGTGTGCATGATGCGTCCGGGCGATGCTGGCTTCGAAGAGTGCGAGGCTTGCCAGTAACCACGAGGTGAGCTGGCTGCGCATGATGCGTGCGGTGCAACGCCGCGCGCATCATGCGCGGACCGAAGCATCGGTAGTAAACAGTAGTAGTTGGTCGTAGCGAGATGTAACAACGAAAGAGGCGCGCGCAATGCGCGCCGACTCTCCCGGCAACTCGCACCTCGCGCGTTGCAGTACGCGAAAGAGGCAACAGGAAGGAATCCCTGGAGTTTCGCGCAGGGACAAGACTTGAGGCCGCGCGAGCATCTAGCGCCGCGCGCGGCAGGCAGTGAACGGCGAGTGAAAACGCACTCGCAGCGCGAGCGAACAGCGCGCGGCGAACGCCGTCTTTCACACACGCTCTCGATGTCGCGAAGACCTTCGAAGCACATCGCACATGCGAAGTGAGCACGACGAAGCAGTGCTCTCTACGCAGTGCTCATGCGATGCAATCGACACGACGCGATAACAAAGTGTTGTATCGAGGTCGCAACGCGAATCGAAAACAGGATTTTTCGTGTGCGAACCCTTTTATCGCTCACGAAAAGATGGTACAAACCGATCTAAATTGATGGTGACATTTATGCTCAACTGGGATGACGAGATCACGGCCGTAACTCCGTCGAGCGGTGCGCAGCAAAACGCAATGCGCAACCCCGCGGGTCAGGCTGTCCAGGCTGCCGAGATGCAGTTTGGTCTGCGTTCCGCTCCTCAGGCTTCCACGGCGACGAACATCTTCGCCAGCGACTTCGCCGTTGCACCGCCGCCGCAAGCACCGGTCTCGACCGAAGCGCGCGTGAATGTCGCCGACAAGCGCATCATCAACGGTCAGACCGACGTGAATCAGTTGGTCCCGTTCAAGTACAAGTGGGCTTGGGAAAAATACCTGGCAGGCTGCGCGAACCACTGGATGCCCCAGGAAATCAACATGTCCCGCGACATCGCCCTGTGGAAAGACCCGAACGGTCTGACCGAGGACGAGCGCCGCATCGTCAAGCGTAACCTCGGCTTCTTCGTGACGGCCGACTCGCTCGCCGCGAACAACATCGTGCTCGGCACCTACCGGCACATCACGGCGCCCGAATGCCGCCAGTTCCTGCTGCGCCAGGCGTTCGAAGAGGCGATCCACACGCACGCCTACCAGTACATCGTCGAGTCGCTGGGTCTGGACGAGAGCGAGATCTTCAACGCGTACCACGAGGTCAAGTCGATCCGCGACAAGGACGAGTTCCTGATCCCGTTCATCCAGACGCTGACCGATCCGGCGTTCAAGACCGGCACGCTCGAAGCCGACCAGAGCCTGCTCAAGTCGCTCATCGTGTTCGCCTGCATCATGGAAGGCCTGTTCTTCTATGTGGGCTTCACGCAAATTCTGGCGCTCGGCCGCCAGAACAAGATGACCGGCGCCGCGGAGCAGTACCAGTACATCCTGCGCGACGAGTCGATGCACTGCAACTTCGGCATCGACCTCATCAACCAGATCAAGCTTGAAAACCCGCACCTGTGGACCCCGGCGTTCCGTGCGGAGATCACCGAACTGTTCAAGCATGCGGTCGACCTCGAGTACCGCTATGCTGAAGACACCATGCCGCGTGGCGTGCTGGGTCTGAACGCATCGATGTTCAAGAGCTATCTGCGCTTCATCTGCAACCGCCGTTGCCAGCAGATCGGTCTCGATCAGCTGTTCCCGAACGAAGAGAATCCGTTCCCGTGGATGAGCGAGATGATCGACTTGAAGAAGGAACGCAACTTCTTCGAGACGCGCGTGATCGAATATCAGACGGGCGGTGCGCTGTCCTGGGAGTAACCCGGGCGCACTGCGGTGCAAGTCTTTAGGGGTTGCCGGAGGCGGCGCGCGAGCCGCCTCGACCGGCATGATGATTAGGAGCAGGAACGCCTGATGCAAAGCATGCCCGGAGCCAGGTTGGCTCATCGACGTGACAGGCACTTTGCGAACCCTTCAGAGGGATGGGCAAACTTCCCCCCGGAAAAGCGTGCTGGCTATGTAGCCGCCGCTTTCAACGAACGTTGCCCGGTGTCGGTAGCCGACGCCGGAATGACTTGGCGCGCTGTGCCTCGTGGCACGGCGCGCCTTACCGCATTCATTAGCGTAAGCGCGCGGGATCAGCGTACGCCGATGAATAGCCCGCTTCGCAGCGTGCGCCGTGAGAAGCGTTCGCGGGAAGCGGGTTTTGACGAAGGGTGTAGTTTGAACTGACTCTCATCTGAACCTGAAGGAGAAAAAAAATGGCTACTGCCAAGAAGAAACCGGCGGCTAAGAAGGCCGCAGTGAAGAAGGTTGCAGCGAAGAAGGCAGCTCCGGCGAAGAAGGCCGCAGCGAAGAAGGTCGCGGTCAAGAAGGTCGCAGCCAAGAAAGTCGCCGTGAAGAAGGTTGCTGCGAAGAAGGCAGCACCGGCGAAGAAGGCCGCAGCGAAGAAGGTTGCAGCCAAGAAGGCGCCTGCGAAGAAGGCTGCTGCCAAGAAGGCTGCGCCTGCGAAGAAGGCTGCCGCCAAGAAGGCTGCCAAGAAGGCGCCTGCGAAGGCCGCTGCCGCACCTGCTGCCCCTGCTGCGCAACCGTCCGCGCCCGCAGCAACGGTCAAGACTGCCCTGAACCCGGCCGCAGCATGGCCGTTCCCGACCGGCAGCCGTCCGTAAGCAGTCCGAGACGAAGCGCGCAGGCCACATCGTTCGCGCGCTTCGTTGGCCGGGCCGGGCGGCATCACGCGCAAGGCTCGATCCCGATCCCGTCGCTGGGTTGTCCGCGACGGGATTTTTTTCGTCTGGAGTTCGTAATAATCGAGGTCAGGAGTGCGAGTTCGTGCTCACGCCGCGCGCGGGCATGAAAAAAGGCGCATGCACAGGGGAGCACATGCGCCTGAGGTTCCGCATCCGGCGCGAGGCGCCGCTGCGGTACAGGGGAAAGCTTTAGTGCGTGACGCGCGTCACGCCGCCGCTCGAGAGCAGCCGCACGCGGTCGCCCGCGTTGAAGACTTCGCCGGTCGCCGTTTGCGTGATGGCCCGGTAGTCGCCGTTGTCGAGGCGCACGGTGATCTCGAGGCCGTCGCGCATGGCCACGCCGTTCTCGACCGCGTTGCCGGCCACGGCACCCGCAATGCCGCCGATGATGCCGGTGACGATCGAGCCCGTGCCGCCGCCGATCTGACTGCCGGCCACCGCGCCGAGTGCACCGCCGCCGATCGCGCCGAGGCCGCTAGGCTGGCCGTTGTTCGAGCTGATCTTCACCGCGCGCACGCTTTCGACCGTGGCCATGCGCACTGTTTGCTCGCGCTGCGCCTGCGAGGCCGTGTACACATCGGCGGAACTGCTGTTATAGGCACAGCCCGACAGCGCGAGCGACCCCGCGACCCCAGCTGCAACAATCAGACGACTCGTTATTTTCATTCCCGTAGCTCCAATGGGCGCCGTTCGTGTGCGGCGCCCGCGTTCAGTTCGGCAGTTCGTAGCCGAATGCCTCCTTGAACCGTTCGTTGATTTGCGCCCGCGTGGGCGCGTAGTTTTGCGGACCGAGATGCTCGATCTTGAGCGCGCCCATCAGGCTCGCGAGACGCCCCGTGGTTGCCCAGTCGAGGCCGTTCTCGATGCCGTAGAGCAGGCCGCCGCGGAAAGCGTCGCCGCAGCCGGTCGGGTCGAGCACCTGAGCGGCCTTGACCGGAGGAATCTCCTCGATCTTGCCGCCGTGGTAGATCTGCGAGCCGTGCTCGCCGCGCGTGATGATCAGCGCGTCGACATGGCTGGCGATTTCGTCGAACGACCAGCCGGTGCGATGGCTGACAAGGTTGGCTTCGTAGTCGTTGACCGCTACGTAGGTCGCAAGTTCAATTGCGCGGCGCAAAGACGCACCGTCGAAGAGCGGGAGGCCTTGACCCGGATCAAAGATAAACGGGATGCCTGCCTTCGCGAATTGCTCGACGTGCTGAACCATGCCGTCAAAGCCGTCCGGTGCGACGATGCCGAGCTTGATGCCGGGCGCTTCGTCGGCGCGGTTCAAATGTGATTGCATCATCGCGCCCGGGTGGAACGCGGTGATCTGGTTGTTCTCGAGGTCGGTCGTGATCATCGCCTGTGCGGACCACGTATCGTCGAGCACGCGCACGTGCGCCTTCGAGAGGCCGAGCGTGTCGAGGCGTTCGAGATAAGGGCGCGCGTCGGCTGCGCCGAGCGTCGCCATGATGCGCGCGTCGCCGCCGAGCAGATGCAGCGCGTACGCAATGTTGCCGGCACAGCCGCCGAACTCGCGGCGCATCGTCGGCACGAGAAAGCTCACGTTCAGGATGTGCACCTGCTCGGGCAGGATGTGCTCCCGAAAGCGACCTTCAAAGGTCATGATGTTGTCGTAGGCGAGCGAGCCGCAGATCAGCGTAGCCAAGGCGGGAATTCCTGTAGGGCGTGGTAGGAGAGGGGGCGGCGCACCGGCCTGCGAATCCGACCGGAAAGCAGGCTCTGTTCGTGTGCGCCGCCGCCGGATTACTTCAGCGCGGCGAGTGCGGCGTCGTAGTTCGGTTCGTTCTTGATTTCGCTCACGCGCTCGGCGTGCAAGACGTTGTCGTTTTCGTCGAGCACGACCACAGCGCGCGCGGTCAGGCCGGTGAGCGGGCCGCTCGTCACGTCCACGCCATAGGCTTGCGCGAATTCATGGCCGCGGAAGGTCGAGGCCGTGACGACGTTGGCGATGCCTTCGGTCGTGCAGAAGCGCGAAGCGGCGAACGGCAGGTCGCCCGAAATCACGACGACGGCCGTGTTGCTCAGGCCGGCTGCGGCTTCGTTGAACTTGCGCGTGGAGGTGGCGCAGGTCGGCGTGTCGAGGCTCGGCACGATGTTCAGCACCTTGCGCTTGCCGGCGAAATCGGCGAGCGAGACAGGCTTCAGATCCTTGCCGACGAGCGAGAACGCCGGGGCCTTCTGGCCGACGCTCGGGAACGTGCCGGCGACGTCGATCGGGTTACCGCCTAGCGTGACTTGACTCATGATGTGCTCTCCGGAAATGCATGTTGTGGTGAATGGCGCGCCCGCGCGAAGCGGGACGCCGGGAAACGCGCGGGGCACGCCAGTGCGCCCGCGCACAAACGGAACATCAGGGGTAGAAAATTTCGATGCGGAAGTTCGACGCCACCACGTCGCCCGTGTCGAGCCGCACGATCATGGTCTGCGTGGTGCGTGCGGGCAGACCGGCTTCGATGGACGTGCCGGGCGTGACGTAGTCCTGCGGCCACAGCACGCGCCGCACGACGATGTTGTTCTGCCGGTCGAGCAGCGACAACTCGATGGCGGGGTAGGCAAGCGCGACGTTAAAGCGGTTGCGCAGCGGCACCTTCAGTTCGAGGTGGTGCGGCTCGTTGTCGACCTGGCGCAGATCGGATGGCTCGACCAGCAGGCCGTCGATGTCGCGCGGCGGCAGCACGCGGCAGCCGAGCTGCGCGCACGCCTGCTGATAGAGCGGCTGCGAGTCGGGCCAGTAGACCATGACCGTTTCGCGCTGCCACCACGCGAGTTGCACGACGAGCAACGCGAGCAACACGATGGCAATGAGCGTGCCGAGAATGCGCCAGACGAGGCCGCGCGAGCCGCGCGGACGGGCCGGCGCTTCGCGGGTGACGGCGAATGGCGAGGTGCCGTCGTTGGGGGAGAGCGCGCTGAATGCGGGCTCGGGCGCGGGTTCGCCGGCGCGAGGGCCGAGCGCGGGCTCGGGGTCGTTCATGTGAGCCGCTGCCGATGCTTCGTTTGCAGAAAAGGTGGGCTCGGTCGGGCCGCTCGTGCCCAGGTTCGGCTCGCTGCGCGTCCAGCGCGTGGCGGGCGGGAAGGGCTCGGTGGCTGCCGGTTGCTCGGGCGGCGGCACGGGTGTAGCGGCGGCTGGCGCTGCTGCTGGTGTCGCTGGCGCGTGAGGCGCATCATGCGGCGTGCGCGCAAGCGTCGGTTCGTCGTCGAAAATGATCCGCGACTCGACCCCGCGCGTGACACCCGGCGTGGCGCCCGGGGCAATGCTTGCCCCGGGGAGTTTGTCGGCGTTGTATTGCAGGCGCGGATCGAGCTTGCTGTCCTGGGGCGGCGCCCACGGGTCCCACGCGCGATTCGTGAAATTGGGCGTGGCGCTCAGCTGCGGAGGCGGTTCTTGCGACGGCGCTGCAGCTGCAGGCTGACTCGCCTCAGCACGCTCGACATCGGCTTGCTGGGAAATCGGCTGCGATAGGGGCTGTGACGCGGACTGTGACGCGGACTGTGAATCGCGTCGTGAATCGGGCTCTAAAGCAGGCTGCGCAACAAACTGTGAAGCAACGTGTGAAGCTTCATGTGAAGCAGGCTCCGATGGCGGCGAGGTCAGGCTGGCCGCGATCTCGGCAGCAACGGGCACGGCGCGCGTGAAGTCGCCGCCTTCGGGCATCTCGTACAAACTGCCCGACGCGTCGAACGCTTCCTGACAATGTCCGCAACGCACGAGGCCGCGCCGCACGGCAAGCTGAGTGGGCTGGATGCGGAATACGGTTTCACAGAAGGGGCAGCGCGTTGCCAGAAGCATGTGGGCCGAAGATCTGGGTAGACCGGAGGATTGGTGATACCCGCATTCTACTGGCAATCCACCGCAGCCTACGACTTCGGTCATGCCGCTTGGGGCGCGATCAGGCTCGCGTGAGCCTGATCGAAACGCGAAGGGATTATGCGCGGCGCGTGCCCGCGAGGCAGACCCACCCTTCGTGTTCGCGCCAGACTGAGATGTCGATCCACTGCGCGTACACCTGCGCGACTTCCTCGGCTTGGCGCGCGAGAATGCCCGAAAGTGCGATGCGTCCGCCCGGCTTCACGCGCGAGGAGAGCATCGAGGCCATCAGCTTGAGCGGATTCGAGAGAATGTTGGCGACGACGATGTCGAACTCGCCGGCGGGGCAATCGTCGGGCAGGCCATACGTGACCTCCGCGCGGTTGCGCTCGCTGTTATGGCGCGCCGACTCGACGGCCTGCGGGTCGATGTCGATGCCGATCACCGGATTCGCACCGCACTTCTTCGCGAGGATCGCGAGAATGCCCGAGCCGCAGCCGTAGTCGAGCAGCGAGTTGCCGGGCTGCACGTGCTGTTCGAGCCATTCCATGCACAAACGCGTGGTGGGATGGCTGCCCGTGCCGAACGCGAGGCCCGGGTCCAGTTCGAGCACGAGCGCGTTCGGGTCCGGTGCATCGTGCCACGACGGCACGACCCAGATGCGCTCACCGATCTGGATCGGGTCGAACTGCGATTGCGTCAAACGCACCCAGTCCTGCTCCTCGACTTCGCGCAGCGAGAACTTCGGCGTTTCAGCGAGGCCCAACTCGTTCGAAGCGGCCGCAAGCAGCACGGCGGGATCCTGATCGGCGCCGATCAGCGCAATCACGCGCGAATGCTGCCACGCGGTGCGATCGGGGGTGAGGCCCGGTTCGCCAAAGAGCGGTTGCTCGTCGGGCGTGTCGGCGTCGGCGTCTTCCACCGACACCGAGAGGGCGCCAAGCTCGATCAGCGCGTCGGACAGTGCCTCCGCGCGGTTGCGATCCAGCTCGACGATCAGTTCCCGGTAGCTCATGAATTACGCTTCGTCCTTCTTCACTGCCTGACGTTCGGCCAGGCGGCTTTCGAGGTAGTGAATGCTCGTGCCGCCCTCGACGAACTTCGCGTCGAGCATCAGCTCGCGGTGCAGCGGGATGTTGGTCTGAATGCCTTCGACCACCATTTCCGAGAGCGCGATGCGCATGCGCTGAATGGCCTGTTCGCGCGTGGCGCCGTAGGTGATCAGCTTGCCGATCATCGAATCATAGTTCGGCGGCACGAAATAGCCATTGTAGGCATGCGAGTCAACACGCACGCCAGGACCACCCGGCATGTGCCACGACGTGAGACGGCCCGGCGACGGCGTGAACTTGAACGGATCTTCCGCGTTGATACGGCACTCGATCGCATGGCCCTTCAGCTGGATGTCGCGCTGACGGAACGAGAGCTTCTCGCCTGCGGCAATGCGGATCTGTTCCTGCACGATGTCGATGCCCGTGATCAGCTCGGTGACCGGGTGCTCGACCTGCACGCGCGTGTTCATCTCGATGAAGTAGAACTCGCCGTTTTCATACAGGAACTCGAACGTGCCCGCGCCGAGGTAGCCCATCTTCTTGCACGCATCGGCGCAACGGTCGCCGATGCGATCGAGCAGGCGGCGCGCGATGCCCGGCGCCGGCGCTTCTTCGATCACCTTCTGGTGACGGCGCTGCATGGAGCAGTCGCGCTCGCCGAGCCACACGGCGTTCTTGAACGAGTCCGCGAGAATCTGGATCTCGATGTGACGCGGGTTCTCGAGGTACTTCTCCATGTAGACCTGCGGGTTGCCGAACGCACGGCCGGCTTCCTCGCGGGTCATGTTGACCGCGTTCACGAGCGCCGCTTCCGTGTGCACGACGCGCATGCCGCGCCCGCCGCCGCCGCCCGCCGCCTTGATGATGACGGGGTAGCCGATCGCGCGCGCGATCTTCACGATTTCTTTCGGATCGTCGGGCAATGCGCCTTCCGAGCCCGGCACGCAGGGCACGCCGGTCTTGATCATGGTCTGCTTCGCCGTGACCTTGTCGCCCATCATGCGGATCGTTTCCGGGCGCGGGCCGATGAACGTGAAGCCCGACTGCTCCACACGTTCGGCAAAGTCGGCGTTCTCGGAGAGGAAGCCGTAGCCGGGGTGGATCGCTTCTGCGTCGGTGACTTCCGCCGCGCTGATGAGCGCGGGCATGTTCAGGTAGCTCAGGTTCGAAGGCGCCGGGCCGATACAGACCGCCTCGTCGGCGAGCTTCACGTACTTGGCTTCCTTGTCGGCTTCCGAATAGACGACGACCGTCTTGACGCCGAGTTCGCGGCACGCGCGCTGAATGCGGAGCGCGATTTCGCCACGATTGGCAATGAGGATTTTTTCAAACATGGTGGGTATTCGACTCATCAAAGGGCGTCGCAAGTCATATGTGCCGACGCCTCAGAGGATCGGTCGCGTGCGTCGCCGTCATGGGGCGCCAAACGCGACAAACGCGGCGTGGCCGAACAAGAAGGCCACCGCCGCGCGCAGAAAAGCTTAGGCGATCACGTAAAGCGGCTGGCCGTATTCGACTGCCTGGCCGTTCTCGACGAGGATTTCCTTGACCACGCCAGCCGCGTCCGACTCGATCTCGTTGAGCAGCTTCATCGCTTCGATGATGCAAAGCGTCTGGCCTTCCTTGACCGTGTCGCCAACCTGGACGAACGGGTCGGCGCCCGGCGACGGCGCGCGGTAGAACGTGCCCACCATCGGCGAGGTGACGATGTGGCCTTGCGGCACGGCGGGCGCGGCGGGGGCCGCTGCGGCGGCTTCGCCGACGTGGCCGGGAGCGGCGAGCGGAGCGCCCATGGCCGGTGCCGCGTATTGCGCGGGGGCCGGCTGCACGTAAACGGGCGGCGCGTTCTTGACGATGCGCACCTTGCCTTCACCCTCGGTCACTTCGAGCTCCGAGATGCCCGATTCGGAGACGAGGTCGATCAGAGTCTTCAGCTTACGTAGATCCATGGTGCAGCCCCTTTTACTTTGAATACGTGAAGTGCCGGGGCGCGCGCGTCCCGACACGGGTTGTTGTTCAGGTATTGACGGTCATCCGGCGCAGGAATCAGTCCGCCGACCGGGCAGCGAGCCGGTCGAGCGCGTATTCGAGCGCGTAGAGATAACCCTTCCAGCCGAGGCCGCAAATCACACCCTCGGCCTGGTCGGAGAAATACGAATGGTGCCGGAAGGACTCGCGGCGATGCACGTTCGACAGGTGAATCTCGACGAACGGGATGCCGACGCCTGCCAGCGCATCCCGAATCGCGACGCTCGTATGCGTGTACGCGGCCGGGTTGATCAGGATGAAGTCGGTTTGCTCGGTGCGGGCCGACTGGATGCGGTCGACCAGCGCGCCTTCGTGGTTGCTCTGGAAAGTCGCGAGTTCGACGCCGGCGTCCGCCGCGCGGTCCGAGAGCGCCTGATCGATCTGCGGCAGCGTCACGCGCCCATACACCTCCGGTTCCCGGGTGCCGAGAAGATTGAGGTTGGGGCCGTGCAGAACCAGCAGTCGCGTCATGGTCGCTTCTTTTTCCGTGGAATTGCGCGAACTTTAGCGCCGATTAGAGAAATTTGTCTAGTTTTCCGATAAGGGGATATGGCCCCGACTGCGCTTTGCAGCGAAGGTTTGGGCCGATCTTCAGTCAAATGACGGGATTTCCACGGCAAAACCAGCGATACGGCGCTTAAGATCTTGTCAGACGATCCACTGCGTCAAAGCGCGTCGAGCGTGCGCCGAAGCTCGTCCGGCTTGATTTGTCCTAATTTTGTCGCACGAACGGTGCCGTTCGCGTCGATTACCACCGTGTAAGGTAAGCCGCCCGCGTTGTTGCCGAACGCGCGCGCGACGTCCGCGCCGCCGAAACCGGCGATGTAGATCGGGTAATCGACGGGTACCTTCTTGAGGAACGTCTTGATGTTCGCCGCCGAGTCCACGCCCACACCCACGAACTGAATGCCCTTCTTCGCGTATTCACGCTGGAGCGCGGAAAGCTCCGGCATCTCCTCGACGCACGGACCGCACCACGAGGCCCAGAAGTTGACCACGATGGGCCGGCCCTTGTAGATGGCGAGCGATTGCGCCTTGCCGTCCGGGTTCGTGACCGCCGCCGACCAGAGCTGGTCGACCGCGTTCTGCTTGCCGCTCGCCGAGGCCGCGTTGCTGCTCACCGAGGCCGCGTCGGCCACGCCGGCGCTGCCGCTCGTGGCCCAGTGCCCAGCCAGTATGCCGCCGCCTGCGGCGATTGCCGCCACTGCCACGCCGGCCAGAATCCGCTTCGTATTCATCGCTGCCGTTTTCAGGTTGTGGAAGAAGTGGCGCCGCTCTCGTCGATCAGCGCCTGGAGGGCCTGCGCGTTGGCGCGTGGCAGCCTGCCACGCGCATCGGCGCGCACGGCACCGCGCAAGTCGTCCGTATTGTAGAGCGCAACGTGGATGCCCACCGGCTCCTCGGCGCGTGACGGCCGCCACATGAAGCTGAGTGTTTCCACGAAGCCGCGCGCCGCGAAATGGCGCGTTTCCGACACGTCGTACTGCACATTCGCATTCAGGAGCCAGATCGCGACATCCTTCGCGTTGTCACAAAAAATCTGCAGATGGATGTCGGAGTGCTCGCCCGCCGTGCCGTTGAGTACCGCGCCGGTCAGGAAAGGATTGAACGGCTGGAGCCGCTGCATCCATTCGAGCGCGATTTCGCGCAGGCGGCGCAGCACCGCGGGCTGACTGTCGCTCTGAAAGAGGGCCTGATATTCGCGGATCTCTTCCTCGATCTGGTCGTTGTCGGGCAGCCAGGTGCCTTCGATACGCGTTTCCCCCACCACCTGCCGGGCTGCCTTGCGTTTGGCGGTGGCGTAGTCGAGGCCGTCCTCGGCAATCATCCTTGCTGCCGCGATGGCGATTTCCTCGCGCACGCGCTGGGGATCGAAATGTGATCTGCGAACCATCCTTCAATGATACTAGAGATCGCCCTGGGCTCCGGGCAGCGGCCATTGAGCCGCGTCCGCTGTCGGGTGCGCCAAGGGTTTTCCGTCGGTGGGGAGGCCGAGGTCGAGCCAATAGGGCTTGGGGCCTCGGGTACAATACCGGTCTTTGCTGCGGCGGCGCAGGACTGCCGCCGTTCCAAGCTTCTGCATCCTTCAACCCGATCAATCCGATCGACGCGTTCACGACGCCCGCGCGGCGCGACAGGCTTATGCACATCCATATCCTCGGCATCTGCGGCACGTTCATGGGCGGACTCGCGGTGCTCGCGCGCAGCGCGGGCCACACGGTGACCGGCTGCGACGCCGGCGTGTACCCGCCGATGAGCACCCAGCTCGAAGCACAGGGCATCCGCCTCATCGAGGGTTACGACGCGAGCCAGACCGAACTGAACCCCGATCTCTATGTGATCGGCAACGTGGTCACGCGCGGCAACCCGCTGATGGAAGAGATCCTCAATCGCTGCCTGCCGTATACGTCGGGCCCGCAGTGGCTCGGCGAGCACGTGCTGCGCGACAAATGGGTGCTCGCGGTGGCGGGCACGCACGGCAAGACCACCACGAGCTCGATGCTCACGTGGCTGCTCGAAGACGCTGGCCTGAACCCAGGTTTCCTGATCGGCGGCGTGCCGCTGAACTTCGGCGTGTCGGCGCGCCTGACCGACTCGAGCTTCTTCGTGATCGAAGCCGACGAGTACGACACGGCGTTCTTCGACAAACGCTCGAAGTTCGTTCATTACCGTCCGCGCACGGCGCTGCTCAACAACCTCGAGTTCGATCACGCCGACATCTTCCCCGATCTCGCCGCAATCGAAACGCAGTTCCATCACCTCGTGCGCACGATTCCTGGCGTGGGCCGCATCGTCACGAATGGCCGTTCGGACGCGCTCGAGCGCGTGCTCACGCGCGGCGTGTGGAGCGACGTAGAGCGCTTCGGCGTGGACGGCGGCTGGCAGGCGCTGCCCGCGGAAGACGGCGTTGCCGTTGACGAGCGCTTCGCCGTGTATCACAACAGCGAACGCGTGGGCGTGGTGGACTGGCAGATCCAGGGCGAACACAACCGCCTGAACGCGCTCGCCGCCATTGCCTCTGCACGCAGCGTGGGCGTGCCGCCCGCGCAGGCTGCGGCCTCGCTTGGCACGTTCCGCAACGTGAAGCGCCGCATGGAAGTGCGCGGGAGCGTGGACGGCGTGACCGTCTATGACGACTTCGCGCACCATCCCACGGCCATCGAAACGACGATCGCCGGCCTGCGTACACGCGTCGGCCACAAAAACACGCGCATCCTCGCCGTGCTCGAGCCGCGCTCGAACACGATGAAGCTCGGCGTGATGAAGGCGCAACTGCCTGCCAGTCTCGCCGACGCCGACCTCGTGTTCGGCTACGGCGCCCCGAGCGGCAAGGACGCGCTCGGCTGGGATCTCGCGGGTGCACTCGCGCCGCTAGGCGAGAAGGCCCGCGCGTACCACGATCTCGAAGCGCTCGTGAAGGCGGTCGCAGCGGCGGCGCGCCCCGGCGACCAGGTGCTCGTGATGAGCAACGGCGGCTTCGGCGGCGTGCATCAAAAGCTGCTCGATGCCCTTTCGGTGCGGAGCGCGGCGTGATCGTCTATCTGCACGGCTTTCGTTCGTCGCCCCAGTCGTTCAAGGCGCGCCTGCTCGCGGCGCGCATGGCTGAGCTGGGCCGCAGCGGCGAATGGCTGTGCCCGACGCTGCCGGTTTCGCCGCAGGAGGCGATTGCGCTCGCCGAGCAGGACATCGGCGCGCAGTTGAAGCCGGGCGAGCGCGTCACGCTCATCGGCAGTTCGCTTGGCGGCTACTTCGCCACGCATCTCGCGGAAAAGCACGGCTGGCGCGCCGCGCTGCTGAACCCCGCCGTGGTGCCCGACCGCGATCTGTCGAAGTATCTCGGCGAGCAGCCGCTCTGGCACGGCGGCGGCAGCATCGTCGTCGAACCGCGCCATCTGGAAGAGTTGCGTGCGCTGGCCGTCGCGAGGGTGACGCAGCCCGCGCGCTACTATTTGATGGCCGCGACCGGCGACGAAGTGCTCGATTACCGCGAGATGCTCGCGCATTATCCGGGTGTGCCCACACACCTGATCGAAGGCAGCGATCATGGCATCAGCGAGTTCGCCGATTACGTCGACGAAGTGATCCGTTTCTGCGACGCCGCTTGATGCGTGCGAACGCCTATATCTATATGTATACAGCACCGCCCGCGCGCCGCGCCGGCGGTCGAAGCAAGTCTGAACGAGAGTATTGAGTGAACGTTTTCTTTGAGGAATCGGGCAGTTTCAAGGCCGGCAGCGTGCTGTCGCGTCAGGGCGACGCGTTCCAGGTCGAACTGCCCGGCGGGCGGCGCGCCAAGGTGCGCGCGAAAGACGTGCTGATCGAGTTCGAGAAGCCCGCAGCAAGCGAACTGCTGGAGCAGGCGGACGCCGCTGCCGAGGAGATCGATCTCGACTTCCTCTGGGAGTGCGCGCCCGCAGAGGAATTCGCCTACACGGCGCTGGCGAGCGAGTACTTCGGCGAAACGTATGGCCCTGTCGAGCGCGCCGCGCTTGTGCTGCGCCTGCATGGATCGCCCGTGTACTTCCGCCGCAAGGGCCGCGGCCAGTATCAGCGCGCGCCTGAAGAGCAGCTCAAGATGGCGCTGGCCTCGCTCGAGCGCAAGCGTCAGCAGGCGCTGGTTCAGGCTGGCTACGAAGATGAGCTGAAGGCGGGCGGGTTGCCCGAGGCGTTCAAGGGCAAGGCACTCGGACTCCTCACGAAGCCCGACAAGAATTCGATCGAATATAAGGCGCTCGAAGCGGCGGCGGCTGCGCGCGGCATTTCGATGCCGCGCCTCATGCTCGAATGCGGTGGCATTGCTTCGCCGCGCGCGCTGCACGAGGCGCGCTTCCTCGCGGACTTCTTCCCGCACGGTACGGGCTTCCCGCCCGTCGAAGTGGGCACGCTGCCCGAGGATCTCCCCACTGCCGCCGAGCACGTGCAGGCCTTCTCGATCGACGACGTCACGACGACCGAAATCGACGACGCGTTTTCCATCGAGCATCTGGCTGACGGCCGCGTGCGCATCGGCATTCACATCGCGGCGCCGGCGCTTGGCATCCAGCGCGGCGACACGGCGGATACGATCGCGCGCACGCGTCTTTCGACGGTCTACATGCCCGGCGACAAGATCACGATGCTGCCCGACGATTTCGTCGACGCCTTCACGCTCAAGGAAGGCGGCCTGCGCCCGGCGCTTTCGCTCTACTGCATCGTGAACCGCGAGACGCAGGAGATCGTCGCGACCGAAACGCGCGCCGAGCGCGTGTTCGTGAAGAACAATCTGCGCCACAACACGCTCGACGAGGTCGTGACCGAAGAGACGCTCGCGGCGGGCACGGGCGAATATGCGCACAAGGACGACATCGCCGTGCTGTGGCCGTTCGCGCAGGCGCTGTTCGAGAAGCGCCAGCAGGCGCGCGCGGGTTACGGCCTGCGCCGCGAAGTCCAGCGCAACACCGACTTCAACTTCTACGTGGAAGGCGAGCATGTGACCATCTCCCCGCGCCGCCGTGGTTCGCCGCTCGACATGATCGTCGCGGAACTGGCGATTCTCGCGAACTCCACGTGGGGCGCCTTCCTGCACGATCATGGCGTGCCGGGCATCTATCGCTCGCAGCGTGCGTTCGGCGCGCCGAGCGGCCCCAAGCGCACGCGCATGCAGACCAACGCCGCCCCGCACGAAGGTCTCGGCGTCGCGCAGTATGCGTGGAGCACCTCGCCGCTGCGCCGCTATGTGGACCTCGTGAACCAGTGGCAATTGCTCGCATGCGTGGAGCATGGCGTGGCCGCCAAGCTCGTCGCGCCGTTCAAGCCCAAGGACGCCGATCTGTTCGCCGTCGTGCAGGGCTTCGACGAGACCTACACCGCCTACGCCGACCATCAGCGCCGCATGGAGTACTTCTGGTGCCTGCGCTGGCTGCAGCAGGAAATGCGCGGAGAGGGCGGTGGCGAACCGCGCCGCGAATTCCCGGCGAGCGTGGTGAAGGACGACCTCGTGCGCTTTGAGGAAGTGCCGCTGCTCATGCATGTGCCCGCGCTTGGCGTGCACGCGCGCGGTACGCGTTTGATGATGGAAGTGCTGTCGATCGACGAGCTGACCATCGAGGCTTCGGTGCGCATGCTGCGCGTGCTCGACGCGCCCGTCGTGACGAGCGGCGAGCAGGCGGAAGAGGATGCGGGCGAAGACGAAGAATTGATCGAAGCCGCCGACGAGTCCGCACAGAGTGAAGCGGAAGCCGTCGCGGAAGCGGACGAAGCCGAAGACGAAGCGGCAGGCGATGCGCCCGCGGCAGAAGAACAATCGAGCGAACAGCACGCCACGGAGCCGCGCGCATGAGCGTTAGCGAATCGAAGCCCGTTGCGCACGCCGACCGTTACGCCGTAGTCGGCAACCCGGTGGCGCACAGCAAGTCGCCGTTCATCCACGCGCAGTTTGCGCTGCAAACCGGCGAGCGCGTCGAATACGATCGTCTGCTCGCGCCGCTCGACGGTTTCGTCGAGCACGTGCAGGCATTTCACGCAGCGGGCGGACGCGGCCTGAACGTGACCGTGCCGTTCAAGCTGGAAGCGCACGCGCTGGCGCACAAGCTCTCGCCGCGCGCGGCGGCGGCGGGTGCGGTGAACACGCTGCGCTTCGACGCAGACGGCATCTTCGGCGACAACACCGACGGCTTCGGCCTCGTGCGCGACATCGAGGTGAACCTGGGTGTATCGCTCGCAGGCGCGCGCGTGCTGCTGCTCGGCGCGGGCGGTGCGGCGCGCGGCGTCGTGCTGCCGATGCTCGAGCGCCGTCCGCGCGAGATCACGATCGTGAACCGCACGGCGCCCAAGGCGCACGCGCTCATCGAGCAGTTCGCAGGCGCGGCGGGCGAGTTTGGAACTCTGCTGAACGGCGGAGGCCCGCAAGCCGTTGACCCCAAGCCTTACGACGTGATCGTGAACGCGACGGCGGGCAGCCTCGACGCAGCGTTGCCCGAGTGCGACGAACGCGCGTTCGGCACGGGCACGCTTGCCTACGACATGATGTACGGCGCGCAGCCCACTGTATTCATGCGCCATGCGCAGGCACTCGGCGCGCGCGCGGCCGACGGCCTCGGCATGCTCGTCGAGCAGGCTGCGGAGTCGTTCTTCGTTTGGCGCGGCGTGCGGCCCGAGGGCGCACCGGTGCTGGCGGCATTGCGCGCGCAGTTGGCCGCGCAGGCCGCGTAACGCCCGGCGCTGCTCGGACAAGCTCGCACAACACGGAGACGACGCCATGCGCAGGCAAGCCATCGGTGCGCAAGCCGCGACGGTCGCGAGCGGCAGTGGGCGGCGTGCGCAGTCCCGCAACCGTCCCGGCGCGCGGCGCTGGCTCGCCTGGATCGTCTGCGTGTTCGCCATTGCTTGGATCGCCACGCAACTCTTCTACTTCGCGCAAATCGCGCTGTGGAACTTCGTCGATCCGCAAACCACAGCGTTCATGCGCACCGACGCCGCGCGGCTTTCCGCCGAGCGGCCCGGTCTTTCGATCCAGCACGAATGGGTGCCGTACGACCAGATTTCGCGCAACCTGAAGCGCGCGATCATCGCGTCCGAGGACGCGAACTTCGTCAACAACAACGGCTACGAGACCGACGCCATCCTCCAGGCGTGGGAGAAGAACAAGAAGCGCGGCCATATCGTGCGCGGCGGCTCGACCATCACGCAGCAGCTTGCGCGCAACCTGTTCCTCTCGCGCGAGCAGAGCTATATCCGCAAAGGTCAGGAGTTCATCATCACGTGGATGCTGCAGGCGCTGCTCGACAAGGAGCGCATCTTCGAGATCTATCTGAATTCGGTGGAGTGGGGCAACGGCGTGTACGGCGCGCAAGCCGCCGCGCGCTACTACTACCGCACGACAGCTGCGAAGCTCACGCCGTGGCAGTCGGCGCGGCTTGCGGTGATGCTGCCGCGTCCCAAGTACTTCGATGAGCATCGCAACTCGGCGTATCTTGCGCAGCGCACCGCTGTGATTGCGCGGCGCATGGGGGCGGCGGAGTTGCCGCATTGAGGTACGCTGGTACGCCAATAAAAAACGCGCCGCATTTGCGGCGCGTTTTGCTTTCTACCGGGTGCTTCGATGTTGCGCTTACTGGCGCGCGAGCCGCGCGTTATCCGGCATCGGCATATTGAAGTTGGTGCGAAACGGATTGATGTCGAGGCCGCCGCGCCGCGTGTAGCGCGCGTAGACGGCGAGCCGATCCGGTTTGCACTCGCGCAGGATGTCCATGAAGATGCGCTCGGCGCACTGCTCGTGAAAGCCCGTGTGATTGCGGTACGAGATGATGTAGCGCAAGAGGCCCGCCTGATCGATCTGCGGCCCGACGTAGTGGATCTGCACGCTGCCCCAGTCGGGCTGGCCCGTCACCGGGCAGTTCGACTTGAGCAGATTCGAGATCAGCGTTTCTTCGACCGGCGCTTCGTCGAAAGCCGCTTTCAGGAGCGTCGGCTCCGGGTGATAGATCTCCGTGTCGAGATCGAGGCGATCGAGCGAGAGGCCGTCGAATTCCTCGAACGGGATCTTGCCGAACGCGCCCGGCTGCTCGAGCCTCACCGAAACCGATGCGCCGCAAGCCGCCGTCACGTCACGCTTGATCGTGTCGCGCACCACGTCGGCGGATTCGAACGGCGTTTGCGCGAACGAACCCAGATACAGCTTGAACGACTTCGATTCGATGATGTTCGGCGAATCGGCGGGAATGAAGAACGTGGCGATCGCGATCTGCGGCTTGCCGCGCGAGTTGAGCCACGAAAGCTCGTAGGCGTTCCAGATATCGCTGCCGAAGAAGGGCAGTTGCGCGCCAATGCCGATCTGCTCGCGCGCGGCGGCACGCGGGATCGGGAACAGGAGCGAGGCGTCGTATTGCTCGGTGTAGGTGGAGGCCTTGCCGAGCGGAGATTGGTCGGGAGTCATGATGCGTTGGCTTCGGTAGCGAGATTGGTCACGCCGCTTGCCACGTGCCCGGTGGCCGTGACCGAGCGCGCGGATTCGCAGGTGCGGATCTGGTCGTCGAAGAAAAAATCAGGTTCGAACTCGCGCAGGAACGGGCCTTTGTCGAGTCCGCCAAGGAACATCGCTTCGTCGATCTCGATGTTCCAGGCCATCAGCGTACGGATTGCGCGCTCGTGCGCCGGCGCGGAGCGCGCGGTGACGAGAGCGGTGCGGATACGCATCTGCGCGTTCGCGTCGGCGAGCTTCTGCAGACGGTTGAGCGCGGCCAGCAGCGGCTGCAGCGGGCCTTGCGCGAGCGGCAGTTCGCGGTTGTCGCGCTCGTGGCTCACGAAAGCGGAAAGGCCCTTGCTCTGGAAGATCTGCTCGGCTTCATCGGAAAACAGCACCGCATCGCCGTCGAACGCGATGCGAATCTCGTGCGCGTTGCGCTCCGCCATTGTCGCCGATTCCGGAAAGACGCGTGCGGCGGGGAAGCCGGCGTCGAGCGCGCTCTTCACGTCCGCCGGGTTCGCGGAGAGAAAGAGCGATGCGTTGAGCGGCTTGAGGTAGTGCCAGGGCTCGCGCCCGCGCGTGAACACGCCGCGCTGGATGTCGAGCCCGTGCTCGCGGCACGAACTGAACGCGCGCAAGCCGCTGATGGGATCGCTGCGCGAAAGGATCACGACTTCCACGTGATGCGCGCCGTTGTTCAGCGCGAGCAGCTTGCGAATGAGCGCGAACGCCACGCCCGGCCGCGCGGGCACGGTCAGGCGCTCGCGCTGTAGCGCCTCGTAGGCTTGCAGGTCGCCGCCCTCGAACACGTGGTTTTCCTCCTCGAAATCGAAGAGGGCCCGCGACGAAATGGCGACGACGAGTTTGTCGGAGAGCGAAACGGACACGATGGCGGCCAGTTAGGCGAGGAAGAGCCGGTACGCCGGATTGCTCGTCTCTTCCCAATGCGGATAACCGAGCGTGGCGAGGAAGCGGCGGAACTCGGCGTCCTCGGCGGCGGGCACCTGGATGCCCACCAGAATCGAACTATAGTCGGCGCCCTGGTTACGGTAATGGAAG
>NZ_CAJMYY010000038.1:0-80742 GCF_905220185.1 Paraburkholderia sp. J11-2 | reverse complement strand
GTTTTCCGTGGTCACTGTAGTACGTCGAGTAGGTTGACGTTGATACGGTCTGCCTTGTCCTTCGGTAACTGCAAAGGTATATGCGCGCTAATGATCGGAGCCCACTGGCGCCAACTGAAAAAGGCACTCGGGTGTCGGATGAGGAGTAGCTTCAGCGTTCGGCCATCTTCAGCGATAGTAACTAAGCGAGGCCGCGTCCGACCGATCCTAACCGGCAAACGGTTCTGCTTGAAGGACGCTCCGCGAAGCTTGAGAGCTTCCACTAGCGCTTCGACCTTCTTGGCTTCGAGCCCATAGACAATGGCTTGCTCGATCGCCATGAGGCTAGACAGGCCGAAGAACTCCTGCCACCCTTTCAGATATTGGGGATAAGTCGGCCGAGCCTTGATATCCTTGAGCGGCTCCAGTACGAGGTTGTGGTAAGCCACTGTTGACCAGAATTCACGCTTTTGATTTTCACTTGGCGTGGGCGTGTGGTGCATAGCCCGTTCGATGTTGCGCACATACGGCGAATCGCGCCGATAGTCCAAGGCGTGCCGGCGGTGTGTCTCCCGCAGACCATTGGCCTGCATGTACCGCGCATCGAACCCATTGCCCCAGTTGTAGATGCTCTCCCCGACCACCATGGTCCGCACCGCCGAAGTTGAGAATTTCGAGCCAACCCACGGCCACCAAGGCAAATTGGCGCGGCCGGCAAACATGGCGTCAAATGAAGTGTCCAGCAGATTTGCAAGTTCCATGACGTTTCACGAAAGTTATCAGCGGCGGGCTAGCCGTTCTATGGCGAGAACGCCGGCTCGAATCTTGTCGACTGCCGAAGAATTAGCGGAGTGCACCGTGATTCGTGGCGGCTTGAACCCGCGCAGCGCGACTGCCTCTTCAATCCAGAGGATGACATCGTAGCCGGTGCCCCGGGCGTCGTCGCCCAAATCATGATCCAAGCTGATTTCCTCGACGGTCCCGGATTCGAGCAGTCGGATCGCCTCATCGGGCCAGTAGACTCGGTGCCACCCATCGGGTGTCGGCCTCTCATCGCCGAGGAACACCTTCATGTTTGTTTTCCTATCTCGGCCGCTTTACGCCCGGAAAATGTTCTCCCGATGCCACTGTAGGAACGGACGCATGTCGATGTGCTCGCTGGTCGTCAGGCGCATGTGGGGCGTGACGTTGAGCTGTGAGAGAGTGCCGGCCTTGAGCAGCGGGCTGATCTGGATGCGGAAGCTGTCGTCGAAGGTGATGAAGCCTCTGTCGAACAGCCTATCCAAATTTGGGACCAGCAACAACCCATTGGCCACCTGTACTCGCTCCCTGGCTGTCTCGCACCGACTCCACGGTTTCACGTGGCTGGCAACGAGCAGCTCGAGCAGTTTGCAACCGGTCACGAAGCAACCCTTCCAGCGCTCCAAAAGTGCATCCCGAAATGGACCCTGCCCGACTCTCGCCTTGATGACTGCCTCACGCTCGGTTTCGTCGAGAGTCGCCACGAACTCCTGCAAGAGCGGGTCGTTACCCGGATCAGTGATTGGGTCGATGCCGTCGCCTACCTCGTCGGGTCGGGCAACGCCGCGCTCAATGCGATAACTGCCGGTGCGGTCGTTGTATGCAGTGACAAACCAAGTCACCGGGTCGAGCGTTCGCGCAGTGACCGTGTCGGCCGTGGTGCCGCGATCCTTTTCCGCTGTCCTCATTCCACCGATCATGATGAGACGAACTGGCCGGCGCTTGTAGTAGGCATATTGGACGGCTCGATCAAGCGCATATGAGCGGGCCGTCCACGCCTTCAGTCTTGCTCGCACAGCAGAGTCCCTTTCGCCCGAGTCTAGATCCAGCAACCGCTGACGATACTCGCGGTCGTTCCCTTCATACACCGGCGGCTGTGCGTCCTTGTCGATGTCCTCGTACCAGAGGCACACCACTGTAGGTTCGTCCCCCTTGCCGACGAACGACCAGCTCGTATTGCGCGAAATATTGTCGTTCGGATTGAGGATCGGCTTGTGGTCCAGCGTGAAATCCCACTCCGACACGTCGTGGCCGGCTTCGATCAGCAACTCCCGGACTGGTGCCTTGGACGCTGGCATCTTCAATGGAGGCAACAAATGATCTGTGCTCATCGGTCAGGGATCTGTGTATTGTATTGAAAGGGCATGCACTTAAGCGGACCGGTACACGGCGTCCACAGTTTTCCAATCGCTATCGATTATCAGCATCGTATGGCTCACCTTCGTAATGCTATGGTGCTGCCGGTAACATCGCGATAGAGACTTCATGATGTGCACGGAGTTGCGAATGCCCGTGGCGAATCATCGCCTGTAGATAGGCGAGTCTCATATGCCCTTCGATAAGCTGGTATGGCTCGAGAAACGGCTCGTTACGTTCTCTGGGATGGCCGTACTGACCGGCCTGGTGCGCGACGATAATGGGCGCTGGGGTCGTGCCGATATCCAACATTGTGCGACCAAGCCAAGTCTCTCGCCTCACGTGCCCCTCGAAAAGATCATCACCCCAGTATCTAAGGGTCTCCGGCCACGTACCAACGTGACTGATAGTGAGAACTTCTTTGGAGGTCATCTTCGTGAGTTTATATACCCAATCGAGCGGTCGGAGCGGCAACCAAGACTGAAAGTCACGCCAGTGACGATACACCCACGTCTCGACAACGAGCGAAGGTACATGAGCGTATTCAATCGGCCACCGCTTGAAGTACTCCGCAAACGGTTCGACATCGAATGCACCTGTAGTCGTTCCAACCTTAGGCTCAGGTATCTCAGCCGCGATTAGCATTGCTCTTCGTTTTCCGTTATCAGTGGTCGGTCGATGGCAATCTGGTCGCATCGGCGGTACTCACTCGCCATTTACTATCGCCGCATCTGAACTGCTGCATCCAAACCTGCTTAAGCTCGTCGCCATCAACCACATCGGCTGCTACGATGACCCGCTTTTCGTAATTGCCCACGCAGCTGACGGTGATCGCACGCGAGGCAATGGCATCATCTTCGGAGTGAAGCGCAGCAATCTCGACGAGCGGCTCTTCCTTCTCATTTCCCGCGTAGGCCTTCGATGCCCCGCGCACTGTCAGATCGTCAAACCATCGAACGGCCCAAGTGCCGTCAGCCGCCCTTCGTTCGAGGACGACACCACGAGACCACCAAGCTGCCTCGGGCGATGGCTTGTGCCCAGGCTCTACGGGTCGCTCAGCCAGCGCGGGACCTGCTGTCAAGACTAAGGCGATCAAAGCCGCGCCAACAAGCGATGCCTTCATCTTCCTTCTCGTTTTCCTATACATCAGCGGGAACGCCATGCTGAGCGAAAATTTGCTCCAAACGGGTGATTACTGATCGCGCAAACTGGACAACCTCTAGCTCCGTTCCATCAGGCCACCGCACCCAACGTTTGCCAGAGGCGTTAATGGCGATGCTGTTGATCGGCACGCCACCGATTGCCCCAGACACGGAGAGCGTTGAAGGGTCGGGGCGGCCGCGCGTAAGCACCATGTGCTTAGCCTTATTACAAACATCGGCGCAATGCCGAATTACCGGATCAGCGAGGAGCGACTTATGGTCTACCTCGGACAAAACCGGCTTGAGGTAGTCGATTACGTGATAGGCCGTGGTGAAGAGGTTGTACACGTGGTCAATGGAAGCTTCACCTTCAAGGCGCGAGAGTTCACGCCGCGCCTTTGCGAGCATCGCACCAGCCGTGTTCAGTTCGAAGAAGCTCATTCGTTGTTTTCCTTGCTTATCAGGCTTTTATGCTGGAAAGAGTCTTATGATCTCCCCGGCCAGTTTTTGCCGGCCGGATTCGAGCTGCATCTGGATCTTAACGACACGATTCTTTACCCCAGCGTGGTCCTGCCGAATCGGCAACGGATTGGTCCGCAACTGCGACAACAATGCGCTCATCGCAGACAATGCCCCCTTTATCAACGTAACGCCTTCAACTGTCGGAACCGTTCCGAGTTCCAGCATCGGGATCTGCTGCAGCACGCGGAATGCTTCCTGGAATTGCGCCGCGTCATACGTGCTCACGTAACCTTCTGCATCGGACTGTTTCAACAACAGCGCCTCAGTCGCGCTACCAACCAACTCGACAGCGTGCTCTGTGATGCCGCGAACAGCAGCAAGCCGAGCAGCCCGCGCTTGGGCATCACGCAGGTTTGCTTCCCGGCGCTGCCGGTCTGCAATGGAAACAGCGTAGAAGATTGCCCCAATCGATCCGAACGCTTGCACCCACGACGCGTAATCACCGCTTTGTTGCGGGAAGTGGGTAATCAGGGCCGTTGCGATAAATCCCACCAAGACTGCCGCCCCAAACAATCTTAGCCCCGCCACAACCGCGCGGGCCTGTTCGGGACTCATGGAAACAGATCTCTTCATTGACATAGATTGATTTGGCATCTACTTATCTCAGGCCGCGTAAGTGGAAATCGAGCGTTTGGCTTTGCAATGCCTACTCCGTTTTCCCTTCTTTCGCGCACGCAATGACGACGTTCGCCCGCCTACTTAACCCGGGGCAGTACGATTTCCACCGGAAACCCGGGGGTGAATGCGACGATCGCATCGTGGACCTTGTCGTAACGTATCTCCAGCATTCCGGAAGAACCTCTCATTACGAGAATTCCGTGCTCGTAGCGGAAAAACATCCTGCTCGACGTGTCGCCGGTATTCGTGACAACAAAATCGTAGCCGCTGCGAGCGATAATTGTCGAGTCGATATCGTCGTTAACTTTCCACGATCCAACGAACTCGTCCTCAGTCCTTTTGCCGCAGGCAACCAAAAGCGATGATGCGCTGATGGCTAGTAGTGCCACTACGGCAATGGTCTTCAACCCATTTTTCACGTTCTTCGAACGCGGCCGCTCGATGGCACTGCCGCTTTTCCTGCATTGTTTTCCGCGCCGTTGTTTAACGCACCTGAGCCGCGGCACGTTCCTCCGCGTCCTTCCGCTTCTGCTCTTTCGCCAGGTGATGGCCGACCGCGCATCCGACGATTGCGCCGGCAACCGCATGATGCCCTGCCACGTGCCCTGCTACGGCGCCAACGGCCGCACCTTTTAAACAGCCTGCCGCTTGAGCGTTGCCGGCCGCAACGGATAGCAGAGCCACCGCCATACAAATTGCTTTCCTCATTCTTTTGTTCCTTCGTTCGTACTCGCCCGCGTGGGCGTATCTTTTGCGTTTCCTAGTTGTCCAAATTGCAGTCGGCGAGTTCAAACCTGTGCGACAACCCCACGCGGGCGATCGGCGGTTTTTGAGGAATGCCCCACGCACACAATAACGCGTCGAACGAAGGCGCGGGCGGACCGGATTTCAGCACCGGGAGTTCACGTCCTGTCAACTGGTACTGGACACGCTCACCGGGGGAGGCTCCAGACTGCTTAACGTACTCAAGAACGCCGTGACGAACCGCGTACTGAAATGCATCTGACGCTGCGCGCGAATTCAACGTCCCGCTTGCCGCGATTTGCTTGACTGTCGCCGCACCATGCTGACGTATCCATGCGCAAAGCTTCTCGGCGTTATGGTGTACCTTCATCGGTATATTCCGCTGTTGGTGACTCTAAAAAGTGCCTCTGGCCAAGCTCCGAATGTCTCTGGCGTCTCTTGCCTAACCCTTCCTTATCGGCATCTGCACCCAAATCTGTATATCCAAACGACGATCAGACTAAAATTTGTGCAAAACGCATTCAACCGGATAGGTTGACTGCTGCGACGGCTTCACGGAACTCTCGCTGCGATAGTTCCAGATATGGCGCAACATGGTCGATATGCGTATGACCCAGGAGAGTCTGGACCGTTTCGAGAGAATGCCCGTTTGCGATCAAGCGCGTTGCAAACGTCCTGCGTCCCGAGTGACTGCTGTAGCCCACACCGGTGTGGGTTCCATACCGTGCCTCCTCGGAATACGCCCGTTTTCGGGCTCCGTTACAAGAGAAAAAGAACGGGACGCTCCTTTCCAGCGTAACCCGCATGAAGCCTCACTTCCTCGGAAAAATGCCGGATGCGCGGGCCCCGACACTATAAGGATCCAGAACGGGTCGGGCAAACGCGCGCGCCGCCGTCAGCGCTGCTGACGGAGATAACGCCGGGAACCAGCGGTTATGGGCTGCCGGCGGAGATGACTGTTAGTTGCACTATGAATTGGAAGCCACACCTTCGGTTGCCGGCACAACAACCGTCGGCGTGACCATGAGCGACGGCAATCCTTGCGACTGGAGCGGGGGCTTTCCACCAGAGCCGGACGCTGGAACTTCGCCGTGTCCAGTCTCCCCAACGTGATGTGCCGTTACGTCATGAACACGCTGCTGCACTAGTTAGCAATCGGGAGGGACCGCTCATCTTCTGCCGCTCGCGCCCGGGCTTAGCCCGCCATTCACACGGCTGCCACCCTCACAGAGCAGACCTTCTCGCCGTGATCGCGCCGGCCAGTTCATCTTGAGGTTTGCTTGTCGCCTGCCCGACAGGCAAGAGCCGCTTCAGACAGAATAGCCGGTGCGCGCACGTGGCGTGGCCAGGTGTCTGGACGCTAGGCGCCGCGCGAAGCGGTGTCGGTGCGCCTGCACATATAGTAAACGGCTCACGCCGCCGCGTTTGCCATGCCGCTAACTCGTATTAGCGGCATGGCGTTTAATGGAACAAAGATGCCGTCATCACTTACCACAGGAAGCGATTGAAGAATCCGCGCAGATTCTGCCAGGTCGACGGCGAAGTTGCGGACGAAGAGAAGCTGACCGCCACCGCTCCGACGTTGCCGGGTTGAAGCAAAGCCCACTTGGTCAAGCCGCCACGGCCCGTCGCAAAGGTGATTTCCGCTTTCGACGTCTTAATAGGACTGGGCATGGAATACGTAAGTGTGTCGCCGTTTGCAACGACATTCTGTAGCGAATTTCCTGAGATATCGACGTGCGCAGTGGTCGCCAGAGCGCGCTGCAGCTCGTCAATCGTTGAGGGGCGTGACTTCTTTCCTAGCGGGAAAATAATCGCGCGCACTGCAGCGTTCACAGCACCATCGATGACCACTGGTGACTCGACGAGAATGCGTTTTGCTTCACCGCCGTCGAGGTTGATGGGCAGCGCGAGGGGCTTGCCGTCGATCGTGCTCAACTCTTGGATCGAGGAAGCCGAAACGTTGTAGTCGCCGTTGGCATTTCGCATCGTGTCCATCTGGTAGTTGACGACGGACATCCGATTTTCGCTGCTGTTGGCGATGGTCACCTCCCAGCACATGCCGATGACAGCCCGCTCCTCGTCACCTTGGTAGTAGATGGGGCAATCGCCCGGCTTTGCCAAGACTGATACCTGTTCGATCTTGGCCTCGTTTTGTTCCCATGCGCTGTATGCGCTCGATGTTGAGGCCGCGAGGGCGAGGACTGCAAGCGCAGTGTTGCTCCACTGATGAAGCGAATTAATTTTTAAAGACATGGCGTTTTTTCGTTGGATTATGTGATGCAGCGCAAGACACTCCCGCTTGATTATCCCCGGAGCAGGCGCTGCGCCGCTTGGATTTTCGGGAATCTTGCGCGAAACGTCAAATGGCACTGGCACATGCGGAAAGGCTCCGGCGCGCTTCTCCCCTTACTGTGTGGCCGGGCTGCCCACTGATTTTGTAACGCAATGCACGTCGATGGCCATGCCGGCGGCAACGAAACGGACGCGCCGCACGGAAGTTGACTTGGCTCACTGACGGTCGGGCGCAAACCGGGCCATGAAGAGACGCTCGTCCATCCCATCGCGCGTGCATTTGAACGTCGGCGACACCACGGATACCCGCTATTGGGAATTGTCGGCTAATTTAACGGCTCACTACTTCGGAGTTGGGTGATCGCCGCGTACACAAGGAAAGCACACGCAACACGCCGGATGACTGGTCTCCTGCCGTGCTTCCTACAAATTCCTATCGGCAAGCTGTATATAGTAATCAGCCTTCGCCTCGCGAAGTATTACGAGAGCAGCTTCGTACGCGCGGATGGCCTCGTCCAGCCGCGCTGGGTCCGATGCGCGCTCCCCGAGTACCATGAGCGCGGTGCCGAGGGCGTAATGCGATAGCGCGCAGTCGAGCGGCACCTTTTCGCGCGTGCGTTTCTTGAGCGCCTCGCGGTAGGCGGTCACCGCTTCCTGCAACTGCATCGGATCAAACTTGAGCTCCCCGAGCTGCGCGAAAGCGGCGCCGAGGTTGTACTGCGTCGCGGTCCAGTCGAGCGGCACCTTTTCGCGCGTGCGCTCCTTGAGCGCCTCGCGGTAGGCGGTCGCCGCTTCCTCAAGCTGCGCCGCGTCTGACTTGCGCTCCCCGATCGCGGCGAGTGCGCCGCCGAGATTGTTCTGCGTTAATGCCCATTCGAGCGGCTCCTTCTCCCGGGTGTACTCCTTCAGCGCGTCGCGGTAGGCGGTCACTGCTTCCTCAAGCCGCGCCGGGTCAGACTCGCGCTCCCCTAGCGCCTAGAGCGCTGTGCCGAGGTTGTTCTGCGTCGCGGCCCAGTCGAGCGGCGCCTTTTCGCGAGTCCGCTCCTTCAGCGCCTCGCGGTAGGCGGTCACCGTTTCCTGCAGCCGTGCAAGGTCAGACTGACGTGCCCCGAGCGTCGCGAGCGCCACGCCGTAGAGATTGCCTGGCATTGAGCGCATGCCGACGACTAGACCTTCCTTGTGTGTCGTCGTGATCGATACCCCTTTCGTCGAATAGGGATCGCGGATCCGGTCGCAGATACGCTTCGCGTTGAGATCACCCCAGGGCGGCGCAGAGTTGCCGATAATCGGTGAACCGTATGTTGTGTTCGCTACCGCACCCAAGTCCCCAGCTTTTGAGCGCTCCCGCTACCTGCATCTACTATTACAAACATAACGAGCAGTGCAAACAAGATTGAGAGAAGACTATCGCAACGCGATTGTCTGGAAACATTGACCGCCCTAGCGCCCAGGCAGTCGCGCAAGCCAGCGTACGAGGGTTCCCGGACCGATTCGCGCCAGTGGCAACAGCGGTCAAGGCCTATCCCATCTGAGCATCGAACGTCTCCACCCATGTGCGCGGACAGTCGGTCGCTATCTGCGATCCGCTTTGGCTAAAGCAAAACGAACTGCAGCGAGGCTGCCAATGGACAACAGAACCGTGGAGCCTCCTCGCGTCAAAGGTGACTTCGACGCCCCTCACGCTCTGGCGTCTTCGTTGTGCGGCCATGTTATTCCACTCCTCAAGGTCCTGCTGGCGAAGCTCACGTTCGAGCACACGCATCGCTATTGTCCCGAGTTCTATCACGCGTTTTCTCCAACGATGCATCTGGAGGAGGGATGCGTGTGCATCGGTCGCGGCTATCCGCTTTCGAGCGAAGACGACGTCCGTGAACTCCTGGAGCACTGTTATGGCCCATGGGCGAGCGAAGCATTGCCCTACGCGGTCGTTGAATGGCGAGAAAGAATGTCTGGAAAGGAGCCGGAAGGCCGGATTGTCTCTGTCAACGAAAATATCTTCGATCGGTTCTTGCGAAACCAGAAGCTGGTTGAAATAGAGTGGATGGTCCGGGGCTGGCTTCATCCGCAACTCGATGACGATCCGGTCATCGAGCCAACAAAACTAAAGCCATCCGAACTACCCGACGAGCTAACCGCATACCCAGGTTTCATGGACGAACTCAAAGTCACCGTGCTTTACCTGGCATACCGGCTCGGCAAACCACACCACGATGCGCTGTGCCGACTCGTCGCGACACTCGATTGGGACTATCTTGCGCGCATTATCGATGACCCTGAAATCGTGCTGCATGACGAGCCGGTTCAGGCGGCGGCACAGAGACTGAAAAAAATACTCAAGGGGCGTGCGTACAATAAGGTGCATCAGGTCTTGACTGGATTGCCGTATATCGGACATCGCGCACTGGCGGACGAGTACGCGCATATCATTGGCATACCGAACGACCGCAAGCCCAGCGTCTTCATCCAGGACACTCTGCTCTATCACACAGATGAATCGGGCGACGGATTGAGCGCGCTCTGTCTTTCGGGGGGTGGCATTCGCAGCGCGTCGTTCTGTCTTGGCGTACTGCAAGTTCTTGCGACCTACCGTCTGCTCGGGAAGTTTCACTACATATCGACGGTGTCTGGCGGCGGCTATATCGGCACGGCCCTTTCGCGCTGGATCATCGCCAAGACAAAAGACGACGATTTGCAGCCTCGGTTTGCGCTGCAATTCGTCGAACATGAACTCGATCGATTGCGCCAGGCCGACTATGTCCAGCTTCGCATGGCGGGGCTCACCTTCAACCAGGAAGGGCCGCTAACATGGCTCAGGATGAACAGCAACTATCTTGCGAGGCGCCTTTCGCTCTTTTCAGCCGATGCATGGACCATCGTCGCTACCTATTTTCGAAACCTGTTCATCGTCTGGACGATGTTCTGGCCGTGGTTCATGGTGTTTCTATTGGGTCCGTGGTTTGCCGTCTGGCTAGGACAGGCGACGCAAGACCCAGCAAAGTCACCTATTCCCTCCTCGGTCGGCTTCGTGGGCGCCTGCATCGGGATTCTTGGCGCAACTTACTTTTTCCAGGGCAAACCGCAGCGAAAACCGGAACTGCGGTTTGCAAATCACATCGCCTTACCGCGCAGCGGCGACGTACGTGCTGCTTTCGGCGCGTTGCTGCTGGTCATCGCATGCTTTTGCCTTTCATATGCAATGTGGTGCGCGATCGACAAGAAAACAACGAATCCCGGGCAATTGTGGTACGTATGGTATGCAATTGCTGGAACGCAGGCGATTCTGGCATGGCTGAACATGAATGGCCGGCGCAGCGTCTGGGTCATGACCGTTGCTGCGATTCTGGCAGGCGGTACACAGATTGGCCTTCTCTACTCGATTTTCCAGGCTCTCACGGACTTTAGCTCGACATCGAACACGAGCAAACTCGCCTCGGCCGAGCGCGCGCTCGTCACGCCTGCGTTGATGCTCGTCGCCTTGCTCATTGGAGAGGGCCTGAAAGCGGCCGTACGCTCCCTCACCGAAGGCGCCGACCGGCGCGAACATCAGGGGCGCGCGCACGCGTTCGTATTCATGCTGCTCACTGCGTGGGTCGTCAGCGCGGCGCTGGTGATAGGCATCCCCGCATTGCTCAGCTACTACGGGGGTTCGGCTCAGGGCGTCGCGGCCGCGGGAAGCGCGCTCTCGCTCGCCGTCAGCACCTTTGTGGGCTATCGCAAAACGAGCCCCGGTAAGCCGGGCACGCAAGCGCCCATGAGTCTCACGCTGATCGGCAGTGTCGGCCTCGTGTTGCTCGCCGTGCTGCTTTCCATCGGTACCTGGAAAGCAATCGAGCTTATGCCGGAATGGACAGATCTGAGGCACTTGCGGACCTACAACGTCAATTGGACGCCGCCCGTGCGCTACTATTGCCTCGAAGACACGAGCACCTCGTGCGCCCTCACGAGCGCCTTTCAACCCTTGAGAGAAGGTCACTCATGCACGGCTGCATCGACGCAATGCATCGATCAATCGTTTTCAGGGTTTGTCGATCAGGTGTTCGGGCATTTTACAGAAAAAGACCGGCTTGCTTTCTGCCTTTTCGTGATGCTTTGCTCGGGCATCCTGTTTTTCGCACTCGGTCTCCTCGTGCGCATGAACGAATTCAGCCTTCACGGCTTTTATCGTGATCGCCTGATCCGTACATTTTATGGCGGCTTCCGCAGTGTAAAGCGGCCACGCAAGCCGGCACGTTTCACGGGTTTTGACACTGGCGATGACATTCCGCTCGCCGACATCACGTCGGCTTATCAAATTCCTTCACCCCGGTTCGACAGCGAAGGAAACTCGAACAAACCACCCTTTCTCGTCGTCAACACTGCGCTGAATCTCGTGAAGGGCGATGCACTTGCGTGGCAAGAGCGCAAAGCCGACAGTTTCACTTTCACCGCTTTGCACGCCGGGAATTACCGGCTCGGCTATCGCCGGGTGGCAAGCTTCGCCGACAACGTCAAGCTCGGCACTGCGATGGCCATTTCCGGCGCAGCCTTCAATCCGAACATGGGTTACAACAGCAGCACACCCATGGCTTTCCTGATGTCGGTGTTCAATGTGCGGCTCGGATGGTGGCTAGGTAATCCAAAGTTCAAACAGTGGCAACGCAAAGACCCCACGTCATCGAGTTGGCGCCTGTTGCAGGAAGCAGCGGGACAGACAACGGACACCGGCGACTGGGTTCACCTGTCCGACGGCGGGCATTTCGACAATATGGGCTTGTGGGAAATGGTGCATCGCCGGTGTCGCCGTATCTTTGTGATCGATGCCAGCCAGGATGGCCGCTTCACGATGGAGGATCTGTACTGCGCAATACGCAAGATCCGCATCGACATGGGAATCGAGATCAGCGCGGAAAGTGAGCCGATATTGCTGTTTCCGCGCTCCGCTCGTGCGGCCGGTCTCTATCACGCGCGCTTCACCATTCGTTATCTGGACGCAAAGGGCAAGCCGGTCAACGGCGTTTTACTGTATCTGAAGCCTTGCGTCTATGGAAACGAGCCGCCCGATATTCACGAATATGCGCACAAGCATGTCGAGTTTCCGCATGAAACGACGGCCGATCAATTCTTTAGCGAATCGCAGTTCGAGAGTTATCGCAAACTCGGCGAATGGGAAATGCTGCAGATGCTGCGGCGTGTGATGGATGTCCGCAATACAGATGACATCCCGCCCGATGTGCCAATGGACACCATGCCGCCGGCTGCACCGGGCGGTGAGGAGCGGCGCGGCCTGTTCTCCCCCGACAACAAGAGGCCGAGGTGACTCCTCCGCTCGTCCGTCTTCTTGTGATAGTCACAGTCGGCCTGAACATCGCGTGCGCCTGTATGCCTGCGCGAGCGGCGTCCGCGCGCGTCCACGCGAAGCCGGCCGTCACGACCCGCTGGCTGTGCTCAGCCGATCGGCATGGCGATTGGTACAACTTGCCTTGTGCGGGCGAAGCCTGCAAGGCGCATTGCAAGGTGATTCAGTATTGCGAGCCGAAGGCCGTGTCGAGCACGATTACAGCATGTTCACACGATGGCACTTGCACACCACTTGTTTTGCACCGGCGTCTTGCGAGGCTTGGATGCGGTTTCAACGCCGATTCGTTCTGGACCTCCCCTGATGCGAGACCGGCGCCGGTCACGCCATCGGGAGCCGCGATTGCGCTTAAAGCCGAACCCGGTAAGGCGCCGCTGAACTGGTCAACGCCGTCCTGCGGAGAAAACGCATTCAGAGGCATCAAGGAGGAGTTGAACGATCCCAAGTTTTCGTCGAGCGCAACTGGACGCAGCCATGCTTTCGCCGCGCTGCTTGCGCGGGGCTGCAATGTCGACCTCTCTCAAATGGGACCCGATGGGAAGTACGCCAGCGTAACGCTGACGCGAGATCCACCCATCAGAACCGATGAATCGGGGACCGCGCCGCAACCGCCGGTGATCGTAGCGTTCATGCCGCCGATTGCGGCGGAGCCTGCTCCATCACCGCAATTTGCATGCAAAAAGCCGAACGAACAGACCGTCTGTATCGATACGACCGTACCTCAACGGCCGGATAACGCAGCCGCGTGCGAGGCGCTTCGGCTCCTGCACGATTCAAAGCATTTTGCGATTTGCAACGACGCGACAGATGCCCCGAACCTACGCATTCGTTTTCCGAAAAATGCGGAAGGTCCCGACAAGTACACCGAGCGAATCGAGATCTACTCCGCCGGAGGCGGGAGCCGTGGTGGCGGAGACGGCGCGGGTCGTGGCAGCGACGGCAGTGATCGCACGGGTGGTGGTGCTGGTGGTAACGCGGGTGATAACAATGGTGATAACGCCGGCGGTGGCTCCGGTGAACACACTGGTGGTAATACTGGTGGAGGCGCGCAACCCTCGCCTAATCCACCGGCATCGTCTTCCCTCGTTTCGCTCCCCGCCGCCGCTGCGGGCTCAGCTGGCGCCGGCGCCCTGCTGGCGACGCTTGCGACGCGGATATTTGGCAGCTTAAAGAAAAGAACCGCAGCCAACCAGCCGCCTGCAGTGGCGACACACGCGATCCAGGATGTGCACGTTACCGTCTCGTTCCGTCATCCGCCGAGGCCACCACGCGTGCGCGAAGCCAAGCCCCGCACCTCCCCGCCAGACACGACGGCCTGACGACATGCAATCGAACATTCCCACTCTGCCTCGCGGCATTCCACCACAACCAACAATTGCCTGGTTTCTGCGCGACCTGATTCCCGACAACCTGTGGGACGACTTCGACCTCGGCGTCGTGAGCCACGGACCAATTGACACGATTCGAAATCAGCTGTTTCAGCGCGGCGGCGCCGATGCCTGGCTTCGCTTTATCGCGCAGACGCGGCAGGCCCTTCCACAACTTTTGTCAATTTCGCTCATCGACACGCTCCACTCCGCGCTCGGCAGCCGCCAGGTGTGGCCCGACGATGTCTGGCTGCACTGCCGCCCCATCATCTCGGTCTATATCGCAGGCCGTCTGGTCAAACCCGCAATCGTGCTCAATTGCCATACACGCATTGCCTTTGCTTGCCCCGGCGAACAGCGCATTGGCGACTACGTCCTGGCCACAACGGAAGTGACACTCCGTCACGCGCGTCAAAACATCATTGGACGCGCGATGGGCGAGTATTTCGTTCCCGTTCCGCCACTCTGACGTAGAAGGAATTAAAGTCGTCAACCCGGAATCCCCGTGGCACACAGCTTGCGCCGCTGGAGTTGACGACTTTATTTGCACTCGCAACGAAATAAAATCGTCGGGAGCGTTAAAAACCTTGGGGTAGCGCTTCGGAGGCCCGTCTGAACTCGTCGAGGAAAACGGCGACCTCGATCGGTATCGCTTTCGGGCGTCGCCTGATCATTTCAAGTCTCTCGTGCAAGTCGCCATTTATCACAGCGCACCGGACTTGGGCGAGAGCGTGTAAAAACTGGGGAGGCGCATCTCGTCAGTTATCCCTTGCTTACGGCACTATGTTCTGTACATCGGCTGCTACCTGCCGACGCTGACCCGATGCACTTGCTGTAATCCGTGTCGGCGATCTTGAGCGCCGAGACGCGACGAGGCGAGAATTCTCCGTTCAAAACCGCAACCCTGACCTGCGCCATGCAGTGCGCCCCTTCATCCGTCCAGCGCATCTGTCGCTTCTTGGCCATACGGTAGCTGACAACCTGATTCACCGCCGACTCGGCGATGCTGCTACTGATCGGGAGGCCCTTGCGATGCCGAGCGCTGTAGTTGACCAACGTGCCCGCGTTCTTCTTCAGGTAAGACGAGACAGTGTTCAGATTCCACCAGCGTTTTGAATTCGTATTCAAGTTCGTCTTGCCATTGACTGAACTGGATTCGCCACAGCAAGCGCCGGGGCCACTCGGTACGTTGCCCAAAGATCTGCGTGTGCTGGTGATCGACGATGACGAAACGGTCTGTTCGGGCATGGTGCGTTTGTTGGAGAGCTGGGGATGCCAATGTCAAGCAGCAAGTTCTGTTAGCGACGCGATAGCTGCTGCACGTGTGTGTGCACCGTCGATCATCATCAGCGACTATCGACTTCGCGAACAACAGACAGGGGCACAAGTCATTAGTGCTTTGCGCGCCGCAGCAGGGATGAATCTACCGGCATTGATTATCACGGGAGATACGGCTCCCGAGCGACCTCGCGAAGCGTCCGCAAGTGGCGACCCACTGCTGCACAAGCCTGTTAGGCCCGAACAGCTTTATCAAACATTGATGAGACTTGTTGTTTGAATTCGGCACGGGCCTCAACATGAGTCATGTCTGACTAGGCGATAGGCCGCGTAGCCGAACGCTACGCACGCGTACAGGTTGCACGGTCCGCGGTTAGCGCGGTCCAGATCGCACTCCCGCAAGGCGGCGGTTCGACGTTGAGCTTGTCACGACCGACGCCAGCCCCTCGCGAACGTCCGCTGGTTGCGAACATCGATTTCGCGCCCGCGGTGGCCACCGGCAGTTTCCGAGGTAGACCTGCCCGTCGGCCGGGAAGCCGTCACGGGCTCCTTGGGGTCGGCTACGGAAACTCGAGGCTGAGATGCCACGACGGACCGTCGACTGGACTCGGACTTCTGGGATCGGCCATGATGTGACATCCAGTTCGTTGCGTCGCTATGACATTCGGGCGGCAGTTCCCCTTCGCAAGCAGTCACTCATACATGGTCTTCCGCCTATGCTGCGACTAATGGTTCATCGGCAGGCAAATGCTGCCGCGAGCGGACATCCGAACGCGCCCGGCGCTTCATCTCATACATTCCGCGATGCCGGGGTCGCACCGGCTGCTATCTTTGCGCAACAGGCAGTGCGCAACGGCGCGGATACTGGCGATGCGATGTCCAGCTACAACCCTCGAAGGCGTGAAAGCGCGGGGCGTTTCATGCTCATGAGATCCGTCACCTCAATTCGGTCATCCACCGACAAGATCGGAATAGTCAGCCATTTCCCGTCATGATAGGTCCGGGATTCATCGTACAGTTTGACCAATGGCGGGCTCCACAAATAACGCCGTTCTTCAAACTTCTCTCGTTCTGCTCTGCCCAGGACGACCAGAACGGACAACAGACTGTATGCCGGGAGCAGACTGCACAACGCCCTGGTTTCCTTATAGCGCAGTGCCCAGCCTCGCTTCTTGCCCCCATATATCCAACCCGGCGTGAACACATTGGGGTAGAACTCATCAATCCAGCTCCTCAGCTCCCTCCAGTGTTCGAACGCTTCTGGGCCCAACCAGTCGCGGATAGTACGCTCATCCGGATGCGAGGATTTGCCAGAGATTCTTTCACCTATCTCGGCGCTTCGCGTAGTTTTGCTCTCCATTTTCATCTCCTTAGACTATCCAGATATCTAACTTTCCGTTAGCTCACTGCCGCGTGTCCGTCCGCGAGGCCTGGATTGACCCGAGCAGGAGGGAAAGCGACGCAGCCAGCAGAGCGACGTCTTTAAGCAGAAACTGGCCGGGCAACGCTGAAATCGCGGGAAAACCACCGGCAGTTGCTTCGGCAACGCCCGGAGTGCTCAACATGAAGGTAAGCGTGATCAGATAAGTAACGGCCGACATCGCAGCTCCCAGCGCGGAGAACAGTGGTTGAATCGCCCCGATGATCAGAGCGGCCGCAGTCGACAGTTCAAGCAAACCTATTACGTCACTTGCGCCCTGTACCCCGAACAGGGAATTCAACCAACCCATGATAGGACTGTTGACGATGAACGGCGAGATGCCGTTCGCTTCGTAATGGGTGAATTTCATTGCACCGAACCACAGAAAGATGATGACTAGCGCCCATCTGAGCAACGAAAGTCCAGCACGGGATCCTGCGCTCTTTTCTGCAATTTGAAAGCGAAGCAGATTCATGCGAATACTCATTGTTATTTCCCATTTCAGAATGTTAGGTGGTTCGTTACGGATGCACTGCTTCATAGTTTCGATACGGGCCCCGGCACTACCTTCTGTCGAAGTAGTCCGGGAAACGTTCGACACGCCGAGGAACCAACCCGGCACCGCTCTCTTTCTTCTCTCAGCTCACGCTGCATCGCGAGTATCCTGGCGAAGACCGCGCCGGTGAACTTCATGCG
Source organism: Paraburkholderia sp. J11-2 (assembly GCF_905220185.1). Classification (NCBI taxonomy): domain Bacteria; kingdom Pseudomonadati; phylum Pseudomonadota; class Betaproteobacteria; order Burkholderiales; family Burkholderiaceae; genus Paraburkholderia; species Paraburkholderia sp. J11-2. Next base: position 63,189 of record NZ_CAJMYY010000038.1, on the reverse strand, counting down.
AGCACCTTTCGGTACTGGATAAAGCCAGAGCGTTCTCCCACGGCGTCGTAAAGGAGCCTGCCGGGATAGTTGGTTTCGTGGGTCAGCCAATGCACACGGGGCGCTTTTCGATGTTTCGCCTCCGCATACACATGTTCGATCAACGCGCGACCAACGCCACGCCCACGTGCATCAGTCGCAACAAACAGGTCCTGTAGATAACAGTAGTCGTCGGTTGTCCAGGTCGAACGGTGATAGACCGTGTGTGCAAAGCCGCAGGGCTGACCACACGCCAGGGCGAGCACCGCGTGCATGGGTTCGTTAGGGTCAAAGAAGCGCTCCCAGGTGTCGCGTGTCACGGCTTTGGGGATAGTTACCTTGTAAAATCGCTGGTAGCTTTCCCACAGCATCAGCCAAATATCGAAATCGCTACGCTCGATGGCTTTGATGTCAACTGATTGCATAGAATGCTCCCGAAATTCATCTGACGGTCACGCTGGGAAACGCAGCCATGGCCGCCCCAGCATCAAGCAATACGCTCGATTCCAGAGCCTATTCCCCGATTGGGCGCACACCGTATTTTTGACGGTACGTTTTCTGTATCTCGTCTTGACTGCGGGGCGGATCGGCAAAGACATGTGCAGGTGAACACAATGAGGATATCGAACTAATTTCTATGCGGATGACATACTCGACAGGATACTCAGGCCCGTTTACCTCGCGAATCCAGTCGGCGATCATTGCGTATTCTTCGCCGCCGGGCGGAAGAATAAGCGCACACCCATTGAACCGGTAACCACGTCTCTGGAAGATGTCGACTACGTTGATCTCGACAGCGGGGTTGAGATTCAAGTTTCGCAACGTCCCGGGCGACGCGATATCGGCAAAGTAAAGCTTGCCATTCCTGACCGTCAAGGAAGCCTTTGGCGAAAGATTCGGTGTCCCGTCCTCATTCACTGTCGCGGTGAACGACAGGATTGCCCCCTTTATGATTGCCTCGGCGTCTGCGGTGATTTCAATCATGGATCCACTCGTCTAAAAGGACATCCTGCGAATTCGGGGAACGCTCTCCAGTGCCTCGCAGGAATCGTTGTTTATCGATCAGCTTCGCGCTATTTGATAGGCGTGGTCAGCGCTTTGTCGTCCGTGTCGAGGACGAACACGGCGAGCAATTTCGCGGACTGCGTTTTGCTCGCGTTTCGGCTAATCGAATGGATAGCCCCGGGCGGTTCTGACCAGCTCTCACTCTCCCGATAGACGCGCGTCGGGCCGTCATTCACTTTCGACTCGACAGCCCCCTTGATCACGTACGCGTAAATGAATGCTGACTTCGCATGCGTATGGGGCACCGACGATGCACCCGGAGCGTAGGTGACTTCCAGGGCAATCAGCGACTTGCCGGGGACGTTGGGGATCGCTGCATCGAAATTCTTCGTTACGGTTTGTCCGTCGCCGTCGTGAGCTACAGCGGAGTCCACGCCCATCGCGGCTAGTGCAACGAAGGCGGCGATGATGATGTTCGGAATCTTCATGGTCTTCTCCTTTTGCGTGTCAGCCAGGACATCTTTCAAGCCCGGCGAGAATCAAGCTGCGGGCACCTCGAGGCCGCGCTGCACAGCAGGGCGCGCGAGACCACGATCGATCCATCGCCGGACATGAGCGAATCGATCGAAGCCGACAAGCTCCCGCGCCTCGTAAAAACCGATCAAAATGCGCACCCACCCGAGCAGCGAGATGTCGGCAATGCTGTAGTCATCGCCCATCACCCAGTCGCGACCTGCGAGCCGTGTGTCGAGCACACCGAGCAGTCGGGCGGATTCCGCCACATACCGGTCGCGCGGGCGTTTGTCCTCGTAGGCTTTGCCTGCGAATTCATTGAAGAAGCCGACCTGACCGAACATTGGCCCAACACCGCCCATCTGCCACATCAGCCACTGGATCGTTTCATAGCGAATCACGGGATCGGCAGACAGGAGTTGCCCTGTCTTGTCGGCGAGGTAAAGCAGGATCGCACCCGATTCGAACAACGCAACCGGGCGCTCACCTGGACCGTTCGGATCGAAGATCGCCGGAATTTTGCCGTTCGGGTTGAGCGAACCGAATGCAGGTTCCTGGTTCTCGTTCGCCATGATGTCGACACGATGGGCTTCGTACGCAAGGCCCGTCTCCTCCAGCATGATGCTGACCTTCACTCCATTAGAAGTCGGCAGAGAAAATAGCTGGAGCCGGTTGGGCTGTTGTGCGGGCCAGCGCGTGAAAACTGGATGCTGAAGGGTCATCTTTTTCCTTGGTGATGGAATGTGCCGGCCTTTTGCCGAACATGGCCGACCGTTCCGCCGTGCGTTCCGATGGATTACCCCGAGAACTCCGCTCTCGGGGTGTCCAACGTCATGTGCGTCGTAGCCGCAAGGTCAGATCGAACCGGCCGGCGTGACAGCGGGGAAATCCATGTCCGGATCGAAGACGTTATTGAAGAAGTTCGTCAGGGAATACATAGCGACCAGTGCGACGATTTCCATCACGTTTGCGTCTGTGTAGCCCGCTTCGCGAACCGCGTTCAGGTCGGCGTCGCCCACCTTCCCACGGGTCTCGATGACCTTGCGCGCGAACTGGACTGCGGCATCGCGCTTCGGATCGGCGGCGTGGCCCTTGCGCGCGAGGATGATGTCGTCCGTGGGGAGCTTCGCCAGGTGCTCTGCCGTGAAGCTGTGAACCGTCAGACAATAGTTGCAACCGTTCACTTCGGAGACAGCGAGGCCGATGCTGTCACGCGTCTTCACGTCGAGCGCCTTGCTCAGGGAGCCCAGCAGGTACGCCCAGGCGTTGAACGCGATCGGGCTTTGCGCGAACGCCGCCATCATGTTCGGCGTGAAGCCGATATTTTTGGCGAAGCCATCGAGCGTCGCCTTCGACTCGGCAGGCACTTGTTCCGGCGTAAGAATGGTGGTTCGGGTCATGATTGATTCTCTGATTAATTTGCATTACTGATTGATGAGGGTTCATCCTTGAACCCTCCCCTGGGATTACTTCGTGCCCGGACGCGGGTCGAAGCTGTTCAGGCTCAGGCGGGAGTTACCTTGCCTACGACTGCTTTTCATGGCTGGCTTGTCGTTGTGCGTAGTGGACGCCCCAGCGACACGCTTAGACGAGGTCGAGCACGTCGGCTACGGGACGGCGCGGCTTTTGCGCCCAGTTGCCTTGACGCTCGGCGCCGATGGCGAGCAGAAGCGCGGGCACCTCATCATCGGCCAGACCGAATTCGCGGTGAACGGACTCGGCGTCGAAGCCGATCATCGGCGTCGACCCCAGACCCAGCGAGCGGGCTGCATAAATCATTGCCGACGCGCCGAACGTGGCCGTGCGTACGGCTTCGTCGCGGCGACGCTGCGGATATGCCATGTACAGTTCGCGTGCCGGGTTCTCCCACTCCGACACCATCGTCGCCGGCATCACGCCTGCTTCGACCAGCGGCGCCAGACGATCCGGAATCACGCTGGTGTCAACCAGCTGTCCGCAGACGATGAAGGTAACTGCCGCGTCCGCGACAGCGGGCTGGCTCCACGCAAGCGGAAAGAGCTTGGCCTTCGCCGCGGGCGTGCGTACCGCAATGAAGCGCCAGTTCTGCAGATGAAAGGACGTCGGGGCGCTGGTGGCGATCCGCACCAGCTCGCGGATCTGGTCGTCGCTCAACGTCGCCGACGGGTCGTAATACTTCGTGGCGCTGCGGCTGACGATGCATTCGATGACTGCGTTATTCATGGTGGTTCCGCTGTTCATAAGGATTCCTATGGGTAGAGAGGCCTGCTGGGGTACAGAAGTGCTTCCGTTCGAACTTGCGCGGCAAAGATTCACGGTTCTTGTGTCGATCGCTGCTCACCTTGGCCGCTTTCACCAAGGCATCGCAGCTTCTCTGCGTGTTTGCCGTCAAGTGGTGAGGTGTTTCAACTTTAAGGCCACAGGAGACCTATTTCGAGAGCGGAAATGCTCAATAAAGTGTCCAAAAGGATCAAACTGCAGGGAGGTGATCGGTTCGCTCAATGCTGCAACGCGGTAGGGTTCATCGTGCCGCCGCGAATGAGGCCTGCTGTCCAGATTGCTTCGAAGGAGGCGCGGCCGAAGACCAGTCGCTCCGTGCCGACATCACCGGAGCGTGTTCCGCGGTGGTTCGAACCGCGGACGACAAATCCCGGGTTCTATCGCCCCTGACGTGCGAGACGGCGCCATTCACCGGGTGTCATGCCCATCCTCTCGGTGAACAAACGCCGGAAAGAGGACACGGATTGGTAGCCAACCGACTCGGCCACAGCCTCTGTGGTCATCGTCGGCTTCTTCAGCTCGTTTGCGGCGTGGCTCATGCGGATGTCGGTTAGCAAATCAACGGCTGAGTATCCGAGCGTTTCCTGGAAATGCCGCATGAACGTGGCGCGGGACATGTTGCACAAGGCGGCCAGATCGGGCAGGTTCCAGGCGCGCGCGGGATCGGAGAACATTGCCGAAATCGCGGGGGCCAACCGTGGATGTCCAGCGAGCGCCAGCAAGCCTGTCGGGGCCTGCCCGGATCTAGTCGCCTCGCGCAGCACGATAGTGAACAGCGCCGAACTGAGCGAGTTGAGGACGGCATAACCGCCCACTTTTTCTCCTGTAGACTCGTCGCGCATGAGCCTCACAAAATTGGCGAGAGGGTTCGAAGCGGACTCGAAGTCCGGGTCATCATCCCCGCCCGTAGTCCGCACCACCAGATTTGTTGGAAGGTAATTGCGAATCAGTCGATCATGGGGCGGCCCAATAAAAAAACGGCCGCATAACATATCGAGATGTTCGCCGGCGCCGTCGTTCTCGCTAAATGTCCACCCGGCAAAGTCCTGGCGCTCGCGGGTAGGGCCGGGCTGAATTCCACTACCGTCGTGCAGGATGTGCGCAGAGCCGTGGGGCAACAAGACGATATCGCCAGCGACCAGCTCCTTTACCATCCCTGCCGCCGGGTCCTCGATGATTGCCTTGCCCTTGAGCACAACGTGGTAGGGAATTTCGTGGGTTGCCGCCTGATCCCACGCGACGCGCCACGGTGCACCGTAGGCGCAGCGTACTTCCGGCCGACCAGTAACAGTGATCAATTGCAGCAGGTGACTCAACCAGTCGACGTGAGACATAGGATTCCGTAAAGCCTCGGCGTGGAAAAATCAGCTGGCCGTTCAAACTCGCAAAATTGCCAGCGCTCGAAAATCTCGAAGACGGGAAATGCTCGTTCCTCGCCATCGGAGGGGTCGAATCGAACGGGAAGTCGCAACGACGGCGTAGTCGATCCGGAACGCCCGAACGATGGTGGCATCAATCCCCTGCGATGCGCCGGTAACGACCACTACCTTTCGCGATTCGCTCATGAGCCGGTGCGTCCTAACATGATGGTTCCTCCGGAAAACAACCTACTGCGGAAGCCAGAATCATTCTATGGCGGTTGACAGGTACATACGTTCGACTCACACGCGGGCGAAATATCGAGTCGCCACGTCGTATGGCCTTCCCGGACAGCGCACAGACGGCATCCGCAGGTGCCGAACCGATACCCCAGATCTGGCTCTCGTAACGTCCCATGCACGGATCGCTCCAGCGTACGCTAATCGTCGTCGTCGACAGTTTCTCCACAACGGAGAACCGCGAGGGCGTCGGTAGATTCGACATTAGATATCCGCACGTTCAAACGAGGCTGCACGCGAGATTTGCCATAACCGGCTCGATCGTGGCTATCAGAGAAGCCCGAAGTTGCGCGGCTTGCCCGGCATCGAGAAATGCGGTTGCCTGCAGCGGCATATAGTGGACGGTGGTGAGACCAATGCAAGCCAGTACGGCAGAAAGATAGGGCGTGAGGAAATCCGGCTGGTTAGCACGTTCGCCTGTGAACACCCCGCCTGAGGCGATACCAACGAATACCGGACGGTCTCGAAGCATTCCAACCTTGCCAGCGGGCGTCGACTGCATGGTGCGTCCGACCCGGATAAGCTGATCGATCCAGGCTTTCAGCACGGACGGGATCGTCAAGTTATTCATCGGGGTCCCGATGACGATCGCATCGGAGCCCTCGACCTCTTGAATGAGTTCCTCAGCGAGAAGTACCGCGTCAGCGGTCCGTCCAGCCGCGGCCAACGATGCAGGCGTGGAAAGTGCATCGGCGTAGGCGGCTCCGAGATGAGGTATCGGCTCCAACCCGAGGTCCCGACGGCGAACCTGCGCGCTCGGGAAGATCGTTTGAAGCTTCGCGACGATCCCAGCCGACAGCTTTCGGCTATGCGACTCCAGTCTCGGGCTGCAATCGATATGCAGAATGTTCATACAATTTTCTCCGGCAGATTTGCTGCGGCTTTGGTCGCGTGATTGCTTGACCCTGAGTCGTTAGCCTTGGATAGTGGACGAAAACCGTTGTTTGTAAACATAAGACACCGAATTCGGCGAGCGGCCCTAAATCCCTGGATGGCAGTTCATATCTTGGCAGGAAGATTCTGTACCATCGACAGTGCATACAACAGAACCAAGATCGTGATTTTTGTGTGTACCAAGAACATGGATTCAGACTTGCAGATACAGCTCGACCGAACGGCAAAGCGGCCCCTCGCAGAACAGATTTTCGACAGCATCAGCAGGGCAATTGAGTCAGGGCTGCTCGAATCCGGAACACGTTTGCCATCGTGGAAAGACCTTGCCTCGCAGCTCGGGGTGGCGCGCGGGACGGTCCAAGCGGCCTATGACCGTTTGTCTGACGCGCAGATGATCGAAACATTTGGAGCGGGAGGAACGCGGGTGGCCCCGCGCCTTCGCGCCGCCACAACTCAGCGAAAGGCGGCGCGGCTCGGGTCGTTTATGAGGTCGTACGAGGAAATGAACGCAGGGCCGGCGATTTTTCAACTCGGTATTCCGGCGTTTGAAGGGCTACCCGAGAAGCTTTTTTCGCGGGCTCGCTCCTCCAACCTGCTAAAGACCGGATGCCTGTCGTCGCTGCTCTATCCTGATCCGAGAGGTGAGTTCGAACTGCGCAGAGAGATCGCGGGCAATCTCTCCATCGCGCGAAACTTCCACTGTCACCCGGAACAGGTTTTCATCACGTCCGGATACAGCGCCGGCTTAGGCTTGACGCTTCGGGTGTTAGGTTTGGATGGCAAGAAGGTTTGGATGGAAGAACCCGGTTTCATGATCACTCGCAAGGGGCTGGAACTGGCTCGCCTGAACATCGTGCCGATACCGGTAGACGCGGACGGTATAAACGTAGACTACGGCATCGAGACTGCCCCAGACGCTGCGTTAGCAGTCTTGACGCCCGGTCAGCAGGCGCCTCTAGGCTCGACTCTGTCGTTGAGGCGACGCCTTCAACTGCTTGAGTGGGCGGCTTCGAACGATTCGTGGGTCATTGAAGACGATTACCTCGGCGAACTACAACTGGAAGGCAGGCCGGCGCCTGCAATGGCGTCGCTTGATGACGGCAAGCGGGTCATCCACATCGGCTCTTTCAGCAAGACTGTTAGCCCGGCTCTACGTCTTGGATTCGTCGTGGTGCCTGCCGAATTGGCCAATGCATTCGCAGAGGTAGCAGCAACACTCGCTCCCGCGCCGTCACCCGTTATTCAAATCGCCACGGCTCAATTTATGCGGGAGGGCCACTACATCCGGCGTATACGCCGACTCAAGCGTCTATATTCCGCGCAACGAGACGGTCTATCAGAACAGTTACGTATGCGGAACGCGCAATGGGTCAATGCGGGCCTGGCCGTGCTTCTTCGCCTCCCGGAGGGCGCCTCCGATGTGCGCATCGTGCGCGAGGCGATGACTGCCGGTATCGCGCCCTCGCCTTTGTCGGCGTGGTTCGCGAATCCGTCGTGGACTGTGTCCGGCCTTTTGCTCGGGGTTGCAACGGCGCCTGAAGAACACGTCGCCAGGTCATGCCAACGATTGTTCGAGATCATTGACGGATATTGCTGACGAAGCGGGTCGCCGGGCGATTTGAGGTGGGCGTGAAGCACAAAAACGTGACGCGCTTTCGGTGTCCGTCTGGCCACCATTTCCGACGAGAACCCTATGCCGATCGCAGATCCATAATCGCGCTGGCTTTATCGTTGAAAACTTACAAATCGGGGGGCAGGGGAAACGGCCGTTAGAACGCTCGCAACGGTCATCCGACCGCCAGTGGTCCGAAGGGCAGAAGTGGGTCGATATGACCCATTCGCTCTCGGCAGAAGCACATTGGCTTTGCTGCCTGGCGGTTGGAGATCAACGCACTCACCTGGAAGTGCCGGATTCTGCGGGCACACCTGTTCGCCTGCCGAATGGTGACATTACAGATCGAATGTCGATGGCGGATCGTCGCCAGACCGATATCGGGTGCCGGCCCGGCAAGCAATTCCGGCGTGGAGCGCCCGCGCAGATCTTGTTGCGCGGCAATCGTACCTGGTATAACGAGCGCACCTGCGTCATGCCTGCGAGGCAACGCCTGGACCGATAATTTCAGACGGAAAAGAGCAGTCCGTTCGATGTATTATCCAGCGCATCGGACCGTTCCCGGTCCGTGCAGAACACAAATTCGAGCATGGCGCGTAAGCTGTTCCGGGATTCGTTGAAACTGAATGCGACGACACAGCTTGGACGCGTGACGCTCTCCAGCCCCGTCAGATAGCCGCGACGTACGGCCTGACAATCGAGACGGTCTGTGTCAGCCCCTGGGACGCGAGTGTGTCGAGGTATTCATAGGCCGACTTTGGTGGATTGCGGAGTGAGCGCCGATGGTCCGCCATTGCCCGCAGGACCAGCATCTGGTTCAGGTTGAACAGGCCGGCCACAAAATCGTCCGGATGCTGAACCTCGATGCCGAACCGCGCCAGCACGTCAGATGGAAAGTCCTTGAGGTTAAGCGTAACGATCGTCGATGCATGGCAGTGAATGGCGGCGGCCACGACATGGGCATCATCCGGGTCTGGCAACTGAACCGCAGGGATCAGCGGCTCGTAACCGGTAATCTTCGCGTCCCGCACGTGCCTGTCCATCAGGTCACGCGTACGATGGATCATTGACGGATCCAGGTCGGGACGGTCCTCGATCAGGTTACGCGTCCATTCGTCGTGTATCGCGTCCGTCCAGCGTGCGCGAAACAGATCGGTGAGCGCGAGATGCATCATCAGGTTGCGCAACGCTGCGGGGTAGAGAACGCAGGCATCATAGATCGCGGTGAAACTTGATGCCATTTATTCCAGTCCCATTTCCTGATCGAGCGCAGCAAGTTCTTCAAGCGCTGCACGACGATCGGCGTCGACGCGATTCTTGTAGGCCATCACGTCGTCGTAGCGGATGCGCCGATGTGTATTCACCTTCCGGAACGGAATCTCTCCCTTGTCCAGCAGTTGGATAAGGTACGGGCGCGAGACATTAAGAACATCAGCCGCCTCCTGTGAGGTCAGTTCCGCGTGGATCGGGATGATCGAAACCGCGTTGCCTTTTCCGATTTCCGCGAGGGCGTCGACCATCAGCCGGACAAATGACGTCGGCAGCGTGACCGTGCGAACCTCCCCCCTGTCATCCCTGAAGTCGAACTGCTGGTTTTCTGCCCGGCTCGACAGCACAACCGACAGGTCCCGGCCCGAGGTCCTCGCAAGTTCTGCTTCCTGCTCCGAGGGGAGCGTCGTAGGGTGCATGGTGGTGTTCATAGGCGGCTCCTGACTCAATACGACCAATTCTAAATCGAAATATTCGAAATCGCAACAAACGAAACTAGCGTTGCCCCACATTGCCGACGCGTCGCGCTCACGCTCCGCCCAGAAGGCCATCCTGGACGGCTAGGCGCGACATCATCGTTTCCTGCCGATCTCGTTGCACTTCATTCGTTGCCGCCGGAAGGCGCTGGTCGGGACGAGAAAAAACAGATAGTTAGTTGCATCCAATGTACCTGCCATGCGCGTTGGCACGCACGCAAAGTCGTACAACAGTGCGTAACTGGCGAGCGCCACCATCGCAATGCCCGGAGCGGGTGACGAGCAGATAGCAAGGACGCTACGCCCCGATTCAACTTGACTGGCAATACAGATAATGCCGAATGCGTAGCGTTGCCCTCCTCCCGAAATGCTTTCCGCATACAAACTTAAAACAATTTCCGCGCAAACGTTTGAATTAGTAATGCGTGGTTAAGCAATTTGAAATACTCGCCGATAATGAGGCAATGTCACCAGCCTTTCCTTCGCTGCTTCGAACCGGAAGCATGACATCAGTTGTACTAACCATGAAACGTCGCGGGGAGAACGATATCCATGAACGGCAGCTTTCATAACACCAGCATCGGCATACGACTTGGTGCGGGCTTTGGCACCCTCCTCCTGCTGCTATGCATGACAGGTGCGTTCGCAACGTACCAGGCCTCGCGAATCTACGGAGAAGGCACCGTCAAGATTGCGGATGACTGGTTGCCCGGCGTTCAGACACTTGGCGATATCCGCGCCTACGCCAACGGCATACGCAGGACATCACTTCGTCTCGCGATGGAGCCGGACAAGGCCGCGAGGCAAGGACAACGTGCCCAGCACGACAACGCGATCACGAAGCTCGAGATCGCGATGCAGGCTTATCAGAAGCTCATTGCATCGCCGGAAGAAGTTCAGCTTTATCAGCGCTTCCAGCAGGCGTGGAGCGAGTACCTGACGCACGACGCCGCGGTGCTCCAGATATCGGAGGCCGCAGATGAAGCTGCCTTTGCTCGAGCGCGCGCAATTGCGAACGGCGAAGCCGCCCACACCTTTCAGAACGCTCTGGACCTGATCGAAGAAAGCGTTCGCGTCAACAGCCACGGTGCGGAAGTGGCACGCGAAGTCGCGGCTGCGACCTATCGCACGGCATTGACCACAACAGCCTTGATGATGGCATTCGCCGCGATATTCGGCATAGCTACAGCGATTGTGGTCACCCGATCGATCACCACCCCACTGCGCACGGCGGTTACAGTCGCACAAACCGTTGCACGTGGCGACCTGACATCGCAGATCGACGTTGCGGGGCGCGACGAGACGGCACAATTACTGCACGCACTAAAGGACATGAACACGAACCTGGCTGGGCTGATCGGGCGAGTCCGTGCGGGCAGCGAAAGCATCGTCACGGGCTCCGCACAGGTCGCAACTGGCAGCGCGGACCTCAGCACCCGAACCGAAGAACAGGCGGCATCACTGGAAGAAACTGCGTCAAGCATGGAACAATTGACCGCAACTGTTCGACAGAACGCGGAAAGCGCGAAGCAGGGTAATGCGCTGGCAATCAATGCATCCGAGATTGCCGCCCGTGGTGGTTCGGCGGTAGGTCGCGTAGTTGAAACCATGCAGGAAATCTCGGACAGCTCCGCCAAGGTCTCTGAGATCATCGCCGTGATCGAGGGCATTGCGTTTCAGACGAACATCCTGGCGCTTAACGCCGCCGTCGAGGCCGCGCGAGCCGGCGAGCAGGGGCGCGGTTTCGCAGTGGTCGCCGCGGAAGTGCGCGCACTGGCTCAGCGCAGCGCCACCGCGGCGAAAGAGATCAAGACGCTGATCGACGAATCCGCTGAACGCGTCAGCGCCGGCACCAGACTGGTTGACGAGGCGGGACAGACAATCGAAGCTGTTGTGCGATCCGTCGCGCGCGTAACCGACCTGATGGGTGAGATTGCGGCGGCTTCTGGCGAGCAGCACACTGGCATCGAGCAGGTCAACCAGGCTGTAGTCCAGATGGACCAGCTTACGCAGCAAAACGCAGCGCTGGTCGAGGAGGCATCCGCAGCGGCACAGTCGATGAACGATCAGGCTACGGAACTGCGCAATGCAGTCGCTGCATTCAGGGTCACGTGAGAAGAAGGACGCAGTTCGTCGACCAGCAGCCTTTCGGGCTCGGCACAGTCGCGGCGCCCCCCACCTTCCCGGCGTCCAGAGTTAGCCTGCGTCGCCCCTCGGCCAAGGAAAACCGACAACTGGGAAACCTTCTGATTGCGCACCTGAGGCGTCCATCCGTCGCGAATGAATGGTGCAATAGCCGCCGGATCGCTTTTACCCGCACCCGGTGCCGCAACCGGATAATGTTAAGGCGTTCCTAAGGGCGTACACGTACGATCGCGGCGTTGAAATCGACGTTCACGGATACCATGAATCAGTTGCTGATCGTCATAGGCGTTTGCTTGTTTGCGCTCTCGCTCCTGGTACTACTCGCCACACTGCTCCTCGGGAGCCCGGTGTGACAGTTCTTCGCCTGCGACGGCGGTCGCGAACCCGTTCCTGGACCGATAACCCGCTATCAGCGCGCGAACAGATCGGTAGTTGCAAGGTGCACCAACAAACCGCGTTCCACTGGTAGGTAACGAAGACACGTGTACGGGAAACACGAGCCAGGATTCCTGGTCAGTCTCTGCATACCGTTGTCGAGTGAGACTATCGGGCGATCAAGCAACGCACGCGGCCACTTCTGGCTTCAGCAGCTTTCGTTGCAACCGCATCCTGTTAAGTGGCAGTCCTACCTGCATTACCGTTTTTTCGTCGTCCCGACTTCACCACGACAGCCATTCGTATTTCACGGCCCCATTTTCGCGAGACATTGCTTAACGCCTGTTTCGCAGGATCAGCTGATTCGACACCGACCTGACTCCGCGCACTGACCTTGCCGCGTTGCCGGCAAGCCCGATCTGCCGTCTCTCCGGTACCCATCCCGCGAGCGTAACGACGCCAAGGCGCGCCCTGACCCGAATCCCTGAGGCATCCACGCCCGGTGTGCGCCAGAGGGCGCTGCGGACATCACGAGTCACCGCACTATCTGGCCTGTTCTGAAGTCGCGACGTCGAGTACGCTGCCCTTTGCACAGTCGCGCCCGGCCGAGAGTTCACGCCCGTTTGCGCGTTCGCGTGGATCGCGCTACTAATCGTGATGACGATAGCGAGGATTACGCCGATCTTGCTGCTCACACCGTTCACGTTCATGCTCCCCTCTCTGCAAAAGACGACAGCCCGGCCCGCGTCAACGCACGGCGCTGGAACAAACCGGTGAGTTCCATCGTTTACTCATCAGGTAACTACGCCCCGAACGGCAGGCAACTTCGGGAGCTACCGCCGTGGCGTAATTTTGGGCACGCATACCGACGTGCTGGGTGACGCCACTCGCACGACGTCGAATGCGTCGGGAATTCATGCAGCCATTCATCATGGACAACCCGCTTCGTTTCGGGACATTGCTCGTCTGTCTCGGCCTTGCTGCGCCTGCGCTCGCTCAGACATACGACGAGTCATCCGTGTCCGACTATGGCACGAATTGCCGTGCGGTTGCCGGGCAGGCAGAAATAGATGGCACGACGCAGCAGATGGTCGGCCGGGCCTGCCTGCAGAGTGACGGGACCTGGCAGATCGTGCAAAACCCGGACGGCAGCGTGCTTTGGTATCCAGTTACGGCCTATCCCTATCCCGACCCCTGGCGGTGGGGGCCGCCGTTATTCATTGGCGGGAGCGTGATCTTGATCTTTGTTGATCAATTTCATCACTTTCACCGCTTTCGCTTTGTTCATTTCCATCAATTGGATCACGGCCATTTCGGTGCACCAATCGGAGCGGGATTTCACCGTGCCCCGTTCCCCCGCGGTGGTCTACGTAGCTTCGGTGGCATGCGTGTCTTCGGCGGAATGAGGGAATCCGGCGGTATGCACGGGGACGATGGAGTGCATCGGCGTTAGTACAATTTTCGCTTAGGGCTCCTCTCGCTAATCTCATGCGGGATCGTCCAACGGGGCCGGTCAGAATCGCGGCCCAAGGGAACTCGCATCGTCACTGCGCGTGAGGAATAAGGCGTCGACGCGCTGCGTTTGATGACTATATCAGCGCCCGCGTTCGCGATGAATCGCGCGGCGCGTCGCAATGCTCCCGCAGTTCGGCATCGTCGGTAACACTGCGGCTAACGGCTTGCGGGATATCCCGTCGCGGAAGTTCCTGCGGGCTTCCACCAGGAGGAAATCATCATGAAGTTGCTTCGAGTGGTTCTTGCGTGTCTCGTTTGCCTCGGAATGGCTGCAGCCTCTGGATCCGTGGCCGCGAGCGGCGATACGGATCAAGGCGGCAACGCTGCCTCGAGCAGTTCAACCAGCTCATCTGGGGGTGGTTACTGACCGCCGCGCGCCGTACTGCGCTGTACGTCGCCGTGCGCTCCTTGCGATCCACGGCATACGCGTTGGGCGCGCCCGGCGATGGATCCGCGGGCAGTCGAACGACATTACGTGTTTTCGAACACGTTCGCCGGACTCCGGGTGTGACCGCTTGTACGGACGTCGCTCCGCAGGCCGGCAAACAGTATTACTGCCGCCCCAACAATAGTTTGTCTTTGAACGCTGAACCCTCGCGCTGGATGACGTTGCGTGCGACGTGTTCGGTCGGGGATAGCCGAAAGGAGATAGCAGATGAATGTTACCAGGTTCAGGCGCGCCATTCGCGCGCTTGCCGGCGTCGCTTGCGCCGCAGTGGTGAGCGTGGCGCTTGCCGCGCCCATGTCATTCTCCGTACCGCTCAATGGATCAGAGCAGGTGCCTCCCATACAAACCAGGGGCATGTGTGAAGCCAGGCTCATCTACGATCCCGACACACGCCAGGTGACCTGGAACGTAACGTGCACCAACCTCTCGAGTCCAGTGACGATGGCGCATTTTCACCTCGGGACAGCAGGAAAGAACGGCGAAGCTGTCGTCTGGCTGACGAAAGTGGGTAGCACTAGCACTCCCATTGACGGCCCCATCCAGGGTGTGAGCACACTCACGCCAGATCAGGCAAAGGACTTCGTCGCCGGCAATTTATACATCAATGTCCACACGAAGGACCATCCGGATGGCGAGGTCCGCGGTCAAGTGTTGGTGCCGAAGTAGTAGCCGATGAAGGTGCCGCAGCCGAGCACGCCGGACTGTACGCTGCTCAGATGCCACTGTGCACGCAGCACCGGCAGCGCAAAGGCCAGCACGGCTGCATCCATCGCATCGAATACGTATCTTCGTAGTGGTTTGGCGAACGCGCGCTGATTTGGCGTAGGCCGTCGTTGGGCGGCATCAACGTAAGCGAATGTGCGAACACGCACAGCAAGGCTAACTGCCTGCAGATTCCGACTACATGCCGCCTACATCGGACTAACGCCCGCGGCAAGCGAGACCGAACTGGGCTGACTTTAGCGGCCAGGTCCACACCGGTCACGCTGATGACAGCGTCCCCGGCGAAACTTGGGGACGATTCGTATAGAGAATTTTCGACATCCTTCATGTAGCGGCTGCATGCAAATGCTGTGTTTTTGACCGCTGGCATGCTGGTCGGCTCTTTGCGTTCCTCGTGCACAGCGGCTCTCAAGTCGACACCCCGCCCTCAACCCTGCGCGACAGCGAACCCGGGGCGCACCCGTTGGACATCCAGCCAACTGGCAAGCGAAGACATCTCCGGGTGCGTAGCAAGCAACGCGTGGAAGCGATCGTTGAGTCCATACCACCGGTGTGCGGCCAGCGTGACGACGAGATCGGCGAGCGTAAACCGGTTCAATACCAGGTAGTCCCGCGTCCGGAGTCGCTCGTCCGCAATACGGAGGAGGCGCGCCGATTCGGCAAAGGACGCGCGAATCGCTCCATAGTCGCGTTGCGGTTCCACCGTGCGCGTCAACCCGAGGAACGCGACGCGCAATGTCGCCCATAAAGTGCCCAGTTGCCAGTCCATCCATCGTTCAACTTCCGAGCGCCCTGCTGCGTCCAACGGCAGCAGGTGGTCGGCGCCACGGGTCGCCGCGAGGTAACGAAGGATCGCGTTCGATTCCCAGACCACCTGCTCGCCATCGACAAGCGTCGGCACCAGGCCGTTTGGATTGAGCTCCCGGTACGCCGGCGTATCGACGACACCGAACTGCAATCCCGCGTCGATGCGCTGAAAATCGGCGCCTTCCGCGAGTCCCACTTCACAGAGACACCAGAGCACCTTTTGCACATTGATCGAGCTACGTCTTCCATAAAGCTGCATGCAATTCTCCCTCAATGGATCTTGCCCGCCAGTACATTCAACAGGCCCGCGGCAACGAGGACGAACAACGGATTGATGCGAGAGCGCGACATGAACACGGCCAGTGCCGCAAGCGCGAGAACCCAGATCGACCATGTCGGTGACGCTGCACGCAACACAGCCAGCGAGCTTGCCAGGATAAGTCCCGTCGCGACCGGCGCGAGCCCTGTTTGAGCGTGCCGATGCCACGGGTGGCGATTGTGCCGGCGCCACACCAGTGTTGCCGCAAACGCAAGCAGCGACGAAGGCAGAAAGAGCGCGAGCGATGCAATGACCGCGCCACTCCATCCTGCCTCCTTCCATCCGATCAGGGTGGCCAGCAACGAGCCTGGACCGGGCGCCGCGCGCGAAATCGCAAACAGGTCGACGAACTCGCGCTGCGTCAGCCAGCCGTGAATGACTACGGCCTGCTGGTTGATGTCAGCTATGACACTTTGTCCGCCGCCGACGGACAGCAGTGATAGCGGTGCGAACACCGCTATCAGTTGCAGATAAATGTTGTCACGCATCCGGCGCTGTCCTTCGCGAAAGCAGCACGCCAGCCGTGCCTGCGACGACCGCAACCGGCACGAGCGGCCAGCGCAGCACGCCGACCGCGACGAACACTGCGATGCTCAGCACGAGCGGCCAACTCCGGACACCCGTGGCGGCATGCGCCGCACGCACGCCGACCGACGCCGTCATGCCCACCGCGGCTGCCGCGACCCCCTCAAGAAATTCGTGCACAGCCGCGCCCCGTATCCATAGGCTGAACGCGCTCGTGAACAGCACGATCACGATCATCGGCGGAGCGAGCAGCGCGATGACTGCCACCAGGCTGCCCGGCAAACCGCGCATCCGGTAGCCAACGTAGACAGAAAGATTCACCACATTGGAGCCCGGCAAGATCTGCCCGAGTGTCATCGCGCTGAGAAACTCCCCTTCTTCGAGCCAGCCGCGCTGCGTGACCACCTCGCGGTAGAGCCACGCGGACAGCCCGCCGCCGAAGCTCGTCAGCCCGACGCGGGCAAACAGCGCGGCAATGTCCACGCACGAGACTTCATGCATCGGTCGGCTGATTTCCGAATTCATCAGGACTCCGATAAGCATTCTTCGAGCCGCATTCCGGCACTCAATGGCGGTCCTCGGCAAACTGGTGTTCTGTCAATTGCTCCTGGGCTTCCTGAAAAGCCTTCGGCGGTTGCCGGCGGCTCCAGATCGATGCGCCGACACTGATGCACGCGCACAACAGCAGGCCAGCGGAGATCGGACTGCGAACGAACACGGTCGGATCGCCGTCCGAGATAGTCAATGCCTGGCGGAACGATTGCTCGAGCGTATGGCCGAGGATCAGCCCGAACAACAATGGTGCCTTCGGAATGTCGAGCTTGCGGAACGCGTAACCAAGCACGCCGAAACCAAGCGCCATGTACAAGTCGAAGGGGTCGCTGTTGAACGAGTACACCCCAGCCGATGCGATCACGAGAATCAGGCTCAGCAGCACACCCGGCGGAACGTACAGGATGCGCGACAGGATGCCGACGAGGGGCAGGTTCAACAGCAACAGCATGATATTGCCGATGTACATACTCGCAATCAGCCCCCACACGAGGTCCGGCTGCGTATGGAACAGCAGCGGTCCCGGCTGGATGCCGTACATGATGAACGCGCCCATGATCACCGCGGTCGAACCGGAGCCCGGCACGCCCAGCGCCAGCAGGTGGACGAATGCGCCGCAGGTGTCGGCATTCGTTGCCGCTTCGGGCGCGGCTACGCCTTCGATCGCGCCGTGGCCGAATTCTTCGGGATGCCTGGAAATTTTCTTTTCCAGCACGTACGAGAGCATCGACGCAAGCGTGCCGCCGAGACCGGGCGCCGCGCCGCACAGGAAGCCGACAAACGTTCCGCGCAGCGCTGCCGGACGCGCGCGGCGCCATTCGTCGCGCGAGAACCACAGTTTGCCCTCGACACGCACGGTGTGCAGCGTCCCACCGAGTGTCCCCTCGACCATGCGGCCCACTTCGGAGATCGCGAACAGGCCGACTACCACGACGAGGAAGTTGACGCGGTCCTGCAGTTCGGTGAAGCCCAGCGTGAAGCGCGGAACGCCGCTTTGCAGATCGATCCCGACGGTGGCGAGTCCAAGACCGAGGAACACCGAAATCATTCCCTTTGCAAGCGACTCGCCGGTGAGCGCACTGGCCGTCGAAAGTGCGAAGCAGATCAGCGCGAAGTATTCAGTTGGCCCGAAATGCAGTGCCACGGCGGCGAGCGGCACCGCCACGAAGGACAGCAACGTCACACCGATCATGCCGGCAATGAACGAGCTGGTCGCGGCGATCGCGAGCGTGGCGGCTGCGCGACCTTTTCGCGCTAGCGGATATCCGTCGAGCACAGTCATCACCGCGGCGGCGTCGCCGGGCGTGTTGAGCAGGATTGCCGTTACCGCGCCGCCATACATGCAGCCGTAATAGATTCCAGTCAGCATCATCAATGCTGACGTCGGGTCCATGCCGAACGTCACCGGAATGAGCAGCGCGATGCCGGCCGACGGTCCGATTCCGGGCAAGTGGCTGATCATCGTGCCGATGAAGACACCGATCAGCGTATAGAGCAGGTGGGTTGGCGTGGCAGCGATCGACAACCCATGCAGAATGCCTTGCAGACTTTCCATCATGCGGGCCTCAGAATGGCAGCAAACCCGTCGGCATCGGAACGCCGAGAAGCTTGGAGAAGACAAGGTCGAACGCCAATGCCACACCAAACGCCACGATCACATTCATCAGGTGACGCTTGCGGTTAAAGTAGCTGAGCAGACCAAGAAGGAACACGCTCGTCGAGATCAGATAGCCGACCGGCTCGAAGCATGTGTAATAGATGATGGCCCAGAGGATCATTCCGATCAGCACGAGCGGCTGAACCTTGGGCGCCGGTTCGACGTGCGCTGCCACTTTGCGCGCCTCGGTGTTGGGACGCGTCCTGCGTTTGCTGCGCGTTTCGAGCAGCAACAGCAATGCCGATGCAATCAATCCTACGCCAACGAGCGCGGGGAAAGCCTTCGGGCCGAGCGGATCGCTCAGCCTGACTTCTGGTAGCCGCATGTTGAGCACCAGATAGCCCGCCGCCAAGACGATCACGCAGACAGCGAGGCCTACGTCGCCCTTGATAGATTTCATGTCTCCTCCAGTTCTGCGGCCGCACCGCGCGCGGCGTGGGTGCCGGAGACAAACCCGCCCATCATGGCGTGGTTCCTCTCCGGCGCGGGCCGGCTTACTTCTCGTTGTAGCGGCCGGGCTTGACGACCTCGGCGATCGTGCCGTCCGGCGCACGGAACTTCAGCGCGCCTTCGCCCTTCGCCGAGAGAATTTCGCCGCCGTACTGGCGAATCTTCTCAGCGGCCACTTCCTGGTCGTCGACCGTCACGCCCCAGTGATGCAGACGCGGGCCTGGGCCGGCCAGTTGCGCCTCATGCGATTCTTCACTGTCGTACTTCATGAGCGTGAAGTCGATATGGCCGTCGGTCATGTGACGCGAGATGTGCTGACGATTACGACCCGTCTTGACTTCCGTGAAGCCAAAGACCTCCGTGTAGAAACGGGTTGCCTCGTCGAGGTCGAGGACTTTGACGGCGAGGTGAACGATGCGGGACATATGATTCTCCATGTCGATATTTACAGCGATGAAAAAATAAAGCCGAAATCGGCGGCAGCCGGGGTCGGCTGCCCGACCGGCCGGCAAACCGGCCAATCCATTCCCTGACGATTAGTTCCGCGCGAGACCCAGCTCACCCATGAGCGGGCCGAGGCGCCCGGCTTCATCGTCGAGAAACTGCTTGGTCTGCGTGCTGTTGCGATACGCAGCCGTCCATTCGTTGCGTTTGACCGCCTCGGCCCATTCGGGCGACGAAGTCGCTTTCTGCAACACGTTGTCCCACCACGCGATCTCGTCGGCACTCATCCCCTTCGGTCCGACCAGCACTCGCCAGGTGGTGAAGTCCACGTCCAGCCCCTGCTCCTTCCAGGTCGGCACATCAGCCAGCACGCCGCTGTCGCGCTGACCGCCGGCGACCGCGATCATGCGCGTGCGGCCGGACTGGCTCGGTCCGATCACCGTGCCGGCCGGTGTCGCCGTCACGGTCACATGGCCGCCCATCAGCGAGGTCACCGCTTCGCCGCCCGAATCGAAAAACACGATCTTCAATTTCCTGGGATCCTGGCCGGCCGCCTTGACCACGAGCGCTGCGGCGTCGTGACTTTGTCCGCCGGGCGAACTCGATACGCCGATCGTGACGCTTTGCGGGTTCTGCTTGAGCATCGCGATCAGGTCCTTGCCGGTCTTGATTGGCGACGACGCGGGCACCGAAAACACCACCTGCTCAGTCACGAACATGCCGAGCGGTGTCACGTCGCCGATGCCGACTTTCGACAGGCCGGTGATCTGGTTTGTGACGAGCGGCAGCGCCTGGACACTGACGTAGTGCCCATCGGCATGGTGGTTATTGATGTACGCGAGGCCGACCGTGCCGCTCCCACCCGGACGGTTCAACACCGTGATCGGCTTGCTCGACAGCTTTTCCTGCACGATGGCGTTCTGCAGCGTGCGCGCCACGAGGTCGAGGCCGCCGCCCGCCGCGCTGGGCACCACGATCTCGATCGGCCGGTGCGGCGCCCAGGCGTCGGCAGCGAGGGCCGGCAACGCTTGTGCACCGAGCAACGCCGTGCACATTGCGAGTACGGCACGAGATGAAGTCAGCCTCTTTGTCATCAATCGTCTCCAGTTATATGTTGTATTGCGTATTGCGAGAGGTGTTGCGAGAAAGCCTAGAAACTAAATCCGTCAAAGGTGCTCACGGCAAACAACTGCTCAATCGGCACCGCGCCCGCGATCAGACCGTCATCGGTCGCATAGCGCTGCAGCGTGTCGATGTCGTGCCGGTTGCCGGCCATACCGTAGCGCCAGTAGTCGTCGCCCATTACCCCTTTTATTCGCTCCACTTCGGACACGATCCAGGGATGCATCACACGCAGCGTGTCGGCGGTGACGATTTCCTGCATCGCAATCTCGTGCGCCTTACGAAACGCCTGATAGACGTTCACGGGCAGCCATGGGTGCCGCTCGACCAGCGAGCGGCGAATGCCGACCATGTGCATCGGCGGGAAAAGACCTGTCTTGCGAACCCATGCTTCTTCCGCCGAACGGAAGTCATGAAACAGGCGTTGCACCTTCGCGTTGCGCCCGAAGCACGACGGCGGTCGCGGCGCGATCACGGCGTCGATGTCGCCCTCGTCAAGCAGCGCGGCGAGCGTCTGGTCCGGCCCAACCGGTTCGATGCGCAACTCGGGCGGCAGGTTCACAGGCATGCGAGCCTCACGTCCGGTCTGTTCGAGACCGCCTGTCACCCATGTCACGTCGCATCGGTCAAAGCCATATTCGTCGGCAAGCATGCCCCGGACCCAGATGCCCGCGGTCTGCTGGAAATCGGGCACGCCGATGCGACATCCCTTGAGCGCTTCGGGCGAATCGATGCCGCGGTCGCTGCGCACATAGATTGCCGAATGGCGGAACGAGCGCGACAGGAACACCGGAATGCCGATATAGCGACTCTGGCCACGCGCCGTCGTGAGAATGTGTGTCCCGAGTGACAGCTCGGAAATATCGAATTCCTCATGACGAAAAGCGCGTTGAAACAGCGCTTCCGCCGGACCGTCGATAAAGTTGATCCGGCAGCCCTCGATCCGTACGCGTCCATCCAGCAACGCGCGGCTGCGATCAGTGTTTTGGCATGCTAGCGATAGCTCAAGCATAAGAGATGGAAAGTAGCGTTCCTGGTGTGTTGACATGCCCGCCAGGCAAGCCGGGCATGAATCGTGATTCTGCTTTGCACTGCGAAGTAAATAATCGGGTCCGCGCTCGACGCCCGGACCTTTCAACCTGTTCACCGTACGCTCCAAACGGCGGAGCGCAGGTCATCGCCGGGCGACTTCGCCGATTGCTCCGCTGGCGCCTTCTGCGTTCTTCGTCATGCCGTCGAGCGAAACAAGCATGCGCTCCTTGCCCCGCGAAACATGTCCGAAGCTCGTGCGGTAGCTCAGTTCGGCGTCCTTCGCCTTCAGCGCGGCCACGATCTCGCGGTGCTCCACGTTCGACTCCAGCAACGCGCCGCGTTGCACCAGCCCGTGAACGCGAAACAGGTGAAACTCCTTGACGAAAGCGCGATACAGCCTGATCAGCCGGGAGTTACCGGTCGAGCACACGATGTAGTCGTGGAACTCGAGGTTAAGCGGATCGAAGTGCGCAAAGTCACCCTTCTCGGCCGCGTCCTGCATGTCATCGACGTAGCGTTCCAGCTGACCGGCCATCTCCTGCGTCAGCATCGGCGCGAGCAGCGACGCCGACAGTGCGGTTAGACCCGTGCGCAAGTCGTAGACCTCGATCGCGTCATCGCGCGTGACGCGCTTGATGAATACGCCGCGATTTGGAACGAGATAGACGAGACCGAGTTCGGTAAGTGCACGGCACGCTTCACGCACGGGCCCCCGACTCACAGCCAGCTTGTCCGCGACAGCTTTTTCGTTCAGACGTTGCCCTGGTGCGAGTTCGCCACTCAGGATCATCCGTTCGATTTCGCGTTGCACGACTCCCGTGAGCGTATGCGCACGAAACTCGGCGACGGTGACGGTGGAGGAATTCAGTTCAGTGTCCATGTGCAAATTCTAATTGCCGAATGAAAACTGTCAACACTTTTCATTTAACCATAGGGTCTTCCCCAAGCAACGTCGCGTACCACGACGCACGGAACCTGGACGCTCAAGCTATGACCAGCACGTGCGCATCGCCGCGAGACAGCACTGGTAGACTCGCCTGCCAACGCCCGACGTAACCGGTCGAGCGGCAAACTTCCGGCGACATCGCGGATTGCGGCCACGCAAACCCGTGACGCAGGTCCTTCGCCTGCGCGCATATTTGTCGCCAATCGCACAGGTCCCGGGACGTCGAGACCTGCGGTGTTTCCCGCTCAAAAAGCCCGACACTACTGCCCGATACGTCACGCCCTCGCCTGCTCCGATCAAAAAAGAAAAATGTTGACAGTTGGCGTATTGCATTTTACATTGCCGCATCGAGACCCAAGACCGTTGTTCGGGATCGGCCACGCCCTCTCGAGTCAGTTCGCGCAGCAAGCGCCTTGCGACTTAATACGTAGTACGAATTAACTATTGGAGCACCTGATTTGCAGTAACTAACGCGCGAATCACCGATCTCGAAACGAGATCGCTCTGATTCGCCTCAATAACATTGGAGACAACATGCGACCTTTCTTGCGGATGGGACTTTTTGCCGTTGTTGCGGCTTGTACCTTGTCTGGAATCGCGAAGGCGGAGGGGCAATCGCACTACAAACTTGTGAAGACCATCGACTTGCCTGGCAAAGGCGGCCACGGCGACTGGGTGGTCTATGACTCACCCGCCAATGAGGTTTGGCTGGCGCAAGCGCCTAACCATTCCGTGGTGGTCATTGACGCAAACGGTCTCAACGTGAAGGCCACTATTGGCGGCATAGAGGACGCCAACGGGATCGCATTGAGCGACCGTTACGCGTTTGTCGCCGACGCGACAGCGAACAAACTGGTAGTGATCGACAAGAGGTCCTACAAACAGGTGGCAAGCGTCGACACAGGCGGGAAGGGCTCCGACGGGGTCAGTATCGACACTCGTGCGGGGCGCGTCTATGTGGGCAACGACGACAGCGATACCGAGTCCGTATTCATGGATCGGCCGCCATTCAAGAAGATCGGCGACATTGCCCTGACGCCCAATCCCGCGAAACATGGGCCCGACGTCAATCTGTACGTGCCAACTCTCGCACGCGTCTACCAACCCGTCGACAACGTCGTCGATGTGATCGATCCGAAGACGCAAAAAGTAGAAGCTGTCTGGGACTTCAACCTCAAGAAAGATGCAAAGCCGATGGTCTACGACAGTCAAGGCAAACATCTCATCATCGGAAGCCGTGACAAAAAGGTCCTTGTGGCCGATCCCGATGGAAAACTCGTTTCAAGCATCCCGTTCGAGGGTGGCAATATCGACCAGATCGCGATCGATGTAAGCGCGCGGCGCATTTTTCTCGGAGATAAATCCGGCCAGCTCGAAGTGATCGATCTCGACACGAACCAGGTCGTGGATCACCTACCTGCGGAAAAGGACACGCATACGTTGACAGTCGATCCTCATACGCACCGGGTCTTCGTGTATCTGGACTCGAGCAACAAGGTTGCCGTCTTCGAACCAGCATAAATTTTCGACCATACATTTAGTAATCCAAAATATAAAGGAGACATGATGGACCGTCAGAAAATCTTGGCAGGCATAGCGACTATTGTACCGACGCTAACACTTGCGCCGTGCGCTCACGCCCAAAGCACGGTCACGCTGTACGGCGAACTCGACGAGGCGCTAACCTACTACAACAAGGTCGGGAATCATTCGCTGATTGAATTGCAAGGGGCAAATCTGACTTCCAACAAGTGGGGGATGCTGGGCAAGGAGGACCTCGGCGGCGGGTTGAAGGCTATTTTCAAGCTGGAAAGCGGATTCAACATCAACACGGGAAAGTCGAGCCAGGGTGGGCGGCTATTCGGAAAAGACGCCTGGGTTGGTTTGGCTAGCGACAGCCTCGGGACCCTGACGATGGGCCGACAGCTGGATACCACCGTCGATCTTGTTCAACCGCTGACGGCTGATAACTACGGCCCGGCATTCACAACACCGGGCGATGCCGACAACAACGACAATTCCTTTCGTCTTCAGAACGCGATCAAGTATGCCAGCCCAACCTATCGCGGCCTCCAGTTTGAGTTGATGTATGGATTAGGCGGCGTAGCCGGCGATTTCACGTCGCAAGGCGCATCGTCCGCCTCCGTTGCGTATACGAACGGGGGCTTTGGCGCCGCAGCGGGTTATGTCTATGCGCGCAATGACGGCCCTGGCGGCGTGGGCACAGCGGATCAGACCCAGAACAGCTCGGTAACGCCACTTTTCGGCGACACGCCGTTTGTCGGTTCGCGGATGATCGTCCACGTCGCAACGCAGTACGAATTTGGCAAATTCACCGCCAACGTTCGTTATAGCAATGCCCAATGGAAACCGTACGTCACCTTCGCGGCATTCAATCGTACGCAGACGTTCAATACGGCGGCGACCTCGCTGGCCTACCAGATGACCCCGGCATTCCAGATGATGGCTGGGTATACATACACAAAATCGAGCGGTGGTTCCTCGGCGACCTATAACAATGTCGCGCTGGGTGCCGAGTATTCTTTGTCCAAACGCACCATGCTTTATGCGATCGGCGCGTACTCGCATGCGCATGGCACCACGTTCAGTGAAGACGGCAACAGCCTTGTCGCCGCTGGCGGTACGGTCGGCGACCTCACGTCAAGCTCGAGCACGCCGAACCAGATTGTCCTTATGGTGGGCTACACAACAAAGTTTTGAGGTGGTGTAACAGGTTAATGATCGACGCCTTCGCACCCGACTCGTGACGGGACCCATGCTACGTGCCCGCCCGGACACGTAGCGGCCGGCGAAAGGGAGCGACTGTCTGCGTCGCCTGCTCCGGGGCGCAAGTGCGGCGAACCCGTACGGCAGGAATGCTTTCGTGAGCGTCTCCCCTCTCACGTCCGAAGCCCGCGCCGGTCTAATGCCGGGAACCGGCTGGTGCAAGATGCGCAGAAAAAGTAAAGTGTTGACATTTTCCATGCGCACTCATAAACTCCGGCTATGGATATTGAGAACCCTTCGAGTACCGTCTCCCTCGCCGACTTCCGGGCGCACACGCTGACTGGCGTTGTGCAGCATGAGATCGAGCGAATGATTCTGAGCGGTGAGCTAAAGCCGGGCCAGCGACTCAACGAAAAGGCCGTCGCCGACAAGCTTGGCGTGAGTCGAGGTCCCGTACGCGAGGCATGTCGCACCCTGGCCGAACTGGGGCTCGTTTATTTGATTCCGCAGCGCGGCGTCTTCATTCAGCGTGTGACGCGCGACGACGCTGCCGAGGTTTATGACCTGCGCGCGGGGCTCACTGCGTTGTCTGCCTCCCTCCTCGCTCCGCTTTTGACGACGTCAATGGAAAAGCAACTCGACGGCTATGTCGACGAGATGCAAGTGGCCGCGGAAAAAGGTGACTTCGCCCGGTTTGATCACGTGAACCAGGAGTTTCACGATTTCATCGTTCGCTCAACCGGCAATTCCCGTCTCCTCAAGGTTTACCGTGCGTTCGTGAAAGAGTTTCATCTCTTCCGCGTGCATGGACTCGTTCAGAGCGGCGCTTTGCTGGAGTCCAACGAAGAACATCGACAAATCGTGAACGCCCTGAAGTCGCGCAACGTCGACCTCAGTTATGAAACGAGCTTCAGCCATGTGTCAAAGGGTAAGGAGCGGATGCTGCAGGCACTTGATCGTATGGCCAGTATCGACGCCGACGTCGATGAGCGCAAGGTCGGTGCCGACGTGGACTAATCTTCGCGAGAGGCGAACGGGAAGGCGGATGCGCAGCACGTATTCCGCTGATCTGACGCCGCTCCAATACTTTCCAGACGCGACCAGATAATTTCGTGATCCGGTTAATGCGCCGGCAAAGCGCGACCTGGACGTTCCCCATACTCGGTCAGGAGCGGCGCAATCGCCGCAAGGCCGCTGGCACCGCGCACCGCCAACTCGATTGGCGGAGTCGACCGGAATAAAAGGGCTGCGCATCTTCAGGCCGGTTGCGGCGATACGCCACCATGCGCCCGAGGGCGTGCCGTATGGGTTTCAGCGACAACGCCCAATTTGGACGCGCAGTACCAATCCTGTATCCTTCGGTCATTTACGCGCGCTCCCCAAACCGCTGCGTACTCCTTGACCCCAAGCCCTCTTCCGCTGAACCCATGCCAGGAATTCGCAACTCAGGCGACCAGCCGCTGTATGAAATCGTCCGCGCAGGGATTCTCGAGCAATTACGCATCGGCAAATGGGCGGCTGGGGAGAAAATCCCCACCGAGCCACAATTGGCCGAGGCGTTCGGCGTCGGCATCGGCACCATCAGGCGGGCGGTCGAGGAACTGGTGGCGGAGCGCCTGCTGATCCGCCGTGCGGGCCGTGGCACGATCGTCGCGAAGTTCGCCGACGAGCACGCGTTCGATCAATATTTTAACTTCGTCGATCGCGATGGCAACGCCGTGCATGTCACCGCCCAGTTGTTGCGCTTCGGCAAGGAGCGCGCAACGCCCGCGCTCGCGTCGGTCCTGAATCTCGAGCGCGGCGCACGCCTCGCGAGCGTACAGAACTTGCGCCTGCGCGACGGCGTGCCTGTGATGCTCGATCTTCTGTGGATGCCGTTCGATCTCTTCCCGGATCTCAGCGCCGAGAGTTTCGCCGCGCGTCGCGGTTCAATCTACGGCTTCTATCAGGAAAGCTTCGGCATTTCGGTCGTGCGCGTGGTCGAAGACCTGGGCGGCGCGATCGCCGACGAGCCGATCGCGCTCGCGCTCAACGTACCGGTCGGCACGCCCGTGCTGCGCATCGAGCGCACCGCCTACACGTTCAAGGACAAGCCGGTCGAGTACCGCGTGCGTTTCGTCGAATCGAGTCGGTGCGTCTATCGCAACACCCGCGGTTTGCAGGACTAGGAAGCGGTTCGAGCGCCTGGCGCAGCTTCGGCAGCACACGCGCACGCCCGCGCCGCCGCTTTCCGGTCGACCACTCCGGCATCCCAACGCAGGCGTGAGAACGTCGCCAGGGTAAAGCCCCGTGTCACGATGCGTCCATCTGCGGCGCAAGTGGGCCCGCTGCGTGCTCCGCGTTGGCCGTCCCAGGCTCACCGAGGTACGGACGGTCCGGACGAATCCAGTTCGCGGCAATCGGCCCGAGCGCAAGAAAGAACATCGAGAGCGCAAACACTGGCTGCCACGAATGCGTTACGTCGACCAGCCAGCCGACGAGCGGCGGCGACACGGATGCTGCGATGCCGAGGCCCGTATTCATGATGCTGCTGGACGTCGCCGCGTGATTCGGCGCGAGGTCCATCGCCACGGCCCACAGTGGCGCCGTCACGAGTTCGGAGAGAAATAGCGCGGTGGCTAGCGAGAGGCCGGCGACCGTCGCCGATGGATGCAGGAACATCGGCACGAAGAACACAATCGGCGCGAGAAAGCCGACCGTGATCACGGTCTGCCGCGAACGCCGGATATTGCCTGTGCGCCTGAGCAGCAAATCGCTGAGCGTCCCGCCGAGCGTCGTACCGACCACTCCGCTCAGAAAAATGCCGGAACTGAAGATCGCTGAATGGCGGATGTTCAGATGATAGGCCTGTGCGAAAAATGACGGCATCCAGTTCAGAAAGAACCACAAGATCCACCCGTGGCAAAAACTCACGACCGTCGCGGGCCAAAGCGAGCGTAACAGCGGCTTCCAGCGCATCGGCACGCGCGCTTTGCCGACTTTCGCGGGCAACCGCGCGATTTCCTCCACTGTAATGGCGGGATGGTCGGCGGGATGGTCGCGGTAATACCAGATCCAGAGCGCGACCCACGCGAGACTCGCCACGCCGAGAATCACGAATGCCGCATGCCATGAAAACGCGCCGATGAGGGCGGCGACAAGAATGGGCGTCGAGGCGTTGCCCAGACGCGCGCATGCGTGCGTGATGCCTTGCGCAAAACCGCGTTGATCAGGCTTCATCCATGCGGTAAGGGCGCGCGCGGTGGCTGGCACGATCGGGCTTTCGCCGATGCCGACGACAAAGCGCGCCAGCAGCAGCGTAAAAAAGCCCCCGGCGAAACCCGTGAGCAAGGTGCCGACGCCCCAGAGCACGCCGCAGATGGCGAGCATCTTGCGCGCCCCGAGCCGGTCACCAATAAAGCCGCCTGGGATCATCGCGACTGCGTAAGTCAGCGCGAACGCAGAAAACACGAGCCCCAGCTGGACGTTGCTCAACTGGAGATCGCGCTGGATTGCCAGTGCCGCCGTGGAAATATTGGTGCGGTCCACGTACATCAGGAACGACATGATGCACAGTACGAACAATACGCCGTTCGTGGCGCTCAACCGTCTCGTGGAACGGGTGGATGCCATCGTCTGTCTCCTGTCGACAGGACCTGGCGCCCTGGCGCCTGGCCCTATCCCATGCTACGCCTGCGCGCCCATTCTCGAGGACGCGTCGTTGTGGCTACGCGCTCACGCCGATGTCGTCGCGACGCGGGCGGGCGCGCCGCGAAACCGCCGTTATTCGAGCACTTCGCCGTGAACGCCGGCCGCGAGCGTGTCCTTCTCCCAGCGCTTCATCGGCACGACCTCGGCGACGGGGCCATTCGGCGAGCGAAACTTGACTGGCAAATGGCCGGGCTCAGTAAGAATCTGGCCGCCGTTGGCCTTGATCTGCTCGATAAATGCCTCGAGATCTTCCACTTCCATGCCGATGTGATGAATGCACGGCGCCGCGCCCGCGAAATCCGCTTCGTCCGAATTCGATGACTCGTAGTGGATCAGGGTCAAATCCATGTAGCCGTCGCTCAGATGATGGGAGATGTGGTCGCCATTTGCGCCCTTGCGGCGCACCGTATTGACGTGCTTATAGCCAAACACGTTCTCGTAAAACGCACGCTCTTTCTCGACGTCCTCGACCTTGAACGCGATGTGCTTGATGAAATTCGGCATCGATATCTCCTGTGGGTGGCGCGCGGAGCAGGTCCCGCGATGAAGGCAGTCTAGAACTATGGCGCGCCAACGTCAATCGAATCATTCGAATGATTCGATTGACGTTGATTGAACCTGGATACAGCGTTCAGAACTTGGTCCGGGAACAAGTAAATTCGCGTTTGCGTGCCGCCGTTCGCTGGCTAGGTAGCATCGATAATGGGGTTTATCGCGGTCAGCTGTACCAAAATTTGGCCTCGGTTTCTACGTGTCCTGGCTATCTATAGACGTTATGTTTTGACCTCTGGCCTCTTGGTTGGCTCGTGAGAACTACGGAGCCGGCCATGCAACCAGACGAACTAGTGACACTGACGAAGCGTGAGCGTCGCCACCCCCAGGGAATTCAGGCCTCGAAGCAAATCCCCTTCGAGGCCGCAATCGATTCAACGAAACGAGAGAGATACACCGACTTCTCGACCGCCGCTAGCGGCACCTTCGAGCACAGAAGTGCCTTGATGCCCTGCTGGACGACCTGGCCGTCCTGATTCACGACCTGCACATCGAAGAGCGCGATGGCCTGCGTGGGTTTGGACTTGCTGTCGCGCAATTCATTGATCGTGTAGTTGACGAACATCGTGTCGCCGACGAACAGCGGCGCCACGAACTTCCACTCGTTGATGCCGAGAAAGGCAATGGCGGTCTCGCGTAGCTCGCCCGTACGCGCCCACATCAGTCCATGCGCATAGGCGAGCCCCAGCATTCCGTGTGCGACACGCCGCCCAAACTGACTGTTCTTCGCATACACGTCGCTGGTATGCAATTCGGAAAAATCGCCGGTCAGCCCTGCGAAGCCGACAAGGTCGGCATCGGTGATGGTTCGACCGGGACTGCGAAACTGCATGCCCACGTAGAGATCGGGGTAGCTATACCCAGTGCGTCTTGCATCGCTCATGATTCGAGTTGACGGCCGCCTGGTTGACGCTGGTATGGTCGGCGACCATGCGTTCGGCGAACGCCTTGACGTCTTTCGACTGCGTTTTCGACCCGGCGAGTCTGCCGGCATCGATATCGGCCTGGTTCGCCGCGACGACGATAGCGGCAATCTGGGGATCGGTCGGGCCAGAACCCTGCGCCAAACCGGTAGCGCTTGCGAGCGCAAGCGCGGCGAGCAACGGCCAGCGGAAGCTTTTCATCTGAGTCTCCTCGACGGGCGGACGGCTCGTCCGGCGCACTGAGCGTTCGACGACCATCCTGCACTCGAGGAAATAGATGTTGCGAGCCGCAAGGCTGTTCCCGAATCCGGCACGATCGAGCTATGCGGTTCGACCGGCTGAAATAGAGCGCAGCGCGAATCGCTTATTGGGTTCCGTATTCGGGGACAGGCTCGTCGGTGCGATCGCCCTCAACTTCGCCCCCCCTTCGAAACCCTTGTGGCCTTCGCGTGGCGCTTCGCAAACGAATGGACGCGCCAGGAACCCGATCAATGGGGTAGCACGCGCATGAGAAATTCCTTCGCTCGCTCCGATTGCGGATCCTCGAAAAAGGCGTCCTTGTGAGCGTCCTCGACGATAATTCCCTTGTCCATGAACAGGACACGGTGCGCCACCTTCTTCGCGAAACCCATTTCGTGCGTGACGCACATCATCGTCATGCCTTCCCGTGCAAGTTCGATCATCACGTCGAGCACCTCGTTGATCATCTCGGGGTCCAGCGCGGACGTCGGCTCGTCAAACAGCATCGCAATCGGATCCATCGACAGTGCCCGAGCAATCGCAACACGTTGTTGCTGGCCGCCGGACAACTGCCCGGGATACTTGTCGGCGTGTGCCCGAAGCCCAACCCGGTCAAGGAGCGCCAGGCCCTTCGCGGTCGCGGTCTCGCGATCCCGGCCGAGAACCTTGATCTGCGCAAGCGTCAGGTTTTGCGTGATAGACAGGTGTGGAAACAGCTCGAAATGCTGGAACACCATGCCGACCTTCGCGCGCAGTTTCGACAGGTTTGCACGCTTGTCCCCAACCGACTGACCGCCAACGACGATCTCCCCTTGCTGGAACGGCTCGAGGCCGTTCACCGTCTTGATCAGCGTCGACTTGCCGGAGCCAGACGGACCGCATACGACAACCACTTCGCCCTTGTTGACTTCGGTCGTGCAGCCAGTCAGAACCTGAAACGATCCGTACCACTTCGACACATCTTTCAGTGCAATCATCAAAATATCCTCGTGATCCGCGGGCAGCCTGGTTTCCTCAGCGCACATGCGCCTGCGCAAGCCGTGCTTCTACGTGACGCTGGCCCCACGACATAGCGGTACTGAGCAGCCAGTAAATCGCCGCCGCTGCCAGATAGAGTGGTAACGGCTGAAACGTGGACGCAATGACTTCCTGTGCCGCGCGCAGCATCTCAGTCACGGTGATCACTGAAACCAGCGACGTGTCCTTGATCAGGCTGATCAATGT
This sequence comes from Paraburkholderia sp. J11-2, assembly GCF_905220185.1. Lineage (NCBI taxonomy): Bacteria > Pseudomonadati > Pseudomonadota > Betaproteobacteria > Burkholderiales > Burkholderiaceae > Paraburkholderia > Paraburkholderia sp. J11-2. Next base: position 31,069 of record NZ_CAJMYY010000038.1, on the reverse strand, counting down.
ATTGCCAAGACTTGGCACAGCGATCCTCAAGGCCTGAGGGCAAATGACGTACCGCAGTGTCTGCAGGTGACTCAGGCCAAGGCTGTGTGCCGCACTCCACTGACCTCGACCGATACCGAGAATCGCACCGCGCATACTTTCGGAAAGATAGGCGCCAGCGTTGGCCGTCAACGCAAGAATGCCTGCGCTCGTCGGATCCAGAGAGATGCCTAGACCGGGCAACCCGTAGTACACGAGGAAAATCTGTACGAGTAGCGGCGTGCCGCGCATGAGGCTGACGTATCCACGGGCGACGCCGGCGACCAGCGGCTGCCCACTGATTCCCATGATAGCGACGACGACACCGACGCACAGGCCAAGGACAGCGGCGGCCAGAGCGAACTTCAAGGTGACCATCGCGCCCATCAAGAGAACGGGCAGAGCGTGAATGACAAGATCAATTGGTGTCATGCGATAAATAGCCTAACGTGCGCGCCACTCCGGCAGGAAGCGGAGCGGCGCAGCAAATTGAAGGGGCGCTTACTGCGAGACGGGTTGCGTTACATCAGTGCCAAACCAGTGCATGGAGATCTTCTTCAGCGTGCCGTCCTCCTTCATCGCGCTGAGTGCACCGTTGATTGCCTTTTCGAATTCCGGATTTCCCTTGCGGAACGGAATGCCCATTTCCTGGTCGGCTCCCTTGAGCACTGCGCCAGCACGCAGCGGCAGATGCGACGTCTTGATGATGTACGGCAGCATCAACCGGTCATCGAGCGTCGCATCGATTCGATTCGACGCGAGATCACTCAGCTTTTCCGCCGCACCCGGGTACGTCTGCGCATTAATACCTGTCACGGCCCTCGCCATCTGGTCATAGTTCGTGCCAAGGGTCACTCCCAGCTTCTTGTCCCCCTTGAATTCATCAAGGGACGTGAAGTCGCGTTTGTCATTGGCCCGCTGGATCAACTGGGCGGCGGAGAACGTATAGGGCTGGCTGAAATCGAGCGCCTGCTTACGCTGCGGGGTGATGGTGACCTGATTGACGATCACGTCAAACTTTCCAGCTTGCAGGCCCGCGAGGATGCCGCTCCACTCGGTGGGTATGAATTGCACCTTGACACCTAGTCTGTTTGCGAGCGCCTTTGCGACATCCACATCGAAGCCTTCGAGTTCGCCGGTCGCGTTGCGGTAATCGAACGGCGGATAGGTACCCTCCAGGCCAACGCGCAGCATGCCGTTCGATTTGACTGTTTCGAGCAGGTTCTGGGCGTGGGCGCTTGCGCCTACGAAGCTGAACGCAGTCGCGACGACCGCACCGCGCAAAAGCTGATTGATAAGGCGTTTGAAGTTCATAGTCTCCTCCTGAGTGTTGGTTACTCGTTCTACCTGGTATGCCGAACGCGGAATACCCTCTCCAGCTCATTGACAGAACCACATTTCGGCTTGAATGCAACGACAGGCCGAGAAGCCAGGCATTGACACGACAGGTGTACGGGTACTCGCGGTGCGCTCGATGCTGCCACTGAGCCGCTGAAACGTTAGAGGATTTGTCAACCATATTCAAACTCAGGTTAAACCCTCATTCGGTGGCGCTCTCACACCTGCGCAGCGAACGAATTGCGTAGCGCTCCTGGCATCAACTCGTGTCTTCGCGCTGGCCTTGTGTGGAAGCAATCCTAAGGGGGCCGAGAGAGAATTTTTTTTTAAATACCGTCCTGTTTATCCCCTAAGAGGAAGAACGAAATTCTCCCTGTCGCAGATGGGGGAATCTGGCAACTGCAACGGGAACGACGAACGGTGAGGCCTGCTCGTGCGCCTGCGTCGTCGTCACATGATGTCTGGACGCGGACTGAAGCAAGGCATCAGTTTCGGTGTCAACCATCACCATTCAATTGGTCCAGCACGCGCGACCCTGATCCAATAGAGAACTATTTCCTTCAATTTAGGGGGAAGATGGTAGGAAGAACAAAAAAATATTCTCCTTTTGCTTTCGTACGATAACGGACTTCGAAGGTTGGATGCGATGCAGCGAAGCGGGAATCGCATCCGCCGACATTGCCTGACGACAAGCGAAGAGGTCTCATCCATGATCACCCTGCTCCGACTTTTTCGCGAGCATCCCAACTCGGTCGACGAGACGTACTTCCAGCACATGAGGATGTCGTTCTCGTTCAGCGTTCCCATGTTTCTCGCATCTCTTGCCCTGTTCGTCCACGCGCTGTTTCCTTTCCTGTTCGTGTGTACGGGCAGCAAGGTGGTGACCGCACTGCATGACCGCATGGTGGCATCAAGGAAAAGACGCGGTTCAACAGACTGAGCGATAACTGTCGCTCCTGCCGCGCATGCGCAATACGGTTGTGACAAGGCACGACTGCGTGCGAGCTTTCGCTGGGTTGCCTCGCGAACTTTAATATTTTGCAGATCCAACGAATAACAGTCGGCCGCCGAAATCGTTCGACAAGGAACAAACATGCATTCTGAAACCGTTTTACTCCATGGTGCCTATGATCCGGAGACGTTCGGCGGTGTGGTGAATCCGCCTGTTTTCCGTGCATCGACTATCGTCTTCCGCGACATGGAAGACATGGAGACGAGAGCCAGAGCCATGTCCAGCCCGGACGGGCAGGAACTATGGTACGGGCGAAAAGGCACACCGACCACGTTCGCACTCCAGGAGATGCTGGCGCAACTCGAAGGCGGATACCGTTCGTTGCTGGTTTCATCGGGCCTTGCTGCCTGTACTAGCGCGATCATGGCATTCGTCAAGTCCGGTGATCACGTACTGATCTGCAACAGCGTGTATGGGCCGACACGGCATTTTGCCGATACTGTCCTGCGACGCTGTGGCGTCACGGTGACCTACTATGACTCGACGGCAGGATCCGACATTGGCGCGCTGTTCAGACCCAATACGACTCTCGTTTTTCTCGAGTCACCGGGCTCCCAGACCTTTGAGGTGCAGGACGTCCCGGCGATCTGCGCTCAGGCTCGTAAGAGAGGCGCAAAGGTTGTGATGGACAACACGTGGGCGACGCCACTGTTCTTCAAACCTTTCGAGCACGGCGTCGACGTATCTGTGCACGCGGCAACGAAATACATAGTGGGCCACTCAGATGCGACGATGGGCGTAATTACCGCCAACCGTGAGGCGTGGGCGACCATACGCGAGTATGTGTATGCCGCGGGACTTCACGCCGGACCCGATGACGCCTACCTCGCCCTGCGGGGTCTACGCACGATGGCAATTCGCCTGGAGCGGCATTTTCGCCATGGCGTGGATATCGCTAACTGGCTGGCCAACCGGCCGGAAGTCGAGCGCGTACTGCACCCCGCGCTGCCAGATGCGCCGGGACACCTGATCTGGGCGCGTGACTACAAGGGCGCTTCGGGGCTGTTCAGTGTAGTGCTAAAGCCGACGTTTTCCCGCGACACATTCCGCTCGTTTATCGACAATCTTCACCTGTTCGGGCTGGGCTTCTCCTGGGGCGGATTCGAGAGCCTCGTGATGCCGTTCGATCCCCGCCATGAGCGACCAGACGGCAACTGGCCGTACGATGGATTTGCGTTCCGCCTGCATATCGGCCTCGAAGCAAAGGAGGATCTGATCGCCGACCTGGAGAATGCGCTGCGCTTTCTGCACGCGCAGTAAGTCGGCGAACACAACACACTACTCACCCTCTCGATGGAATCCTCGCCTCGATATCGCTTCGAGATAAATAACATTCGGGGGCAAGCCGACGCATAACCGTCGTCAGCATGTTGCCCCCTCATTCATTTGCCTGATTCGACTGCCATGTCTCTCGACCCACTCCAGCTCGCTGCGCTCGCCGAACGCCACCGCACCCCGCTTTGGGTGTACGACGCCGAGACGATTCGTGACCGCATCTCTCGCCTGCGGCAATTCGACGTGATCCGTTATGCGCAGAAGGCATGCTCGAACATTCACATCCTGAAACTCATGCGTGACGAGGGAGTACTCGTCGACGCAGTATCACTGGGTGAGATAGAGCGTAGTCTCGCTGCAGGATTCCGGCCGGACGGTGACCCCGAAGGCGTTGTTTTCACAGCTGATCTGATCGACATGCCAACGCTTGAGAAAGTGCTGGCTTGCGGTATTACGGTCAACGCAGGCTCTCTCGACATGCTCGCGCGCATCGGCCAGCATTCGGCTGGCCACCGCGTCTGGCTGCGCATCAACCCAGGCTTCGGGCACGGGCACAGTCGCAAGACCAACACCGGCGGGCCGCGGAGCAAGCATGGGATCTGGTTTGAAGACGTCACGCGCGCTATCGCAATGGTGCGTCAGTATCAGCTAGAGCTGGTCGGCATTCATATGCACATCGGCTCGGGCGTAGACTATGAACATCTTTCGGAAGTGTGCGATGCAATGGTCAACATCGTCGAAGCGCTCGATCACGACATCGAGGCGATTTCGGCAGGTGGTGGTCTTTCGGTACCGTACCGCGAGAGTGAGCCAGGCGTTGATGTTGATCACTATTTCCGCCGGTGGGATGCCGCGCGCAAGCGGATCGAGCGGCATCTTGCACACACAGTGCGAATCGAGATCGAGCCGGGTCGTTTTCTGGTCGCCGAGGCTGGCACGCTCGTGACGCAGGTACAATCGATCAATCATCGGCCCGATCACGACTTTGTTCTGATTGACGCAGGTTTCAACGACCTTATGCGGCCGGCAATGTATGGCAGTCATCACGCCGTGACCGTTTGCGCTTTGGACAGCACCTTTGCCGAAAGCCGACAACTCGCGAGCGTCGCGATTGCGGGCCCGCTCTGCGAATCGGGTGACGTGTTCACGCAGGACAGTACTGGAGTCGTTACGCACCGGCAGTTGCCGCGCCCCCAGATCGGCGACCTTCTGTTCTTCGGTAACACCGGCGCGTATGGTGCGTCGATGTCGTCTAACTACAACAGCAGGCCACTCGCGGCCGAAGTGCTCGTGGACCGGAGCGTGCCTCGGCTCATCCGACGTCGCCAGACTATTGACGAGTTGCTTGCTCTCGAATTGCAGGTGTAACACTACGCTAACGCGATGCAGCCCTGGCGTTACATCGCTCGCTGTGGGTTTGCTGTGATTCGTGTGCAAACGCCACGGCCTCCTCGAACAATTGGTCAAGCGCCTCGAAGGCCGGGCTTGTCACCGTGAAGGCAAGCCAATGCGGTGATGCCATTTGTCCGAACGGCTGGAGCGATCGGCAACCGGGCGTCTGCAGTAATGCAGCGACCGAGAGTTCGGGGAGCTTGAGGGCGATCAGATTTCCAAAAGCGCAGGCCGTTATGCCCCCATGCAGACTGAACGCAGTGCAGCCCGCCATTCTGAGTTCGCTGATACCGTTATATTTTCCCGCTTCAGCCCTCAGCGCGACCAGCAACCGGAGGTCTTCCTGTTCGTTGGATTCCTTCATGGCACGCCCCTTTTCGTCCACTTGCTAACCGCTTCCGAGACTCGAGCACTGCGTCTTCGCGAAGTGCTTCAGCTATACGAACCATCGGGCAGCGTTATTCCAGCCATGTGTTGGCGTGACCACATTCGGCCTAACGGAACGCGGCGCAAGCAGGTTGATGAGCCTGACAAAAGTGCGCTCATGGTCGTCCGGCAATCTGAGCTGCCAGCGCGACGCGCGGCCACGACATCCTTCCTTAAGACGGCGAACAAGCCGTCGCAGTGCTTTGGCTTCTCATTGGATGAGGTGGAAGCGTTGCTGTCTCTGCACCACGGTCAGACGTCAGGACAGCGCGCAGGGTTTGCAGTGGCCGCTCGATGCAGCATTGATGAAGCGCGGTCTCTTCAGACGTTTGTCGTATTAGGGTCGCTACACGTCGGGCAAGCAGTCTGGGCGTTCGGCGACCGGTGCTGGCGAGCGACGGCGTGGCGCTGAAGTGAAGTGGCAGCTCGAAGCTTCCCGCCTTACGGCGACTTCCGGTCTCGGCCAGGATGGGACATTCGATCTAGGAGGCAAGTTCGTTAACAATTTGATGTGCCCCTTTGTCTGTCCCTGCTATTCTTGCTGCCGGGAATGTGAGAAAGCGATCACCCGATTCAAATGCATACGAGGAAAAATAATGCTCCATCGACGACTTGTTGCAATGGCGAGCGCGGTGGTCTGTTTCGTCGGATACACGCTTGTCGCACATGCACAGCCCGACCTCGTGCAGTTCCGGGAGCATACAGAACTCGCCCAGAACCGATACTTAGATCGACCGGAGATCAACCCGTCTCCGAAAAGAATCCTGGTTATCCAAGTACACAAGGATCCACGTATGGAGCTTTGGCTCGACTCGGACTATGGCACGACGAAAGATGAATGTATGAACCAGACGTTATTTGCAAGCCTCGTGGGCGCTCCTGATGTCCCGCAAGTTGTGTACGATTCGGTTCGGCTGCAGGCGGGCCAAAGCGACTTTACCGTACGCTTCTTTCTTGATCGCTATTTGCCCGGTCGGTGCAACTGGCAACCGATGGGAATTGGTCACGCCGAGTTTCTGCCAGAAATCACTGATCATCCGAACGTCCATAGTGGAATCGTCGGAATAGCCCATAGAGAGTTAACCCCATGGGGACCTGCAGGTCTGAGCGAAACGGACGGTGCCTGGGTTTGCCATCGCGGGGAGAATTCTGGAACTCACGCGGAGGAGCTCTTTTGCATGGCAAGACCCGGTCAGGCTGAAAAACAGACTATGTCAATCGACGGCGGCCTTGTGAAAATCGAGTTTGCATTGACCCCGGATTGAAATCAGGTTTTCGACGCTCGGCCCTACGCCGGACATCGGTCACAACCGGCTCAGCGAGCGTCGGCTTTCAAGACATGCGAGTGGCTGATTCGGGTCGAACTAGGACGGACAACCAAACTACGGTTTCAAGTGATATTTTCCTGGCGGAACAAGAACCCTGTCGAACTGCCTCGCCTGTCTGCTTGTCACTCATGTGAGCCGTGTTGCACGTACACGGCATCCGTCCTTATCTGCTTCATTCCAGCAAGATAATCAGGGTTCCTTTAGATATGCAGCGCAGCGCACATGGAGCCGTTGTACGATACCCGATCGACAAACATGAGTACTCGGAGTCCTAACGTCTGGGTCCTTTCATCCACTCCGTCTCCATCGCCGCGTTTTGCTCCTCATTCGCCTCGATGGGGTCTATCTCCTCATCGACCAATCCCGTCGCACGTTCAGCGGCTCCTTTCATTTCAGCCTCAGCCGGATCAACATCACCGTTGTCGTCAATTGGGGGCTGCAGCATATCTCTGAGCATCGCGCGCAGTTCCGCCGTATCCCAGGGCAACCCGTGCTGCGTTCGGACCTTGATATAGTGCCGTACTTCCGCGTCCTGCTCTGGTGTAAGCGGTAGTCCTCGGAAAGTGCTTTGGGGGTCAGAATTGATCATCTCCGCCTCCTGTATCCATCGCAAGTTGCAGTGTATCCCCTCGCGAGCTCGGCAGTCATGATGCGTAGCGGAAGTTGTCCGGCACATCAACATCCGTAGAGCACATTAAGTCTGTCTCCTTGAACACCGCATTTGCGCCAGGTCTCCGTGGATTCGACGAACAGGATCGATTGCAGGTCTACATTCGGCCTCGTTGCAGCTATCTTCGTACGCCTTCAGGATGTGGGGCGTTTATTTCGAGGCTCGGTGCTAACTGCACGCGCTCTGCGATTGAACGGCGTGATGAAAGTCTTTGGCAACGGATCCATCGCTTCACGCGGGGGCTTGTCGGCCTTCTTCCCGGCCTTCTACGCGTTCTGGTTGTGGATGTCAGCGTGCTCCAGACTATCGGTCAGCGATCCCTGCTAGTGCACGTTCTCATCCAGCACAAGCAGATTGTCGTGCGAAAAGCCAAGCGCAACTGGCTGCCCGCGTTCGGGCAGGATCCGGTTCGGATCGTTGAAGACATCGAGGGTGACGATTGCGCTGCTGACCCGCGCGCGAATACGCACCACGGAGCCGAGGAAGCTGATCTCTTCAACCCTCGCCGCCAGCGAGTTGCGGTCGGTCGATGGCGGCTCCAGCAGAATTGCCTCGGGACGCAACGCCAGCACACGCTCCTTGCCGGCATCGTCTGATGGGAGCGGCCGCGATGTCACGAGTTCCTGACCGTCAACGGCAATGCGTCCCGTTGCAGGATCGATCACACGCCCGGCCAGGATATTGAGCGTTCCCACGAACGTCGCGACAAAGCGCGTGCGCGGAAAATTGTATATATCGAGCGGTGCCCCCACTTGCTCGACACGCCCGTCGTTCATTACGACGATGCGGTCCGACATTGACAACGCTTCTTCCTGATCGTGCGTGACGAAGATCGACGTGATGCCAAGTTCACGCTGCAGTGCCCGTATATCTTCGCGCAGTGCGACGCGAATTTTTGCGTCGAGCGCGGAAAGCGGTTCGTCGAGCAGCAGCACTTGAGGCTTGCTCGCGAGCGCACGGGCCAAGGCCACACGCTGTTGCTGCCCACCGGACAATTGCCACGGATAGCGCCCGGCGAGATGCGGCAATTTGATGAGTTCCAGCATCTCTGCAACACGCCCGCTCGTCTCCTTCTCTGAACGCTTTGCGACCTTCAACGCGAAGCCGATGTTCTGCGCCACCGTCATGTTCGGAAACAACGCATAGGACTGGAACACCATGCCGACGGCGCGATCGCGTGTGCGCACACGCGTAACGTCACGTCCGTTCAGACGGATCGCGCCGCGCGTGGGCGTTTCGAATCCGGCGATCATGCGCAGTACGGTCGTCTTACCGCAGCCCGACGGGCCGAGAAAGGTGATGAATTCGCCTTGGGCGATGCTCATGTCGAACTGATGCACCGCAACATTCGCCCCAAACGCCTTGTGGAGATTGTCGATCTCGAGAAATGCCATGGGTCGCGGCCTCACCGGCTCAAGTTTTATGGCCGGCCAGCGCGCGCGCCGAGCCGAACACCTGGATCAAACCCATCGATGCCCACGTGACAATGAAGGCGATGATCGCCAGCGCCGAGGGCTCGTAAGCGCGGTTCGCGCCGATCAGCTGCAAATACGGTCCGAACGCCGGGCGATCGAGCAGGCTCGCGATCGTGAATTCGCCGATCACCACGGCGAACGTCAGGAACGCGCCAGACAGAATTCCCGAGCGTACGTTAGGGAAAATCACGCGGAAAAGGATCGTGGTCCAGCCCGCGCCGAGACACTCGGCAGCCTCGGTCAGCGAGCGTACATCAACGGCGCGCATACCCGCATCGACGGCGCGGTACATAAAAGGCAGCGATAGCGTGACGTAACCGAATACGAGTAGCAGATCGGTTGCGCGTTCGTTACTGGTGAACGGCAAAATCGAACTGCTGCTGTAGATGCGCAGGTAGCCGAAGACGATCACGATGGCCGGTATCACGAGCGGCAGCAAGGTGATGAACTCCACGACCGGCCGAAGCTTCGGCAAGCGCAGTTGCACCCAATACGCCGTCGGCACGACGAGCAGCACGCCGATCACGATGGTGAGCAACCCCATCAATACCGAATAGCCGAACGAAGCCTGAAAATGGGGGTCTCCCATGACAACGCGGTACGCATCGAAGCTGTACGTGCCGCGACGCATCCGCAGACTGAACTCGAAGGTCGCGGCGAGCGGAATCAAAAAATACAGTGTGCCGATGATCACGGTGACCCACGCGCCCGCGCGCGATTGCGATTTCATCAGCGTCCCCTTTCGGCTCGTGCGCGCAACCAGATGTAGCCGCCGTTGGACAGGCCCGTGACTACGATCATGCCGAGCGCGAGGGCGTAACCGAGGTTCTGGTTATGCAGCACGTCGCCGCGAATCTGCGCAAACAGCAGGATCGGAACGATGTTGAGGGAACTGCCAGTCAACGCGTAAGCCGTGGCGACCGCGCCGAACGCGTTGGCAAACAGCACCAGGGCCGCACCCAGAAAGCTAGGCCAGAGGACCGGCAAACCAACGTAGCGCCAGTATTGCGCCGCCGTGCCGCCGAGGCAGTCGCACGCTTCGCGCCACTCGCGTTTCAGGCCATCGAGCGCCGGCGTGATGATGAGCACCATCAACGGAATCTGGAAGTAAAGGTACGTAATGGTCAGCCCGAGGAAGCTCAGAATGCTGAACCCGGTGGAATAGAGATTGAAGCCCAGATATTTCCGTGCGAGCACCGTCACGAGACCCACGCGCCCCAATGTACTGATGAACGCGAAGGCGAGCGGCACTCCCGCGAAGTTGGACGCGACGCCAGAAAAGGTCATGAGCGTTGGGCGGATCCACGCGGGTAACCGACCATGCACCGCGGCCCACGCGAGCAGCGCGCCGAAGATCGCCCCGCCGGTCGCGGAGGCGACGCTCACCTTCACGCTGATCCAGTAGGCATCGAGTACGGCCGGTTCAAACAGCTCGCGAAGATTCGCCAGCGTGAAGTGCCCCTGCGCATCCTGAAACGCGCCGATCATCAGAAGCGCGGTGGGCAATAAAAGAAATAGCAGCGCGAATGCGAAAAACGGCACGACGCCCGCATAAGTCAGCCAGCTTGCACCGCCGCTGTCGCGCACGGGACCGGATTTCGGCGCGGGCCCGGCAGGCGTCAGCAAGTCCGGGCCCGAGGCGTCTGGCTGCGGAGATGCGCTCATCCCGGTGGTCTCGCGTGCCTACTTCACGTTCGCGCCAACGACCTGATCCCAGCCTTTGGTCACGACGTCCTTCGTGGCGTTCTGCTGATCGAGCGTCGGAAAGACCGCGTTGCCGTAGGCCGATGCAGGCGGCAGCTTCGCGAGCAGCGCTGCCGGCACCTTCTTCTGCGCGACGAGTTCGTTGTAGCGCATCGGATGACAATAACCGGCAAGCCAACCGAGCTGTCCTTCGTCAGAGTAGAGGAATTCCATCCACAGTTTCGCGGCATTCGGATGAGGCGCAAAGGCACTGATCGCCTGCACGTAGACGCCCGCCACCACGCCTGTCTTCGGCACAATGACTTGTACCTTCGGGTTGCCTTTGAGCGTGTCCCGATCGGCAAGCGCGTTGTAGTCCCAACGCACGATTATCGGCGTCGTGCCCTGTGCCAGTGATGCGGCCTTGCCGATTACCGGCACGAAGTTGCCGCTCTTGTTCAGATCGGCGAAGAACTTGAGGCCCGTCTGGTCCGCCTTCGTTGCATCGCCTTTGCTTTGCGAAAGGCCGGCGGCATAGACGGCCTGAATGGCCTGATTCGCCGAGCGCGGGTCACCGGCGAGCGAGACCGCATTGCGGTAGTCCGATTTGAGCAGATCGCCCCAATCGGCCGGCGCCTTGTCGATCATGTCCGCGTTGACTTCGAACGCAAGCACGCCATAGTAGTCGCCGTACCAGTAGCCTTCCGCGTCCTTGGAAGCTGCCGGGATCGAGTCCCACGTCGATACCTTGTAAGGCTGCAACAGGCCTTCTTTTTTCGCGGATGGTCCGAACGACAGGCCGACATCGATCACGTCGGGCGCTTGTGGTCCCTTGTTGCCTTTGTTCGCCTTGATCGCTTCGATCTCGTCCCCCGAGCCTGCGTCAGGGTTGAGTTCGTTGACATGGATACCATACTTCTTCTGGAATGCGGCGATCAGCGCGCCGTACCCGCACCAGTCATGCGGCAGGGCGATCGTGGTCAACTGCCCTTCCTGCCTGGCGGCTGCCACAAGCGCGTCCGGTGGCGCAGCCGATGCAGGGTCACTGCCGCCCGCAGCCAGTCCAGCCGTTGCAGAGATCGAAAGGACACGGCACGCCCAGATACGCTTCATCGTCATCGCTGTTCCCGGATGGAAGGTAGTGCGTTGAAGAGATCCGCCGATTGCTGGTGCAGGCTAGATTTAAATCCAGAATTTTGCAAGCTGTCGAAAACGTGTAACTTCGCGTTTTGGCGGATGCGGGCTGCATACCGTCGCGCCGACGGAACCCCGATTGCCAGATCCCACGATTGAGCTGTTCGTACGCGCAGATATGCGCCGCTTGTCGATGCTCGGCCGTGTCTCGAACGAGAGGATCATGGTGGATCCCGGCGTGTCGCGCAAAACGCTGCGCCGCCACCTCCTCGACCTGGAAAAGGGCGGCGCATACATGGCGGCGCCATGCCCGCCGATAATGAGGCGCGGGTACCTACGCACACACCTGCATGCGCGTCCGGGTGAAGACGGTGGTTGCCAGGCCCGCGGTCGGCAGCATTCACGACGGTCAGACAGTATTCGCCGATGCCGGTACCGCAATCGCCATTCTCGTTAGTTTGCGAAGCTCACCAATCTCACGATCGTCACGTACCCGGTCGGCGTCGCGCTCCGATTGTGCAGCACATCACAAACGCCCGAGCGCGCACGGGCCGCGAATCAAGTCATCTTGACTGGCGGCACGCTCAATGATCGCGCGGCCACCGGTGCGACAACTGTGCTGGACATTCAGCCCTTGAACGCTGCGTGCGGTTATGAAGGGACTACGCAGGTGTGTGGTCAACTTCCGATGCCAGCAGGAACGGATCAACGGCCCACATTTCGCCGGTGCTTTGATACGGCTGCAATTGAACGAGCCGCGCTTCGAGCGGCATCAGACGGTAGGTGGATGCTCCGCTCAGGGTAGCCTTAGGCGTGCGACATCGACTCTTGCGTCTCGCGACATTGGAGCTTAAAGCCACGGCGTGAAAGTCGCCCCCCAAGCGGTCATTCGACAATGATGACTGGATCGTCGACAATCGTCCACGGCTCCAGGTTTTTAGTCGCTGGTGGCCCGCAACGATATACCGCCCTCCAAACCGTCCCGATTTCAGAATGCCAATCTCGCTTGTCCTGTTCGACATGGACGATGTCCTCGCGCACTATGACCGATCCGCCCGTGTCAGATGCCTCGCGTCGCTGTCGGGTCGCCCATTCGATGAAGTCACGCAAACGATATGGGGTTCCGGACTGGAAGCGAAAGCCGACGCTGGATTGATTGATGATGATTCATATCTGCGCGAAACCGGCAAGCTGCTCGGGTGCAGGGTGTCGCGTGACGACTGGCTGCTGGCCCGTCGCGAGTCGATGTCACCGAACTTCGAGGTACTCGCGCTGGCTGAGACGGTATCCAGGACGTGCAGGATCGCCGTTCTGACCAATAACCCACGACTCGTGACAGACAACATCGCCTACCTGTGCCTACCTATCGCGGAACTCTTTGGCAGCAACGTGTTCGCGTCGGCATCCTTCAGTGCCGCGAAGCCATCGACCCAAACCTTCCTGAAGTGCATCGACTCGCTGGGTGCGGCTCCTTCGGAATCGCTATTTATTGACGATCTTGAAGCGAATGTGGCGGGCGCCCGTAAGGCAGGCCTGACCGGACATGTCTTTACCGGGCACAAGGTGCTTGCCGAAGAACTCCGCCAATGCGGGCTGTTGAATCGCTGACCACTGGATTCAAAAATCGGGGCCGCGCAGGAGGTTGACACGTCTGAACGGGCTCCAAACTTGCCATTTCGGCCAACTGCGGCCGCTCACCAGGAGGCTTTGATTGACATTCAAACGTCAGCTCAAGTCAGACAGCGGACTTTTTGCAGTTCGTCCGCTGCCAGTAGCGCCTGTTTAATCTCGGCGTGTATCGGACTTCACGCCGCGCCGCTCCGGCCAGCCGCCGACATGATTCGCCGTCACCTCTTCAACAACCTATAGAGGCAGGTCTAGGTCTGCATGGCATCTTTATAGATGCGCCCATCCTTCATGATCAGCTTCAGGTTCTTGTCGGGATCGGCGAGCAGTCCCACATTGTCGAGCGGGTTGCCACCGACGACCAGCAAATCGGCCCATGCACCCTGCTCCAGCACACCCAGCCTGGCGGGATAGGGGTTACGCTTTCCTGAGAGCTCTAGCAACTCCCCGTTGCCCCCTGTCACCATCCGCAAAATTTCGGAGCCGTTGTACCAGCGCGTCATATTGCCAATCATCAAACCCTGGCGTGCCGCCACCGCCGGCGAGAAGATCAAGTCGGTCCCGAACGCCACCTTGAGTCCGTGCTTGCGTGCGAGTTTGTACATGTTGTTGGTCCCCACGATGACTTCCCGGAACTTGTCGAGGATCGGTCCCGCTAGCGGCCCGACGTCGTCTTCGTTCACGAATGGCTGGGTACTTAACCATGTCCCGTTCTTCGCCATGATCTCGGCTGCATGATCGTCCATCAGATGACCATGTTCGATACATTGCGCGCCTGCTGCCACCGCTCGCTTCACGGCTTCTGACGTGTACGCATGAACGGCCACATAGGTCCCCCAATCGCCCGCGGTTTCGACGGCTGCTCGCAGTTGCTGCTCGGTGAAGGTCAGCATGTCGAGTGGGCTGCGCGGCGTGGATACGCCGCCGGCTCCCACGATCTTGATCTGCGTTGCGCCCTGCAGGAACTGCTCGCGCACGCGTAACCGCACCTCGTCCGCCGAATCGGCGATCGCATTCGCGCCGGTCCTTTCCTGCGCACTGACTTCGCCCGTCGTACGCGGGATGTCCGTGAGCGGGCGAAAATCGCCATGACCACCTGTCGTCGTGATCATCGCACCGGACGGATAAATACGCGGGCCAGGAATCATCCCTGCGTCGATAGCCTGTTTCAGCGCGAATGCCGGGCCGCCCACATCGCGTATCGTCGTGAAACCACGCAGCAACGTACGCTGGGCTTCCGCACTCGCAGCCAGATACACCAGGCCCAGGTCGGCCTGCAAGATCGTCTGGATCGGGAGCGAGGCGAGCATGGCGTGCCAGTGCATCTCGATCATCCCCGGCATCATCACCTTGCCGCCGCAATCGATTGTGCGGTTCGTGCCGGCAGCGGGTGGCTGGCCTTGCCCAAGCTGTGAGATGCGACTTCCTTCGACGACGAGATAGATCCCATCGCGCAGACCGGCGGACTTGCCGTCGAACAGTCGGAAATTTGTAAACGTGACGGGCTGCGGCGCAGCGGCGGCGGGACTCGCACCCTGCGCCCGAACGAGTTCTGGGAGCACGGCACTTAGCATGGTCGCCCCCATGCCGATCAGGAATCCGCGTCGCGCGAGGTCGGCGCCGATGCGGCGATTCGCATACTGGGCAAGCGCCTTGTTACAGAAGCAGGAATACGTTGGGCTTGTTCGGTTGACGCCGCTGTTTTTTCCGGAAGCCATATCCGCCCCCATTTGAGTTGAACACCATGCACGGAACCGCTGCTTGCGGCCTTTGAACAGGTAACGGGAACAACCAGCGGACAGTAACGACATTCTCACGGAAGTATGGCAAACAACTAACGCTCGTGCGTTCAAAGCGACGAACCATCGCTTGCGTAAGAGGTAGTGGCCTGTCGGGCGGAGACGCATCTGGGAAGCGAAACGAGTCCCACAATGGCGGTCCTGCGTGCAATGACGGATTTCGCCAGCAAGTAGCACACGCTCCCTTGGGTGAGTGGCCGATGAAGTAGTGAGAACGGTCCTCGCCAACCTTATGGACCGGGTGGCGGCCAAGGGGTCGACTAGCGCCTGCCACCTCGCTAGTGAGCGGTCATTCGTCTCGACGTGCCCGCGAAGCGCAGCTATATCGCTAACGGGCATTTTCAGTCCGGCATCGAATTCTCGGGCAAGCGGGCACGACGAAAGCGCGTGAGCCTCAATCGCTCGACACAACTTTCGGCCTCACGATCCGCGATGCCGGGCGCACAACGTAGAACAAGGAACGCCATCGTTGATTGGCCGGCCCGGAGAAAGCTGTTGCGCAGCGGAATTGCGTCGGGCAGGGCTCATCCTGTTTCTGCCGTTCGCCAATTGTACTTTGACCGTCCGATGTCATCGCGTGAAGCGATCCTTCATGCCATCGCTTCGGCCCACCCGCCTCCCATTGAGCAGGCGTAACGCAGTCCGGGCCGTTCATGCTGATCAGATACTTGCCGCCCCCTGCCTCGTGGAGCGAAAGTCACCGAATTTTGGCTCAGCCAGGCACAGCTCGAACAACGGTAATATGTGTCATTTGTGTGACGGAGCGAGCGGCGCACCGTCAAACCCGAGGGGACACCCTATGTTCGGCCGGTTCATGCCCAGAGACGGTAATTTCTTTGAGCTCTTCAATGCTCACGCCCGTTATATCGTGGATGGCAGCCAGGCTCTCGAAAAGCTGATCGAGAATCTTGAGGACGCGGAGCGTCACCGGCGCAACATAAAAATCATCGAAAAGTCCGCCGACAAGCTCACGAGTGAGTGCAACGACCTGTTGCACAAGACATTCATCACGCCACTTGATCGCGATGAAATCCAGCAGCTTATCAACACGCTGGACGACATCATCGACGTCATTGAGGACGTCGCGAACACCATCACGCTCTACGACGTGCAGGCGCTGCCCGATGACGCGATCGAGTTTGCGCGCCTGAGCACACGAACGGCAATTCAGGTTCAGCAGGCGGTCAGCATGCTTTCTGACATGAAGCAGGCGCAACAGATCCTGCGATGCTGCAAGGAGATCGACGAGCTTGAATCAGACGTTGACAGGTTGCTGCGCATCGCGATCTCGCGGCTCTTCCGGGAGGAGGAGGATGTCAAGACACTGATCAAGCTGAAAAGCGTCTATGAATTGCTCGAGACGATCACCGACAAGTGCGAGGCCGCGGCCAAGATAATCCAGGGCATCGTGCTCGAAAACGCCTGAGCAGGTCCGAACATGCACACGATTCAACTCGTCATCTGGACGGTGATCCTGCTCGTCGCGATAGCCCTCGTCTTCGATTTCATGAACGGGTTCCACGATGCAGCGAACTCCATCGCGACCGTGGTGTCCACCGGTGTTCTAAAGCCTCATCAGGCGGTTGCATTCGCAGCGTTGTTCAATGTCATTGCGTATTTTGTCTTCCACCTTGGAGTCGCCGCCACGATCGGTAAGGGCACGATCGACCCGGCAATAGTCGACCACTACGTGGTGTTCGGTGCACTTGTCGGCGCGATTGGCTGGAACTTCATTACCTGGTACTACGGCATTCCCTCCAGCTCATCTCATGCGCTGATCGGTGGACTGGTCGGCGCGGCACTCGCCAAATCCGGCTGGAGCGCGCTGAACGTCAACGGCATCATGAAGACCGTGGCCTTCATCGTCATTTCGCGGTGCTGGGCTTCGTGCTCGGCTCGTGTTTCATGCTGTGCATCGCCTGGATCTATTTCCGTGTGCCACAAGGCAAGGTGGATCGCCGGTTCCGGAAACTGCAACTGCTCTCGGCGGGTCTTTACAGCCTCGGACACGGCGGTAACGATTCGCAGAAGACCATTGGCATTATCTGGATGCTATTGATTGCAACGGGATATGCCTCGCAGAGCGCCGATGCGCCGCCACTGTGGGTGGCCGCGGCATGTTACGCGTCGATGGGCCTTGGGACCCTTTTCGGCGGTTGGCGCATCGTACGGACGATGGGTCAAAAGATCACGAAGCTCAAGCCGGTCGGTGGTTTTTGTGCAGAGCTGGGAGGGGCACTCACGCTATTTCTCGCCTCGGGGTTCGGCATTCCTGTATCGACCACGCACACCATCACGGGGGCGATTGTAGGAGTCGGTGCAACGCGCAAGCTGTCCGCCGTGCGTTGGGGTGTTGCGGGCAATATCGTCTGGGCCTGGGTTCTCACGATCCCCGCTTCAGCCGTGCTGGCCGCAACGGGATGGTGGATCGCAACCCGGCTGCTTTAACGCGCGAGCCTGGTTTCCGGTCCAGTCGAATATCGTCAAACCATGTGGCACTATTGCCGCATCAAGCGCTGTTATGGGGTTGCCCCCACAACAGGGCGCACTAACCATGCTGTAGCCGTCGACTATCGTGTTGATCCTTCTGAATCTGCTCTCCGGTGTGTCACTCCTCGTATGGGGTACACACATCGTCCGTACCGGCATCCTGCGCGTGTTCGGCGCGGACCTTCGCGCGATACTGGGTCGTAGCACGGGTAGCCGGCTGAAGGCCTTCCTCGCCGGACTGGGCGTCACCAGTCTCGTACAGAGCAGTAATGCCACCGCCGTTATCATCACGTCGTTTGCCGCACAAGGCATGGTATCGCTGGCGAGCGGACTGACCATCATGCTGGGCGCGGATGTTGGCACCGCACTCATGGCGCGGGTGCTGACACTCGATCTGTCCTGGCTCTCGCCGCTGCTGATTCTCGTTGGGGTGCCCCTTTTTCTCACCCGCAAGCAAACGCGCGCAGGTCAGACGGGCCGAGCGCTTATCGGACTCGGCTTGATCCTGCTGGCCCTTCATCTGATTGTGGAAGCCGCGCAACCCATGATGCAGGGTGCAGGAGTCAGGGTGATGTTCAGTGCCCTGACCGGCGACACCGTGCTCGATGCGCTAGTCGGCGCGGCCTTTGCAATGCTCTCGTATTCGAGCCTCGCCGCTGTTCTGTTGACCGCGACGCTCGCCTCTTCCGGCGTCATTTCGCTGAAGGTCGCATTGTGTCTTGTTGTCGGCGCAAATCTTGGCAGCGGACTGCTCGCGCTGATCAGTGCATGGCCTCAAAACGCAGCGGCCCGTCGCCTCTCCGCGGGAAGCTTCGCATTCAAACTGCTCGGTGCGCTGATTATCCTGCCGTTCGCATCGCTACTTGCACGCGCATTGCCGGTAATCATCGCGAATCCACGTGAAGCGGTAGTCGGCTTCCACCTCATCTACAACACCGTGCGATGCTGCGCCTGCCTCACCATGGTCGACAGGGTTGCCGCCATCAGCCGGAGACTGTTGCCTGACCGTCCATCGACGACAGCTGAACTGCGCCCACTGCATCTCGATCCCGCTGGGCTTGTCACGCCCGGCCTTGCCCTGGCGAACGCCTCGCGTGAGGTACTCCGGATTGGCGACATCGTCAGTGTGATGCTGGAGAACGTTTCTGAACTGCTCAGGCGCAATGATCTCGCCCTCGCTCGCGAAACCATGCGAATGGACGATGACGTTGACCACCTGTACGCCGAAGTGAAAAATTACCTGACGCTGATCTCGCGTGAACAGCTGGACGAGGCCGAGAGCCGTCGCTGGACCGACATCATTTCCCTCACAATCAATCTCGAACACGCCGGCGACATCATCGAGCGCATCGTGGGCGACATCGAAGAGAAGAAGATATCCCAGCGACTCGCCTTTTCTGAGGAAGGGTTGGGGGAACTCGATGATCTGCACGCGCGACTTGTGAGCAATCTGCGGCTCGGCCTGTCTGTTTTCCTCAACAACGACCTGCGTTGTGCGGAGCAGCTTCTGGCCGAAAAGGAGCGTTTTCGCGATCTGGAGCGAGTGTATTCTCACAAGCATCTGGACCGGCTTGCGGGACAGGCGCTTCGCAGTGTGGAAACCAGCGCCCTGCACCTGGATCTGATCAGCAACATGAAGAGGCTGAATTCGCTCTTCTGTTCGACAGCCTATCCCGTACTCGACGCTGCGGGAGCGCTTCACGAAACCCGGCTGCGCAAACGTTCGCTGGACAGTCTGCACACGAAGGAATGACGATGGGCACAAAAGCGGCAGATTAGCCGGCGTGACGTCATCCGTTCGGTCACACCTGTCCATGCCGGGCGCCGCATGGAATTTACCAGCAGTTTGGGGTGTTCGCGCCGCATGCATCCGGGCAGCGAGCCCCCGAACTCCAGGCAAGCTGGAGTCGCCTGGCAGCGCGCTTGCCATGCCAGCGACATGCTCCCGCGAGCATCATGTCGGGGAGACGAAACCCGAGGCAGCCACTTCTGAACCGAAAAGCAACGCGACGATTGCCCGCGTTGGCACACTGGCCACGAGTGTCCCTACCTTGCGAGGACTGAACCAGCGACAGCGCACGATTTCATTGCACGGACGCGGTCTTGCATCATCGGGCAGAACGCAGAAGAACACGTGATGGCGTTTGTTCAGGCCGCCGAACTGGAACAGGTACCCCAGCTCGTGCCCTCCAAGCGCGGTTTCTTCGCTGAGCTCGCGTCGGGCAGCATCGACCGGCGACTCGTCGCGCCGGATCGTACCGCCAGGTAGCGACCACCTGGTTCGCCCGCGCTCCACGAGGAGAATTCTCTCGCGCTGCCAGCACACAACAGTTGCTCGCTCTTTCATGCTTTCAGGTTTCAGTGCACGTGCTAAATTTTTCTGACAAATCGAAACGTCGCTCAGGGAGTCGGGCCCCAGCCACAGGCTGGGGCATACCGGCAACGGGTGCTCCTGCCACACCACGACAATGTACCAGCGCTTCAGGCGTAGTCTGGCTGTGAAAAGAGGAAATCCGCTCGGCCCGCGAGATCCGCGCGCTGCCCGCCATCCTTCGACAGGGCTTCTTCCGGCTTTGGTCCGGATAAGCCTCCACGGGTGCTGCCGCGGCTACCACTTGTGGAACCATCGATGTCCGTGTCTGATCTCCCTTCCGGCATAAACAGCCAGAAAGGCGCCGACAACCATTGCTGCCATCGCAAGCGATTCATCGAAGAAATCGCCGGGTTGCGATGCCTTCACAAAGACCCAGATGCCAATCCCGATCGCCATCAGGAGCATCCCCATAATCAGCCCCCAAACTGGCCCGGCCGGATCAGACCGCAATCTGTGAGACATTTTCATTTGCGTACCTCCCGACACCGTCGCTGTTCACTGCGAGCAGTCCGTGAAACTCACAACCGGTGCCCCGCTTTCAGGATGGGTGGCTCCCGTTCCGGCTTCAGGTCGCAATGAACTCCCGGTCATAAGCCTGATTCGAAACCGCAGCATGACCGGCAAACTGCTGCGGCGGGCACCCGCAGTCAATGCCTCGCGAATGCAAAAACAGCAATCAACACAGCAATGAGTGCGGCAAGCCATTTCACCAGAACAACCAGACTTCCCACTTTCTCACCAAGCAGGCGAACTGCTTCGGCTTCCTGAGCGCCACTGCCGCCGGGTAGCGCATCATCGTCACGTGGCCGGATTCCATCCGACTCGCAAAGCCTGAGCTTGGCCTGCTCGAATGCCATATGCGTGACGTATCCTGTCGCGACTTCGGGCAACCCGGTTGCATTGACGCTGTCTGGCCTGAGAAACACGCAGGGGTCACCATGCGTAACTGCGGCTTCCGGTGCGTTCGAATAGAGATGCCTCATGGACAGCGCGAGTTTGACGTCCGTGAGTCGCGCGGCGTCGATACCCTCGATAAGGCCCCGCATGCTGCTTGCCGGCACGTGGAACGATGCCCACCACTGGCCGGGCTCCTGTATCTCAGGATCCGCTGCGTTGTAGCCAAGTCTGGCCGTGCCGAGCGGGACGTCGGAAAACGCGATGCCCAGTTCATCCTGCCATTCGCGAAGGCCCTGATGATCCCCTTGGTTGAGCTCACGGACTGCGAACGTGACACTGACGGCGTGTTGCCTGGTCTGCGGTTCGCCGACCACACACAGATCTGCGTCGTCCAGATGCGCAGTCCCCTGTATGTATGTCGCCAGGACCGACTGCCCCTCGTCTCCTGTCGGTTCCGCCTGCCGGACGATCCGGAGGTCCTGCAGTGTCAGCCAGACCGATCGGGCGGGCTCGTACCTCATACACACACTGCGGTCCGTTGTAACGTCCACCGTACGGCGCCCATTTTCAGGAAGGCCACCCCTGACGCGCGGTGTGGACGTGTCGCGCATTTCAGGTCCTGCGTGGGCATTGTCTCGCCGTCCGTCCTCTGCATCCTGGAACGCGTCGCGTGACGGCAGCCGGTCCCGTCCGCCGGAGTCGCCACGATCCAGTACGTCCGTGCGACACGCATCTCTGCCGGGAACGTGATCGCGCTCTCGCAAACGCTGAGGGAGCCCAACCAGCAGTTCTCCTGGATCGGCGCCGATGCGCAATGCCGGGCGCATTGGACGGTCATGTGCCTCCGTCGTGACCGGCATACCCGTCTGATCGCGATGAGCCGATCCTGCCGGGTCAGTGACCTTGATGAATGCCGGCATCAACCGGCCGAGGAGGTTGCCATACGGGGACAGCAGTGGCAGGAACAGCACGGCCAGAACTGCATTGAACAGCGTATGGAAGTCCGCGACCACACGTCCATTGTCGGGTTGCACGGAGACCATGAACCGTCCGATCGGCCCGAGCGCGGCAAGCACGAGAGCGGCCCCGATCAGCAGGATGAGCAGGTTACCCACCGGGAGCCGCCTTGATGCAGGATCGTCAGGAACAGCCGATTCGAGCACCGGCTTGATCGCGGCGCCCAGGTTTGCACCCAGCACCAGCGCGAAAGCGGTATCTGGCGGCACGACGTTTTTGGCGCACAGGGACGCGACCAGCAAGACGGCAGCAACGGTCGAATCCGCAGCCCAGCTCAGGCTCGCGGCGAGCAGCACATCCACCAGCGGGACAGTCGACGCGGCGCCCAGCAGCACACGCAGGCTGGGCGCGTCTTCGTACTCGGTCATCAGATCGAGCAGTTCGTGCAACGCAATCAGCATCAGGCCCAGTCCGATGAACGCGCGCCCCAGATCGTGTGCCCGCGTGTTCGACGCCTTGCGGAACATCAGCACTCCGACCAGTACGAGTGCTGGCGAGACCGCCGCCACATCGAAGGACAGCACCTGCACAATCAGCGTCGCACCGACGTTCGCCCCCAGCATGACGGCCAGCGCTGGAACAAGGTCGACGCGCCCCTCTGCAGCAAGACCGGCGGTCATCGAGCCGGTTACCGCACCGTTTTGCAATACCGCGGCGGACCCCATACCGGCAATGAATGCGTGCCCCCGGTCGTGTAGCGAGCGCGCGAGAAGCGACTGAAGCGCCACACCGAACGCCCGCTGCATGCCCGTCTGGACCATCTGCGTGCCAAGCACAAGCAGCGCGATGGAACCCGCGAGATCGATCAGCGTGAATGTCGTCGGCATACCCATGCTCCACTTGTACCGTCACATTGCCGGTTTTCCCGCACGCTCCGGAGTGTCGCGGCCCTCCGTGTACATCTGCGCCGCAGGCGGCACGGAGGAACACTCACCATTGTTCAGAAAATTTCGGGTGGCATTGGTGCGCAAGCGCACAGCCAGCCTGTCAACGCGCAGGAAGCGTTGGGGTCCGGTTCCGGAGATCAGCAGGGCGCCACTGCACAGCCACGGCACCAGGTCTCGACTGTCGCATGCGTGACGTGCAGAAGCGCTCCGCCACAATGGCGCGCCTGGGATGGCCTCAATGAGTCAGGGCTTCCCGCTCAAGCTGGGCGCGCGAAACGTGACGGACATCCTTGCCCTTGACAACATAAATAACGAGCTCTGCCAGGTTCTTTGCATGGTCGCCGATCCGTTCGATGGCCGACGCAATGGACACATAGTCGAGTGCGGAAGAGATGACGCGGGGATTCTCCGCCATGTACGTCGGCAGCTTGCGCACAAACGCGCGGTACTCCTCATCGATCGCCTCATCCGCGCGCATGATCCTGGCTGCCTCAACCGTATCGAGACGGGCGAATGCCGCGAGCGCGTCGTGGAAGATGATTGCCGCCCTCTGACCGGATGACCGGATTTCCGCGATATTCAGATTCCGGCCCGTCGCGTCATTCGCGATTTTCCTCGTCCGTTTTGCGATCTTGCGTGCTTCATCGCCTGCGCGCTCGAGATTGCTGATGCCCTTGGAGAAGGCCATCAGCCGCCGCAGGTCGGATGCGATGGGCTGGCGCCGCGCAATGACGTTGCTGCACTCGGCGTCGATCTCGACTTCCATCGCATTGAGCCGGTGCTCCTCATCAATCACCTTCTCGACCAGATTCATGTCGAAGCGTCTGAGCGCCTCCATCGCATCGGCCAACTGTGACTCAACCAGTCCCCCCATCTCGAAGAATCTCGACGACAGGTGTTCAAGTTCAGCATCGAACTGGCTGGAAATGTGCTTGTCTGGCATTGAAAAACTCCCCATACCAGAAAGACGATAAACTGTTTATACGGTTTGTCAAACCTGAAAAAACCATGAAACAACAGGCAACCAGGAACAGAAGCGGCAAGCGGCAGGGTACGCCCCCGGGCGAAGGGTCCGCTGAGGCAACGGCAACCGGGGAGGCCGGGCAACCAGCAAAGGCCCGGCGTGGGGGATCAAAGCCACAGGGCCAGAAGGCAGCGCCCGTGGAAGCGTCTCCCGGACGCGTTGCCGGGCACCGCAGGGAGCATGTCAAACGGGAAAAGGTCGTACGCGACATCTTCACGATGCCCAGGGCGGACTACGAACAGCTCTCGGTGCTCAAACAGCGATGCCTCGACGCGGGTATCGCCGTGAAAAAGAGCGAACTCGTCCGCGCAGGGCTGCTTCTGCTGGCATCCGGGCCGACGAAGCGCCTGCTTGCGGCCGTCAAGGCGGTCGAGCCGGTCAAGACCGGCAGGCCACCGAAATCGAAGTAAGCCGCGCCGAGGACCCGGCGGCCGTACCGCACCAGGCTCACCGTCCGGAACCGGCGAGGCGACGCCGCAGCTGTGCTGTCCGGGCTGCGGGGGCAGGAACGATAGCGGGGCCGCGCTCCGGTGTGAAAGCGCCGACAAAACGCGATACGGATCGTGCAGGTGCGGGCGGTCGATGTTGCGACGTCTGCGCCTGCGCCAGCACCGGCTACAGTTGCGTCATGTGAGCTTCCGCAGGCGGTACCCAATACCCCGCACTGTCACGATCCGCTCTGCGCCGATCTTCTGCCGAAGGCGATGCACATGCACCTCGAGCGCATTGCTGTCGATTGCGTCGTCCGGGCCGTACATCTTCCCTGAAAGTTCACGATGGGTGAAGACCCGGTGCGGTTCTTCGATGAGCGCCCTGAGCAGACTGAACTCGCGCGGTACCAGGTCGAGCGCCACGCCATGGAGGCTCGCCTCATGGGGAAACCCGGTTCAGCAGAAGTCCATTGTGTGCACAAACTTGCGCTGCAAGACTGGTTCGATGACGCATCAGAACACGCACACGCGCCGCAAGTTCCTCAAGGTCGAACGGCTTGATCAGGTAATCGTCCACACCGACGTCGAGCGCGCGAATACGGCTTTGCACCGCATCCCGCGCCGTCAGGATGATCACGGGGACGCGGCCACCGCGCGTCCGGTACTGGTTCAGCAGTTCGAGCCCTGCGTCTCCGGGGAGCCCCAGGTCCAGCACAAGCAGGTCGTACGTTTCGTCGCAAAGCGACAACTCCGCCTCGCATCGGTCACGCACCCAGTCAGTCGCGTAGCCCGCGCACCGCATCGCCTCCACCACGGACCCGGCGAGCACACCGTCGTCTTCTAGCAGCAACAGGCGCATGGCGTGACCTCTACAGAGACGTCGCCATTCTCGAACGGCATCGCTTAACGCACACTTAAGCGTCCCTTAAGCTCCTGCTGCCGACAATCCGCCCGAATACTGAGGCCAGCCGTTTGTTCGAGCGGCCTTCACGTCCCCCTCGGGAAGAACATCAGAAGGTGGCGAGCTCAAACCTCTTGCGCCGGAGACCTGGACATGCCCAGCAGCAGCAAGCCCCGATCGCTTCGCCAGCCGTCTTCCAGGGCGCTTTCGAAAGCACTGCTCCTTCCCATGTCCCGAAGTGAAGCGGCCAATCTGGCGCTGCGCACGCGGATTGCGCTCGAGCGATTGCGTAACGGCGAGGCCAGCCGGTCGCTGGTCAATCACATGTGCCAGATCGTCCTCATCACCAGCTACATCACCCGTGCCGGATTCGGCAGGCTCGATCTCCACGACATTGACCGCGTCGAGCACAATCTCGGCGAGGTACTCTTCGAGGCAGACAGGACGGGAGAATGGAACCTCCCTGATTCGTTGATCAGTGAACTCACGACCGTGGTGAACGAGTACGATCGCCAGCTCGCCACGACCCGCGTCGAGATCGTCGCCCGCGCCAGCGAACACCTCGAAAGGCGCTTGCTGCTCACTGCAAGCCAGCGCCCTGCCGCCGCGGATGACGTCCGCGACCGTGCGCACGCGTGACACACTTGCGCTGATCATCCCGCAGCCACGAGTTTCAGGAGCAACGCGCTATTCCGCACGTCGTGTAGACCGGTTGGCGCGCCGGCCGCGTCCCGTTGCGAAAAGCGGCGCGTCTGCGAGCGCCCCGTGTCCGGAGTGCCGCTGGTCGCCAGTCAGCTGACTCGCGCAACCTGTCCTCTTCTGGTTCGAGCTCGCGGTCTTGAACGTCCGCGACCGTATTGCGCGGTGGCGCCTCACCGCCACCCACTACGGCTGCGAGGAACTGCATCCATCTCGTACGCATCTGTCTCCCACATGCTCCATCCGTCGTGCCCGCGTCGTTGCGTCATCCATGGATGAAAAAAAAAGCGCCTCGAAGCGCGCGTACGGAATCGCTCCATATGTCTGCGTTTCGAGACGCCGTTGTCCCGTCTGCAATCTTTCCCCTACACAAGGCAGGGACTACATCTGTGGCCATCGTCGACCAGCCAGTCTAGAGGCAAAAAATACGCCATTGCGCCGGGCGAGATGAATTCCGGCGCCTCGGCGTCATCCACAGGGCTGTCCCTTGTGAGGATGCCCCACACGCGAGCAGATGCCTCCCGTCTGGTGCGTAGCGAGGCCACAATGCACCACGCCGCCGCACGCGCCCAAGGCCCACCACGTTGAGAAAATACCTGCAGGCGAGGTGTCAACAACCCTCACCGGCGTCATCCGTTCGCAGTCCAGACTGATCTGGCAGATGGTCCAGGCGGGAAAGCAGGTCCCTCGCCTGTCTCTCGATGTGAATGGGTAGCAGTGGCATGGCCAGAACGGCCTGTATCCTGGCCCGCCACCAACGTAAGTCAATCGCTGCCCCGGTTTCACACGCGTGCAGGTAGCCGGCTGAGTGCTCGAGATAATTGAGCACATTGCGGATGTGCGCCAGATCCTTTTCTACGAAATCGTAGCTCACGATGGATTCCCCGTTCTTTGCGTGTTTGTGCACCGCCGCGTTGGCCGCCCCTCCCGCGTCTGGCGTGAAATCACCGGCCTGCAGTGTTACTTCTTCAATGAAAATGCATGGCAAAGGCATTCAGTGCCGTGACCGGGTCCAGCGACACCACTCATGGTGATCCAGATTGCGCAGAAGGTCGGCGCGACGCCGTTCACGGCGATAGTGCGCGACGACGCCGCATGAGGCGATCACCAGAACGATTGCGCCGACAAGCATTGCCAGCCAGGATGGATCCACGTCAACCTCCTCAGGTTCGTCAGGGTCGCTACCCGATCGCGTGGGCGGCACGCTTAACGAATATTGGCAGATAGACCGACTGGATAATGGGCTATGTGTCCTTGAGTGTCGGTCAGCGCACCCGCGCGATCGCGCGCAGAAATGCGTCGCCATGCGGTGTGACGCGAGGCACCGGAAAGCCCGGTTCTGGTGGATCGTTCGCAATCAACTGGAGCGCGCGAAGCGCGCACAGTTCGGCACGATCCGCCTCGATCCGCTCAGGCGCATCCTTGACCAGCAGCAACGTGGCCAGCTCGTGGGGGCTCAACACGGCGTTTCCCTCCCGAAGGGGACTCAATGAACGGTAATCCGGTCTGGTAGGCACCGCGCGGCGTGCGACCAGACCGGGGCAGACATTAAGGAGCGTCGGCTAACTGGACTTCTGTCGTCGACCGGGGGATCGACTTCGTTGTGTCGCCGCGGTCGATGTTTTTGAAGCACCGTCGGGAATGGCGTGTGCGATATCCCGTGAATCTGCACGCGGCTGGCTTGCCGGGACACCATCCTTTGCAACGGGGAGCGGATTCATCGCTCGCAACATCGCATCGACTCCGCGTGCGCACCTCGCCATACCGTCGAGCGTGGTGTTCAGGTGGCGCATGTGCCCGTCATGGCTGTCGCTGGCACCTCGGCCGAAGTTCGCTGTCGCTTCCGAAGCGATGTCCATCCAGCCATGGGTGTACCCGGCGAACTGCGTGGCAAGCCAGGGCCATGTGGCGGCCTGACGGCAGGCGAACTGCTCAGGCGTCTGTGCCCGCAGCACGTTTTCCCAATGCAGGCCGGCGCCAGACAACACCAGCCTGCATGTCTCGATGTTCAGTCGCGCCAGCGCATGGAGGCTGGCAAACAGCTGGCCGTTCAGGATGGCCAGGTTCACCGCGCTGGATTCGTGTGTCGTGGCAAACAGCATCTGCTCAGGAGTGCTCAAGGAATGTCTCTCAGGTTCTTGCGGACGAGGCCTGGCCGCTGCCACTGCGGCTGGTGACCGGCATGGACGCGCGCGACAGAGCCCCTTCGGGCGGTGTCGCGCCGATCTAGAGTCTTTATTCTAACTTTGTTAAATCAATGCCAATATTACACATGATCCAGGAATTTCCCCAATATGTGGGATCCAAGAACGATGGTGGCAGGCCGCAACGCCGGGGCAACGCGCGTTCGTCGATGCGCCTCTGACCGGGTCGAATCTGGTCTTGCGTGCGTTGAAGTTACGCCGTGTCCCGGACAGGGTGAGGTCCGGCGCCAAGCGGACGTCCTCCCGCCTGCCGAGCCACGCTCAATGCCGGTCCTGGCAGAACAGGTCGTCGATGATCTTGCGCGCCGCACTGTATCCGCCCATGAGTGCGTCGGCCTCCGTTGCGAAGGGACGGCCACCCGCTTCACCGAAGCGCAGGGGGGAAAACACCGCGACGGTACTGGCTGCCTGAAATATCCTGACAACAGCGACGTACCCCGGCCGGATTGGTTCGGCCCTTGCCGGCCCAATGCGGATATCGGACTCAACGGCGATCTCGAGCGTAAAGCCCTCGTAATCGTAGCTTCGCGTCATGGCTGTCTCCCCGCCTTACTTCTCACGCCGGCACTCCCGGACGCCCGACATGGCTTCGAGCCGCGCGCAGATCGTCGAAAACTCGTTTGCCGTGACCCGCGACAGTGCAA
Organism: Paraburkholderia sp. J11-2; assembly: GCF_905220185.1. Classification (NCBI taxonomy): domain Bacteria; kingdom Pseudomonadati; phylum Pseudomonadota; class Betaproteobacteria; order Burkholderiales; family Burkholderiaceae; genus Paraburkholderia; species Paraburkholderia sp. J11-2. The sequence goes on along the minus strand of NZ_CAJMYY010000038.1, from coordinate 2,325 downwards.
TCTGCGCGTCGTCGAGATCGGCGTCATCCTCCGACTGCTGGACGATGAACTGCCTGACGCGCACGCTTCCCGTGCCAAGGGCCTGATGCACGTTATCCAGCGAGACGCTACCGCGCTCGGCCAGCGACTGGATATTGCGCTGCTGACGCACAGCAATAAAGCGCCGCTCCAGGGGCTTCACACCGACCAGGATGACCATGATGATGGCCGTCGCGCCAATCGCAGCCGTGTACATGCCGCCGCCGACTGCCAGCCCGATGCCCGCGACCGACCAGAGGCTCGCCGCCGTCGTCAGCCCGCGCACCACTTCGCCACGAAGCAGTATCGACCCTGCGCCATGAAAGCCAATACCGGAAACCACCTGGGCGGCGACCCGCGACGGATCAAGCACGACGTTCTTCTCGCCCGGCACGTCGGCAAATCCGAACGCCGAAACCAGCATCATGAGCGCGGCCCCGACGCAGACCAGCATGTGCGTCGCGGGCCCGCCACCCAGGTCAGTCTTTCGCGCTCAAACACGATCACGTTGCCGAGAAGTGCCGTAATCAGCAGGCGCGACAGAAGCTCGAAGTTCCCGATCTTTTTCAGGTCCGGTAGACGTCTGCGAGACAGGGGTCTTGCACGTTGAGCGCTGGGTTGTGGCATTTTCGTGACATCAATGTTGATACCAGTCCAATGTCCGAGCACGCCTCGCGGTGTCCCGGTCGCGCCCGGGGCGCGGTCGACCGGCGATTGCTGGGAAGCACTACCCTGGCTCTCACCCCCGGAAGTCGCTGCCATGCAACCGCACCCGCCTGATCCCCCCTCCTCCCGCTTCCCCAGCGACACCGAACTCGCTGCGTTGCGCAGCTGGTATGAGCGCGTCGGCGCGCGCGGCGGTCTGCCGATATCTCGATCCCCTACGCGTCACGGACGCCTCCGCGCGCAGCACGCTGGGCTGGATCCGCCGGCGACCGGTCGACCACGCGCGGGCGCGCAATCGCGCCGGGCTGGCAGCCCCACTCCTGGAACACCCAGCACTCGGCAACGGCCCGGCCGTCTCGCGTAAAGCGTATTGAATGCGTCAACGTTTCGACATTAATTGTGTCTACATGAAGCTGTTTCTGCCCAACGACCGTCACGCCGTCACGCAAATCATCAAAGCGCGCTCTTCATCGCGAACGCCTCTGCCGCGGCCACCGTATCCAGCGCCTCCCGCAACAGCGCGATCTTGCCCTCGCGCGCCACGAGCCGCCCCGCGTACATCTGCCGATAGATTTTTCCCGTCGACGGCACGAGCGCTTCAACTTCATATTCGGCGAAGACCTGCTCCGGCGTTTCGATCAGAATGCGCACGTTCTTGAACGCGAAATCCGGCACTTTCGCGAGCAATGAAGCGATAAAACCTTCAATCGCTTCGGGGCCCTGCGCACGGCCGTCGATGCCGAGCGATTTCAGATACGGCAGTTCCAGCACACCATCGTCGGCGAATAGTGCGGCAGCCGCGCGCGGGTCGCGAATCGATTCGAGGTAAGCGGCAAGCAGTTGTCTGGCGTTGTTCATGATCGGCTTTCGATATCTGTGTTGATGGGTGCGCGTTATTGCAGACGCGTCTTCAATGCCATCGCCATCTGCTGCATGGCGGCGCGCGTCGGTGCGTCGGCGGCGAGCACGTTGAGCAGGCCGAAGTCGTGAATCGTGCCTTTGTATTGCGTCGTCGTCACGTCGTTGCCCGCCTGGTCGAGCCGATGTCCGTAGGCTTCGCCTTCGTCGCGCAGCACGTCGAACTGCGCCGTCTGGATCAGCGCGGGCGGCAAGCCCTTCAACTCGTCGAGCGTGGCGCGCAGCGGCGATGCGTAGCGCTGGTTGCGCTCGCCTGCGTCGGTCGTGTACGCGTTCCAGAACCACTTCATCATGTCGCGGCTCAGGAAATAGCCGTTTTCGAAAGCGTCGTAGGAGGCGTTGTCGAATGCGTGGTCCGTCACCGGCCACATGAGGCCCTGGAAGCGGATCGCCGGGCCGTGTCGGTCCTTCGCCATCTGGCTGACGACCGCGGCCATGTTGCCGCCCACGCTGTTGCCCACGACCGCGAGCCGGGCGCCATCGACGCCGATTTCCTCACCATGCGCGGCGACCCACTTCGTTGCGGCGTAAGCCTGGTTGATCGCGACCGGATAGCGTGCTTCGGGCGAAGACGTGTATGCGACGAACACGGCCGCCGCGCCCGACTGCACCACGAGGTCACGCACGAGACGCTCATGCGTCGGGTAGTCGCCGAGAATCCAGCCGCCGCCGTGTAAGAACATGAACACGGGCAGCACGCCGCGCGCATGCTGCGGCCTGACG
>NZ_CAJMYY010000037.1:0-80859 GCF_905220185.1 Paraburkholderia sp. J11-2 | reverse complement strand
GTGAATCGGGGCCTGATGCTGGCTCAGCACTTCCATCGCCACGGTGCCCTGGCCGGCGATCACGTAGGGATCGTCGAACGGATGCACGAAGGTCAGGCCGCGTTCTTCCTGCAGGCGCACGGCGTGGGCATAGGCGTCGCTGTACGACTCGCCGGCCTGCACGACCTCGACGGTCGCGCCACCGTGGGCGCGCACGGCATCGACCTTCACCTGCGGCGTGGTCACCGGCACGCAGATCACGGCCTTCACACCCAGTTTCGCCGCCGAAAGCGCCACGCCCTGCGCGTGATTGCCCGCCGAGGCGGTGATCACGCCGCGCTCCAGTTGCGCGGGCGAGAGGTGCGCCATCTTGTTGTAGGCACCGCGCAGCTTGAAGGAGAACACTGGCTGGTTGTCCTCGCGCTTGAGGAACACGGCGTTGCGCAGGCGCGCCGAGAGGTTCGGGGCGCGCTCGAGTTCGGTCTCGCGGGCGGCGTCGTACACACGCGCCGTGAGAATCTTCCGGAGGTAGTCGTTTTCGTCGCGGCGGGACTGGGCGGAATCAGTGGCTTCAGCGACTTTGGTGGCGGGACGGCTTTGATACACCTGCATGACGGCTCCTGTACTCACTTTCGTTTTGGCCAGGAGGCGGAAACAAAAAACCCGCCTCTTGGGGCGGGTTGTTGTCACTACTGCCAGACGTACGCTAACCCACCATTCGTTGAATGGTGCGAATAATCAGCGCAATCGTGAAAAGGCGGCAGTTCATGTCTGTAAGAATGACCTGGGGGAACGGGTGTTGTCAATTCCTCACAATTGGATCTTTCGCAACGCACTACAAATTACGTTTCATTTGATACGCTTTTTGCCTGGAGTGAGTATCTTCACGGTGAGCTGCGTAAAAATCTCGTTCTAACCCCACTCCAGCTAGCATGTTTCGTGAAACATTCTAGAAAATGTAATCTAATGCATTGATTATAAACGGTTATGTTTGATCTTATATTTTTTCGCCTCTGTTTCACGGATTCGACCCCGCTCAAATGGCGTGCATCGATTGCACAACCGAACCAACGAAAAAGGGCGCCTGACGACGCCCTTCCCTGCCACCGTTAGCCAAATACTGGCGATGCTCAGGTCGCCTCAGATGCGTCCATTTCCGAGGCCCACTGCTCGATGACGACCTTCATGCGCTCGGCAAGGCGCTGCTGATCGGCGGGCGCAATGCCCTTGAGGCTCAACTCCGCGCGCCCGTCGCCAAACAGCTTCAGCTCGCCCAACGCGACGCCATCCGGACGATTGAACTGAACGCGTGACTGGTAATGCGTACGACGCGGTCCCACGCTGCGCGCGCCCGCTTCCGCCGAAGCCGCCGCTTCGAGCTTGCGTACGCTTGCCTTCCCTTCAACCACCTGCGCAAGCCAATGCTCGGCGACCGTCGCGCCCGCCCGGTCGAAGATCAGCTTGATGTTGTACGCATGTCCGAGCCCGACATCCTTGCGATTCTGCGCCATCCGTTGCAGCAGATAAGGCGGCAGCGACGTGAGCGCGATCACCTTGCTGATATGCTTCGGGTCTTCGCCAACGGCCACGCCCAACTCGACCTGGTCGACGTAGACACGATCGTCGAGCAGTTTCTTCCACGCGAGCGCATCGTCGAATACCGTCTGCTCCTCGCGCTCCTTGTTGGCGTGATAAGCGCGCAGGTACAAGTTCTGGTTGTCGAGACCCTCGCGGACATCGGCATCGATGAACTTGTCGCCGCGCGAGCGCGCAGCGCGAATACGGCGCTCGCCGTCGACGATCACATATTGGCCGGGAAACGCCGCGAGTTTCGTGACCAGGATAGGCGTGATCTGTCCTTGTGTCGCGAAGCTCTCAGCCAGTTCGTCGATCGTCTCGGCGCTGTAGAACGCGCGCGGGTTGTACGGATTGGAAACGACATCTTCGACTGAAATTCTCCGAACCGCATGCAGCGAAAGCGGCGCCTCGGCGATTTCAGCAGACTGCGCGGCCGGCGTGTCGGCGGTATCAAGTGCGGCGTTCGGCGCGCCGGCATCGCGTTGCGCGATATTGACAACGTCGGCTTCAGCGAGACGTTCGCCAGCCGAAACACGCTCGGCAGCCATGCCCGCGCGCACCTTGCTGGTGAAATTCAGCTTAGCGGCCATTGACGACCTCCTCTTCTTCTTCCTGAACCAGCGCAATGATCTCGTTGTAGACGGCGCTAATCTCGTCCTTCGCGACTTTCGCCCCGCGCACGCCGCGCACATCGAAGACGGTGCGGCCAAGCGCTGCTGCCTGGCGATAGAGTTCTCGCTGCTTGATGGTTGCCGAGAACACGCGGACATTGCTTTCCGCGAGAATCGCGCTCATCTGCGTGTGCAGCAACGTTTTCGAATTAGATTTATTCAGCAAAATTGCGAATTTTCCAGCCGGATTGGCAACGCGCGTACGCTCGACCAACTCCATCATCCCTTCGCTACTCCAGATATCGATCGGCGATGCGTCCGTCGGAATGACGGTAGCGTCCGCTACGGCCAAAACGCGCGCAGTCGTCAGATCGTTGATATTGGGCGGACAGTCGACGATGACGACGTCGTAGTCGTTCGCTAGCGCAGCGATTTCCGGCCCGATCATCTTTTCCAGCTTATGAATGCTGCCAACGCGGAACGGCAGAGGCGTCTCGGGACCTGCCGCGGCACACCAACTCATGCAAGATTGCTGACCATCGGCATCGGCTACATAGACCTTATAGCCTTCCGCCTGAAATGCCCCAGCCAGATTCATGCTGGTGGTGGTTTTCCCAACTCCACCTTTTTGGTTCGCTACGGCTATCACGAGACCCATTCGTTTCTCCATCCAATTGTTCAACAGCGGACAAGCCTCCCAGGCACATTCTCCACGTGGAGACTCCGGCAAGTCATTCGAGAGTCTAACGGCAACTTAAAGTAAATTCTAGGATTTCCGTCTCAGACGTTGCCAGTTCACAACCAGTTGGCCGAGCGGATAAGGAATGAACACCATGCGATGCATTGCCGGTTGGTCAGATTGGGGCTGGTGATGTGTTAGCGACGGCAGCGATCAATCTCCACGTGGAGATCGGAGATCGACGAAGCGCAGCGTCTTCGCATAATCGTGCAATGAACGAGTGCCGATGGATCGAAGACTGAAGTTGCACAAGAGTACGGGAGAAATCTCCGGTCAAGTGAATCGAGGATCGGCGCACAAACCTCCACGTGGAGATTCATCAGTGCGACCTGCGACTAAGCCAGTCAGTGCTGTGAGCGTGAACCGTGCAACCGGACAACAATTCGGCCGCCACATGAAATCATCGAATCTCCACGTGGAGATTCTCCAATGGGCATTCCGGGCAAGGTGCTTGTAGGTGAGCAGGCGACACCACGCGCAGATTGCGTCAGCAACCGGGTGTGCCCATTACACGCATGTGGCCCAGTCGGCATATTCTTGTCCGTTCGAAACAGCAACTCTCCACGTGGAGATCAACACGAGCAGCACGGCCTCATCGTGCGGCACCAGTAGTCACAGGCAGCGCACGACGAACTACGAACATCATTCGGAGGCACCCACGCAGTCGATAGCTGAGGTGCTACGAAGAGAGCGAGAGTTCGTCTAATTCAGAGGCGATTTGAAATAGATATTTGACTACGATTTCTAGGTCGTTATATTTAGCCAAATTCACTTGCGTACACCCTACATCGGCTCGCCTTGCGTCAGCGAAAAAAAACGGCGGCCGAAGCCGCCGTCCTGTTTCGATCATCGCCTTCACTCGTCCCGCGATTTCAACGCAAGATCAATCTCCGCAGCCTGCTGGCCTTCGCCCGCCGCGGGCGCCTGTTGTCCGCTCAACAGGAATTCGAGCAGGTCGGCAGCAGTCGGTTGCCCCCAGGTGTCCAGCACCACCCAACGGAAGAAGTTCGTCGACGCCATCTTGCTTGGCACCTTGGCCGTCGACACCTTGAGCTTGTCCATGCCGACCGTCTCGTTATAGCGCTTGATCAGCGCAGTCTGGTCGTCGTACTCAAGCTCATTGAAGTAGGCGCGCGCCTCGTTGATCTTCGCCGCGATATAGCGGTCCTTCACCTGATCCTGGCTTTCGCGTGCGCGGCTCGCGTCGGAGGCGGGCGCAGCGGCATTCGCACCTGGCAACTCGTAACCTTCTGTCAGCGCCTTGCGGAAATACGCCGCGACATTCGCGAGCGGCGCTGCGTTTTTCTGCGCAACGCGCGCCGCGGTATACGCCACTGCCGTGCGAATCTTCGCTTCGCCGTACTGCTTGAGCAGGCGCCGAGCCTCGGAAACCGGAATACTGAACTTCGACATCTCGCCAATCAGCAGCGTCTCGTTTGCTCGCAGCTCCTGGGACGAATCGGTCTCCGGCTTGCGGGTCACACGGAACTGCAGAGCGACAACCGAGCGTCCCACCTTGTGCTCGATGAGTTCGAACATGTGATCCGAAATCTCGTTCACTTCCTTGATACACGGCACCAGCACACGGCTCTTGAATTGCTTGTAGAGCTTGTACGATTGCGCCGAAGTATCTTGCCCAAGGATCAGATCGCGCAGCGTCGCGAGCGGGAAGCGCGCGGTCACACCCACGGCCTCGTACCGCACGACGTTCTCCCAAAGCGCAAGCGAATGCGCCTTCCTGAACTGACGCGTGATGCGCATATCGATCATCGCGTAGATCTCGGGATTGAGCAGTTCGCCGCGAATCTGCTCGGAGAAGGTGTAACGCAATACCGATCGCTCGAGCTCAGCGCCAGCAAGCAAACCGGACGCCTTCCAGATACTGCGCTTGTCCTGCGTAAGGTAGTCCCAGTTGACGACCGTGCTGATCAGCGAGTTGATCGTCTCCTTGACGTACTCGGTGTTGTTGCTGTTCAGATCGACGTCCTGGGAGAGGGCGGAGATCGTGATCTCGAACGACGAGCGGCCGCGGTCGAGGGAATCCTGGCGAATGGCGTTCTTGATCAGCGAACTGAACATCTTGCGCTGCTGCAGGCTGATCGACCCGGACTTGGGGGCGATATGAATCGCCGGGACGGCCTTGCGGAACAGATCAGGCGGCTGGCCTTGCTGGAATACGAGTGCACCTTGTTTGTCGGCGTCGCCGGCTTCGGCCTTTTTTCTTGCCATATGACCCACGTTGAAAGGGAACCTGGTCGGTTGGTAACTGTATACCAACCGATCAGGTGACTCAAGGCCGCAAGCGCAATCGTGACGCGGTACGACACCCAAGGGCGTAGAGCATTGACAGCTGCAGATTTCCCGTCTCGAAGGCCACCTGGAATCTCTCCGAAGCGCTCGGCCCCGCTCCCTCGCACGCCCCCATAGCCGGTGACCTTTGCATCGCCGAGTCCTGGAAACTATCCCATATCCAGTGACCTTTAGGCAGGATGTGAGTACTCACTCTGCTAATTTGGTCTCCACAGGTACCCATCCATGGGATTTTTCGCGTTGCTATCGGCGTGGTTCCCTGGAACGCATCGGCCAAGCATCCGCAGGTTCACGGCGCCCATAAATGGTGACCCGACGCCGCTCCCACAAATGGCTACCCATGCGAACGAAAAATACGCCCTTGGAGGTTCACAAATCCCCGCGACCTCCCATAACAGGTAACCATTAGCAGGTCCCATAGCCTGTTACCTTGCTCCAACCAGCTTCTTTGCGTGCGAGGATTCACGCGGGGGGCGCAAATTTGGACCCAAGGACGCCGTTACTCCTCTCCCGAAAAGCCACCATAACAGGTTACCCAAGCAGCTTCCCAAAGCCGGTTACCTGTATTCAGGTGCGAGGCCCTGTAAAACGTCCTCCCGCAAGGCAAGGCGTCCCATTGCCGGATACCTTCCCTGACTCCCATAAACAGTGACCTGAAGGGAAAACCGCTTCTTTTCCCATAGCGGGCAACCTTCCCCCCATATCCACAACCCGTAAACCCCATCGTCGGCTACCGAAGTCCCATATCCACAACCCGAAACTCCCATACCCGGGACCTCAAATCCCATAACGTGCCACCAAATCGGCCGCAAAGCCTTGCCTGGTAAGGGTTTGCGGCGCCTAAAGGTTTACTAAAGTTGTTAAAGCGTGATAGGTAAACACTGAAACACGCGTTCGATGAGAAAGACGTCTCCCAAAACCGGGGACCTTAATGCATGTGAGTGGTCACCAACCTCCGTGGCCCCATTCCTGGTTACCTAGCCTGTAGATCAACGCTCTGCAACCACCATAGCGCATTACCTAAGCCCCCTATTCTTCAGATCTAACTTTCAGACTCCGACTTAGGTCGCTGATTTATTGGCAAAAATGCGCGTTGGGTCTCCGGCTATGGTGGGCTTCCTTGTTCAAGGTAACAGCCTATGGGACCGACTGAATGACTACGAAACCCAGCGGAGCGAGCGCGAAGCGCCCCACCGGTCCCCGACTTGCCCTCAACCCAGGTCGCCGGAGCGAGCAATCTGGAAAACGCATTTGTGTACCAATGGCTGATCCCATTTCCGGTTACCCGTTTCAGGTCACCAGATATGGGAGCATCCGAAGGTCCACATGGGCCGGCGCCCAACGAGCACCTCACGCTCGAAAAGATCCGGCTAAGGTGCACTGCACAAACCGTATCGGTGACCTACGGCTCGCCGGGCGACCCGATATCAGTCGGAATTCGCGGGAAAGGTCACCACGGCGGCTGTGTGCTGCGGCCGGCAATCGCTGCGATACACATCCGCGAGACGTTGCTCGGCAGCTTCGATATCGGCCGGATAGTTGTCGTCTTCGGCGTGCGGTTGGTAACCCACCGCCTCGAGTTCTCTCAGTTCCCGCATCAGGTCCGCATGCGTGACCTCGTGGGCCGGTTTGACGAACGGGTAGCTGTGGCATTCCCGCTGCGTCAGATGCGGCGCGGCGAGCGCGCTTACGCTCACCGCTCCCACATATGGCACCCATACGAACTTCAGCCATGCCTTCATGATGAATCCTCCTTTTGATGAACCCGCAACGAAATGAAAAGGCGCGAATGCGCGAAGAAGCGGATTCGAGGATAAGGAGGCGCTGGTGCTGAATCGGGCTCAACCGAATGACAGAAAGTTCATCTGCGCTACGCGTGAGTCACACGGGACCCCGCGTACGCACGAATTGACAAAATGACAGGTACCCGTCACGCAGCAGTAAGAAGATGACGCGCTCTTCATTGCCATGATGCCGTTGCGTCGAGGGCGCGCCACTATGATGGCCAGGCACGAGCGTATCCGTGTTCGTCGGTTCGTCAGTCAGCCATCGGGGGGAGCCATGTCACTCAGCGAGAAAGCAGCGCCCGCACGGCGCGCGGCCGCAAGCATGCCGGCCTTGCACGGTTTGCCAGCGCTTACGCGAGGCGTCCGATGAACCTGCCTGCCTGGGTTGCGCTCGGGCGTGGTCTGTTCGTTCCGGCGTCGTCGCGTGCAACGCCGCACGTGCGGGACATGGGCCGCGACCACTGGCAAACGACCACGTTCCGCTGGTTCACCGCGTACGCCGCGATCTTCTCGCTCGCGTTCATGGCACTGCTTGGCGTCATCGAGTACTCCGTGGCGCACGCGATGATGCGGGAGACCGACAGCGGCCTGCGCTGGCAACTGCGGTACTTCGATTCGCGCAGCGACGCGAGTCTCGCCAGCGCGATCGAAGCGCGCCTCACGCGTGCGGACCGGCGCGACAACTTCTACGGCTTGTTCGCACCGGACGGGCACTGGCTTGCCGGCGATATCCGCGTTATGCCAACGGGTCTTGCGTTGGGACACTATGGCCAAACTCACCAGCACACCCGCGGCCAGACGCTCGCGCTCGGGGCTGGCTCCGTGCGATCGTCCCTGCGCGCCATGGGCGAGATTCGGCCCGACGGCGCGCGCCTCGTCGTCGCGCGCACGCTCTCCGACGTGCGCCACGTTCATGACGAACTGCTGAAGGCGTTGTTCGGTGGCGGCCTCTTGTGCCTCACCGGCAGCCTGTGTGCCGGACTTGTGCTCAGCATGCGGCAGATCCGGCGCGTCGCGCAGATCAAGCGCGCCACGCGCGGAATCGCGGACGGCGACCTCGCGATGCGGCTGCCGGTAGCCGGCCGCGACGAACTCGACATGCTCGCGCATCTCGTGAACCGCATGCTCGATGAAGTCGAGCGCCTGATGGGCGAGGTGAAAAGCGCATGCGACGGTATCGCCCACGATCTGCGCACACCGCTCACGCGATTGCGCCTGCGCCTCTCGCACGCTGCCGAGGCCATGGAGCAGCGCGGCGAGGCGGTTCTCGCCGGCGTGCTCGTTGGCGCGCGAGGGGAGGCCGATGCCGTGCTCAACCGTTTCTCTGCGCTCCTGCGTATTTCGGAAATTGGCGCGATGGATCGCCGCCGCGGCTTTTCGAGCGTTGCCCTGCTGGATCTCGTGCACGAGCTAGGCGAACTCTATGCGCCGCTTGCCGAGGAAAAAGCCATTGACATGCACGTCTCTCTGGCGCCGGTCGAACCCATTCCCGCCGACCGTGCACTGCTCTTCGAAGCGTTGAGCAACCTGCTCGACAACGCTATCAAATTCACGCCGCGCGGTGGCGCGGTCAAGGTCGAGTTGCGCGCCGGTTCGTGTGGACCGCAGCTCGTCATCGCCGACAACGGGCCCGGCATCGCGCCCGGCGAACGCGCCGCGGTGTCAGGGCGCTTCTATCGCAGCGAGCGGACGCGTCACCTCCCGGGCACCGGCCTCGGACTCGGCATCGTCTCGGCGATCGTGCGGCTGCACGACTTTCGCCTTGCGATTGGCGAGGCGAATCCCGGCGCGATCGTCACGATCGACTGCTGGACGCATCGAGCGCAGCATGGCCAAGCGGGCTCGTGATCGATGAGGCTCCTGCTGTGCTCGTCCTCGGCGACCGAGCGAAGTTACCTGTACAAGGCGCTGAGCGAGAGCTTGAACAGCGTCGAGATTGCAGACAACGTCGAGTACGCCGTTTATCTCGCGTCGGAGGAACCGTTCGATACGGTGTTCCTTTGTGCTGCCGGGCCAGAGGTGCACGACGGCATCGCCTCCGCGCTTGCGGCCCTCACGCACATGCGCGACGCGCCGACGATCGTCGTTGCGCTCGCGCGCGCGACACCCGCGGACTGCGCGCGACTTCTGCGCGCCGGCGCCGATGCGTGCTTCGTGCAACCCTGGTCCATTCTCGAGATCCAGGAGCGCATGCTCGCGTTGCGTCGCGGCGCGCTCGTTCACGCGAGCGCGCCGCTCGTGCGCCTCGACCCGTCCACACGCGACCTCGTGGAAGGCGCTCGGCGCGTGCCCCTCACCACGCGCGAGTATCTGCTGGTCGAATGCCTGCTGCGCCATGCGGGCGCGCCGGTTGCGCGCGAGCACCTGATTCGCTATGCGTGGCCCGACAAGGCCGACGTCGAGCCCTCGAGCGTGAACCTCGTCGTGTCGCGCCTGCGGCGCAAACTCGCGTCGCACGGCGCGCACGCGAGCGTCGAGACTGTGAACCGTTACGGCTATCAACTCGACTTGCGCGCGCGCCAGCCAATCGTCGGTGTAATCGATATGTAAGTGCCGAAGGGCGCGCGAGACCGTATTGCGTTTGCAAACTTAAATTTAATTTCATGAAAGGAATCGCGGCGCGGCGTGGGCGCAACGGTAAACTCGAGGCTCTTGAATAGTCGTGCGGCCGGCACGACGGAGTGCGAGAAAGATGAGTCAGGTGCGCGTTTTGACGGTGGAGGACGATGCCGTCACAGCCAACGAGATCGTCAGCGAGCTGACGCAGCGCGGCTTTGCCGTCGAATGGGTCGACAACGGCCGCGACGGTATGGCGCGCGCAATGAGCGACGAATACGACGCCATTACGCTCGACCGCATGCTGCCGGGCGTGGACGGTCTGTCGATCCTCACGGCCATGCGCACGGTCGGCATTCAGACGCCGGTGCTGATGCTGAGCGCGCTCGGCGACGTGGATGAACGCGTGCGCGGCCTGCGCGCGGGCGGCGACGACTACCTCACCAAACCCTTCGACCCCGAAGAACTCACCGCGCGCCTCGAAGTGCTGCTGCGCCGCCGCCAGGCCGCGAGCGTCGCGCGCGAGACCGCGCTGCGCGTGGGGCCGCTCGAACTCGACCTCATTTCGCGCAAGGTGCGCCGCGACGGCGAAGAAGTCGTGCTGCTCCCCACCGAGTATCGCGTGCTCGAATTCATGATGCGCCACGCAGGCAAGACCATCACACGCACCATGCTGTTCGAAGCCGTGTGGGGCTACCACTTCGATCCGGGCACCAACCTGATCGACGTGCACATGGGCCGCCTGCGCAAGAAAATCGATCCGCCGGGCGTGCCGCCGCTCATCCAGACCGTGCGCGGCTCCGGCTACATTCTCGGATAACCCGCTTTGTCGAGCCGTACTTCTTCCGCCGCTTCCGCGCAATTGCGCAGGCGCTGGCATACCACGACGTTTCGCTGGCTGTGCGCCTACACGGCGCTGTTCGGCGTTTTTCTCACGCTGCTCGTTGGCTTCATTGCGTGGACGGCTACCACCACCATCGAGCGCGACGCCGACACGATCATGGGCTGGCAGCTCATCTATTTCGACTCGATTCCCGATGCGCAGCTACCCGACGCGATCTATCAGCGGCTCGAACACGAGCACATGCATGTGAATTACTACGGACTCTTTACGAGTGACGGCCGCTACGTCGCGGGCGATCTGCTTGCGCCGCCGCCGCACCTTACCTACACGCGCGAGGGCAGCACGCATGCCCATACACTGAAGCTGCTCAACCGCGACGTATCGCCCGTGGTCCGCGCGATGGGTGAGGTGCGCCCGAGCGGCATGCACCTTGTTGTCGCGCGTGACATGACCAGCGTGCTGCGCATTCGCAAGATCATGGTGCGTTCGCTCGCGGCAGGCGCCGTGCTCGCGTTGCTCGGCGCCGCGGCGGGCGGTCTCGTGTTCGGCATGCGCCAGATCCGGCGCGTGCGCGAAATTCGCCGCGTGACCGAATGCATCGCGCGCGGCGACCTCGACCGGCGCCTGCCGGTGGGCGGCGACGACGAGCTCGACATGCTCGCCCATCTCGTGAATCACATGCTCGACGAAGTGGAGCGGCTGATGGGCGAAGTGAAGGGCGCTTGCGACGGCATCGCGCACGACCTGCGCACGCCGCTCGTGCATCTGCATACCCTGCTCGCGCGCGTGGCCGAGCGCGACAGCGTGCGCGGCGACGCCGCCGGCGCGGTGCTGCTCGATCAGGCGCGCACCGAAACCGGGCAACTGCTCGAACGCTTCCGGGCCATGCTGCGCATCTCCGAGATCGGCACGCTGCAAAGGCGTGGCGGCTTTGCGACTGTGGACCTGCACGAACTGGTGCAGGAACTCGCCGAACTCTACGAGCCGCTCGCCGAGAGCCGCGAACTCGAATGGCGCATCGCGGCTGAGCCCGTTGCCGAGATTCATGGCGACCGCGCGCTGCTCTTCGAGGCGTTCAACAATCTTATCGACAACGCCATCAAGTTCGCGCCGCAAGGCGGTGCGGTGAGCGTCACGTTGCGTTCCACGCCGCTCGGCCCCTTGCTCGAAGTGGCGGACAACGGCCCTGGCATTGCGCCTGGCGAGCGCGCGGCGGTCCTGCAACGCTTCTATCGCGGCGAGGCCGTGCGTCATGTCGCCGGTTCGGGTCTGGGGCTTTCTATCGTGGCGGCCGTGATGCGTGTTCACGACTTCACGCTACGTATCGACGATGCACAAGAGCTCGGGAAGCCGGGCGGCCCCGGCACGCGCATGAGCGTGGAATGCTGGCCGCGCTCGCTCGCCTGATACCTGCCGACCAGCCGCCAGGCACCCGCAGTCATGCGCATCCTCCTCATCTCCCCGATTCACGCCGAAGGCGCCTGGCTTCAGAAGGCCCTGCAGGAAAGCGCACATAGCCTGCAGCGCGCGGAAGACCTGCGCGACGGATGGTTCGTCGCAGGCGAAGAGCCCTTCGACGCGGTGATCGTCATGGCGCTCGACGGCGCGCTGCTGCCTGCGCTGCACGGCATCCTTCCTGGACTCTCGAAGGTCACAAGCGGAGCGACGATCATCGCCGTGCTCGGCATCGCAGCGAGCGCGAGCGAGCGCTCGAAGGTGCTGCGTGCGGGCGCCGACGCGTGCTTTCGTTACCCGTTCTCGTTCATCGAGATGCACGAGCGCATGCTCGCGCTATTGCGCACCACGGCGGCATGCGGCGGCGCGCAGGGTGGACAGCCCGCGCAGGCCGTGCAGACCGCAAGCGGCGCCCGGAGCGTCCAGAACGCGCCACAACTCGATGCGGGTACGCGCGAGATCGTGGAGGGCGCGCGCCGCGCGGACCTCACGCGCCGCGAGTACCTGCTCGTCGAATGCCTGCTGCGTCAGACGAATATGCCCGTGCCGCGTGACCACATGATCCGCTATGCGTGGCCCGAGAAGGACGACATCGATGCTTCGACCGTCAATCTCGTCGTGTCGCGGCTGCGGCGCAAGCTCGCGCGCCAGGGTATGGACGTGCGTATCGAAACCATCAGCCGCTACGGCTATCAACTGACGTCGCCCTCGTTCGATCGAGACGCGCGCTGAGGTAACCGTTTGTGGGAACCGGTTACCTATCCGCATCCACGCGCGTGCGTTTGTTAACATCAAAAAGCGAGCGGCACGCTGAATGCGTGCCGCTCGCTCGTGCTCGAAAAGCCCCGCCAGTCATGCTCAGTGCGCGTAAAGCGTGGAGTTCAGGTATGCAAGCTGACCGTCCTGTTCGGCCTGAACGAGCTCGTGGTAGACCTCCGCACGCGTCTTTTCGTGCACCGCTTGCCCATAAGGCGCTACCCATCCGCCGGGCGCAACTGTGGGGGCCGTGTCGTTCGATGCGACCTGGGTGGCGGCGGCGGCCTGGCTGGCCTGCGTGCCGGCCGTCGGTGCCGGGGTTTGCGCAAAGGCGGACGTGGTGGCAACGACACCGGTGAGCGCAGCGATGATCATGAGAGCCTTCATGTGACTATTCCTCCAGGAGTGAGATCGGTTAGCCGGTTAGCGAATGCGATAAACCGCATCCCGGTGTGAGTAGAATAGTTAGGTCACCCTATCGAACCCGATGCAGCACCATGAAGAAATGTTTATCAGCCTGAGAGGATTCGGTGAAAGGAAAAACCCCGCGCGAGGGCGGGGTTCTAGTGGTGATAATCAAAGCGGCTAAGGCCGCTTCAGAGGCGCTCAGGAAGCCGCCTTGTCCTCATGCAGGTCTTGCGTGCTCCAGCCGCCGCCTATTGCCTGTATGAGGCCCACGGTGGCATCGAGGCGCCGGGTGTCCAGTTCCAGCGAGGCGATCTGCGTGGAGAGTTCGGTCGTTTGCGCCGTCACGACGTCGAGGTAACTGACCACGCCGTCGCGGTAGCGCGACATCGAAAGCGTAAGCGTGCGCTGCGCCGCCGTGAGCGCCTCGTCTTCGCGCTGCGCTTCGTCGCCGAGATGGTGCAGCAGCGCGAGGTTGTCCTCGACCTGCTGGAACGCATTGAGAACCGTTGCCTTGTACTGCGCGCCGTTTTCGGCAAGCTTCGCCTGCGCGCCGCGCACGACCGCCGCGCGACGGCCGCCGTCGAAGATCGTCATCATCAGCGTGGGACCGATGGACCACATTTCGTTGGGCGCGACGATCCACGGCGAGAATGTGTCGCTCTGGAAGCCGCCGTCCAGCCCGAGCGAAAGATCGGGGAAGAACGCGGCCTTCGCCACGCCGATCTGTGCGTTGGCGGCGGCGACGCGCCGCTCCGCGGCGGCGATGTCGGGCCGCCGCTCCAGAAGCGACGATGGCAATCCCGCGGGCAGATTCGGCATATGCGGGCGGATCGTATCCGGCGCGACGTTGAACTGTGAAGCCGGTACGCCGATAAGCGTGGCGATGGCGTGCTCGTAGAGTGCGCGGCGCGCGCTTACGTCGTCCGCTGCGGCCTGCGCGGAGGCGAGCTGCGTTTGCGCGCGCGAAACGTCGAGCGAAGAAGCGATGCCGCCGCGATGGCGGCTCTCGGTTAGCTCCAGCGCATGACGATAGGCGGCAATGGTGTCGTCGAGCAGCTTCGACTGCTGGTCGAGTCCGAGCAGGTCGAACCACGTGGTGGCGAGTTTCGCTTGCAGGCTCAATTGCAGCGAAGCGATGTCGGCTTCGCTGGCTACGCTCGACGCCTCGCCGGCCTTCACCTCGTTGCGCACCTTGCCCCATAGATCGAGGTCGTAGCCGATCCCCACGTCGAGCGTGTTCGAGTTGTACACGTTCGGCTGATCCGAGCCGCGCAGCGGACGCAGCGCCGACTGGCGCTCGCGCGACACGTTCGCTTGCGCACCGACGCTCGGCAGCAACGCGGAGCGCGCCTGCGCGACGAGCGCATCGGCTTCGTCGTGGCGCGCGAGCGCGGCGGCAACGTTCGGATTCGCCTTCGCAACCTGCGGCTCTAGCTGATTCAGCACGGGGTCGTCGAACGCGTGCCACCAGCCGTCGCGCGGGAGATGGTCGGCGGGGCGCGCCGTCTGCCAGCCGCCCGCTTCCTTGAAGTGCGTGGGTATGGCCGTGGCGGGCGCGTGATACGTGGGCGCGAATGAGCACGCCGAGAGCAACAGGGCCGCCGCGAGCGCAGCGGCGCGCAACGGTTGCGCACGCACAGACGGCTTAACCATGCGCACGCTCCGCGTCGTGCACGGCTGCCGTCTGCGTCGATTGCGCGCCTGGCGCGTTGGCGGATGCGAGGCGCACGCGGTCGCCGCTCGCGAGCGAATCCGGCGGATTGTCGATCACACGTTCGCCCGCATGCAGGCCGGCCGTGATCTCCACGCGCGTGCCGAGATCGGTGCCGATCGTCACGTCGCGCAACTGCACGTGCTGATGCGCGTCCACAACGGCGATCTGCATGCCGTGCGCGCGGAAGATCAGCGCGCTCGCGGGCACAAAGAGCGCGTGCGAGTCGCCGGGCATCGCGAGATGGACTTCGGTGTACTCACCGGGGAAGAGCAGGCCCTGCTTGTTGTCCACGGCGAGCTGCACGAGCATCGTGCCCGAAGCAGGCGAGATCGACTGGTCGGTGTCCACGAGCTTGGCGTCGAACTTTACGCCTGGGCGTTCGGGCACGGTGAGCGTGGCGTGCATGCCTGGCTTGATCGAGGCGGCGTCGCTTTGCGGCACGCTCACGTACACGCGCAACTGGCCCGCGTCCGAGACGGTGAAGAGATCGGGGCCGCTGCCGCTGCCCGCGTCGATCAGCGCGCCCACGTCGGTCTTGCGTGCGGTGACGATGCCATCGAACGGCGCCGTGATGCGCTTGAATGACTCGAGCGCCTCGAGCCGCCGCACGTTGGCCTCGTTGGCCTCCACGGTAGCCTGCTTCGCGATGAGGTCGGAGGTTTTCTCGTCGGCCTCCTGCTGCGAGACCGAGTCCTGCTTGAGCATCTCGGTCCAGCGCTTCGCGGTGGTGGCGGCGAGCTTTTCATTGGCGACGGAGTTCTGTAGATCGGCGCGCGCCTGCTGCAACTGCTGGTCGAGGTCGGGCGTGTCGATCAGGCCGAGCAACTGGCCCGCCTTCACGTGCGTGCCGATATCGGCGTACCACGCGTGCAGATAGCCGGACACGCGCGCATAGATGGGTGCGTTGATATAGGCGGCCAGACGCCCCGGCAGCACGAGCGGCTGCGACGCCGGGCTCGCTTGCGGCTGCACGGTGGCAACAGTGGGAATGGCCTGCGCGTCGGTCCACGTGGCGAGTTCCTGGTGCGCGTGCACACGGCTGAAGATGCCGCCGGACACGATGCCGGCCGCGACCATGAGCGCGATCGCCGCAGTGGACTTCAGGTGACGCAGCGGCTGCGGCGAGGCGATGTCGATTTCAGTGGACATGGGCTTCTCCCGATTCGAGGGCAGGTTGATTCGTAGATGATTCGGTTTGCTGACTATCGTCATGGTGGCCGTCTTTGCCATTCGCGCGTTTGTGCACGAGGCTGAACACCACGGGCACGAACAGCAGCGTTGCGCAGGTCGCGCAGAGCAGCCCGCCGATCACGGCGCGGCCGAGCGGCGCATTCTGCTCGCCGCCGTCGCCCATGCCGAACGCCATCGGCGCCATGCCGATAATCATGGCGAGCGCCGTCATGAGCACGGGGCGAAAGCGCGTGAAACCCGCTTCGAGCGCGGCACGCATGGCGTCGCCGGTGACGGCAAGACGCTCGCGTGCGAACGACACCACGAGAATGCTGTTCGCGGTCGCCACGCCCATGCAGAGAATCGCGCCGGTGAGCGCGGGCACGGAGAGCGGCGTGTGCGTGGTGAACAGCATCCACACGATGCCGGCAAGCGCGGCGGGCAGGGCGCTCACGATCACGAACGCATCGCTCCACGAGTGGAAGTTCACGACGATCAGCAGATAGATGAGCCCCACGGCGCCGGCGAGCCCGAGCAGAAGACCCGTGAAGGCGCTGTTCATGGTCTGCACCTGGCCGCGCATGGTGACTGTCGAACCCTTCGGCAAGTCCTTGGCGCTCGCGTGAATCACGGTGTTGATCTGCGACGAGACGGCGCCGAGATCGAGACCCTGTGTGGTCGCGTAGATGTCGTAGAGCGGTTCGATGTTGTAGTGCGAGATGACGGCATCGCTCACGCCACGTGTAATCGTGGCGATGCCGCCAAGAATCTGAGAGCTGCCGCTCTTGCCCGTAACCGGCAGATTCTGGAGGTCGGAAAGTGTGGTCATGCGGTATTGCGGTGTTTGCGCGACGATGGGGTAGGACACGCCGTTCTTGGGGTTGAGCCAGTAAGTGGGCGACACCTGGCTCGTGCCGGAAAGGCTCGCGACCACCGAGTTGGTCACGTCTTGCTCGGTAATGCCGAGTTCATCCGCACGCGAGCGGTCGACGGCCACCGTGAGCTGCGGATAAGTCGACGCCTGCTGGATGCGCGGGTCGGCAATGCCGGGAATCCTCGCGATCTTGTGCAGCAGTTCATTCGCGAAGACCTTGTTCGCGGCCTGATTCGGTCCGCTCACCTGCACGTCGATCGGCGCGGGTGAACCGAAGTTGAGAATCTGGCTCACGATGTCGGCAGGCAGGAACGAGAACGTCGTGCCCGGAAAGCGGCGCGGCAGCTCCGTGCGCAACTCGCGCACATATTGCGCGGTGGGCGCGTGTGACTTTGCGAGCGAGATCAGGATGTCGCCATCCTGCGGCCCGATCGTGCCGCTGTTGTTGTAAGTCAGGTTGATACCGCTGTTTGGCAGTCCGATATTGTCGATCACGCTGGTGAGCTGATCGGGCGGAATGGCCTCGCGAACGGTGTCTTCGATATGGTCGAACAGATCGGCGGTTTCCTCCACGCGCGTGCCGATAGGCGCGCGCACGTGCAGGGCGATTTCACCGGAATCGATATCGGGGAAGAAGTTGCGGCCAAGGAACGGCGTGAGTGCGAACGAGAGCGCGACGATAGCGAGAAAGCCCACGACAAAGCGCCGCCGGTTCGTGAGCGCGAGTCCGAGCACGACGCGATAGCCCGCGCGCACGCGCTCGAAGCGTTGCTCGAAACCGCGTTGAAACAGCACCAGCGGATTGCGCGTGGGTGGCATGCGGCCGTGAGCGCCATGCGGCGCCATGACGGCGGCCAGCTCGCCCGAAGCATGACCTTGCGAAGCGTGCGGTTTGAGAAGATAGCGGGCCATCATCGGCACGAAGGTGCGCGAGAGCACGAACGAGGCGATCATCGCGAAGATCACGGCCTCGGCCATGGGCACGAAAAGGAAGCGCGCAATGCCGTCGAGCAGCAGCATCGGCACGAAGACAATGCAGATGCAAAGCAGTGAAACGAGCGCTGGCATGACGATTTGCGCGGCGCCGTCGAGAATCGCGCTGCGAACGTCCTTGCCTTGCTCCAGGTGCCAGTTGATGTTCTCGATTGTGACCGTTGCGTCGTCCACGAGAATGCCCACCGCGAGCGCGAGACCGCCCAGCGTCATCACGTTGAGTGTTTCGCCGCACGCGGCAAGCCCCGCAATTGCGGCGAGCACGGCGAGCGGAATCGAGGCTGCGATGATGAGCGTCGAGCGCCAGCTGCCGAGAAAGAGCAGGATCATCGCCGAGGTCAGCGCGGCCGCAATCAAGCCTTCGCGCGCGACACCGCTCACGGCGCCCTTCACGAACACCGACTGGTCGGAGAGCGCAACAAGCTTGAGTCCGGGCGGCAACGACTGCTCGATGAGGGGCAGTTTCGCTTTCACGCCGGCAATGATGTCGAGCGTCGAAGCCGAGCCGTTCTTCATAATGCTCATGAGCACGGCGCGGTGGCCGTCCACGCGCACGATATTCGATTGCGGCGGATAGCCGTCGCGAACGTGAGCCACGTCGCGCATATAGATCACCGCACTGCCCACGGTCTTGATGGGCAGCGCGTTGAGCTGGTCGATGGTAAGCGGGCTATTGTTCAGGCGGACGTTGTATTCATAGCGGCCGATTTTCTGCGTGCCGGCGGGAATGATCTGGTTCTGCTGCGCGAGCGCGGTAGCCACGTCTTGCGCCGAAAGCTTCTTCGCCTGCAGCGCTTGCGGGTCGAGGTCGATTTGCACCTCGCGCACCTTGCCGCCATAGGGCGTGGGAATCGCGACGCCTGCCACGGAAAGCAGTTGCGGCCTGATGAAGTTGGTCGCGTAGTCGGCGAGCTTCTGCTCGTCGAGCGTGTTGCTCGTGAGCGCGAGTTGCAGCACCGGCACCGTGGACGCGTTGTAGTTGAGAATTTGCGGCGGCGTGGTGCCGGGCGGCATCTGCTTGAGCACTGTTTGCGAAACCGAAGTGACCTGCGCGGTGGCCGTGCGAATGTCGACGGTCGGCTGGAAGAAGATCTTCACCACGCCGTAGCCGCGAAACGACTGTGACTCGATATGCGCCACGTCGTTGACAGTGGTGCCTAGCGTGCGCTCGTAGTAGCTGACGATGCGACCCGCCATGTCGTCGGGTTGCAGGCCCGCGTAGTTCCACACGACACTGATGACGGGAATGCGAATGTCGGGAAAGATATCGGTAGGCGTGCGTAGCGCTGCGAGCGGGCCCGCGATCAGGATCAGGAGAGCCAGCACGATGAACGTATAAGGACGGTTCAAGGCTAGCCGGACGATTTTCAGCATCAGATGGGGCTCCGTTCAGGCGTCAGGCTGCGCGCCACGCGTGGGGCAGCCGACGCCGGTATTGTGTCGGGCGCGTCCTAACACGCGGGAGCCAGGCAAATGAAAAAAGATTTAGCTGCATGCCGGTCTCATGATGCTTCAAGGACTACGAAATGAGGCGAAGCTGAGAGAGCGGCAGCAATATTGGAGATTGCGTCAGCCGAGCAGATAACCCGAGCCGCGTATCGTGCGGATGAGCGAAGGTTGGCCGGGCGTGTCCACGCGATTGCGCAGGCGTCCCACGTGAACATCCACGAGGTTGGTGCCGGGGTCGAAGCGGCCGCCCCACACGCCTTCGAAGATCATCGTGCGTGTGAGTACCTGGCCCGCGTGGCGCATCATGAATTCGAGCACGCGCAACTCGGTGGGACGCAGGCGCAGCACCTTGTCGCGGCAACTGAGCCGCCGCTTGACGAGATCGAGTTCGAGCGGCCCCACGCGCAGCACGGTTTCCGTCGTGGCCGGGCGCGTGCGCCGACGCACGAGCGCTTCGACGCGCGCAGACATCTCGTCGATCGAAAACGGCCGTGTGAGGTAGTCGTCGCAGCCGGCCCGCAAGCCCTGGATGCGTTCCTCGACGCCCGTGGTCGAACTCATCACGATCACCGGTGTTTCGATACCCACACCGCGCATGGTGGTGACGATCGTGAGACCGTCGAGATCGGGCAGGCGCCGTTCGAGCGCGACGACGTCATAGTCGCCCGCCATGACCATCGCAATGCCTTCGCGGCCAGAGCGGGCCACGTCCACGGTGAAGCCGGTGGAGGCGAGCGTGGGCACGACAGTACGCTCGGTAACGGCATCGTCTTCAATGGTTAGTATTCTGGGCATGGCTTTGCACCCGTTGTGACGAAAAGAACTAAAAACATCGGGCAGTATCAGGCAACTGCGCGCAGCGGCGTCGGCGCGGGCCGTGTCTGCGCCGCGTTCGTGCGGAACTGCTCGACCGCGAAGTCGATAAAGCTGCGGATCTTCATCGTTAGGTAGTTGCGGCCGGAATAGACGATCGAAATGTGCTGCACGCCGCCGTTCACGTCGAACGCGTTCAGCACGGGCAGGAGGGCGCCCCGGGCGAGGTCGTCGACCACGAGCGGGAGCGGCAGCAGTGCGATGCCCATGTCCGCGAGCGCGGCGGCGCGCACGGTCGCGTAGCCGTTGGCCGTCATCGGGCCGGTCACGTTGATGCGCTGCACGCCCTCGGCGTTCGAGAACTCCCAGTGGCGCGGCGCATTGGAAATCGCGAGCAGGCCGTGCCCGGCGAGTTCGGCAGGATTGCGCGGCATGCCGTGGCGCGCGAGCCACGCAGGCGTGGCCACGAGCATCTCCTTGATTGAAGTGAGCTTGCGGCTCACGAGTGAGGCGTTTACGCTTTGGCGGTCGGTAGCGAAGCACACGTCGAAGCCGCCTTCGATCAGGTCGATGTGCGTGTCATAGGCCGTCACGTCGAATTCCACGCGCGGATTGATTGCGCGATACGCGCCGAGCACGGCGGGGAGTCCGGAACTTGCGAACACGGCAGGCGCGGCGATGCGCAGCACGCCGCTCGGGTCGCGCGTGGCGCGCACGAGTTCCGACTCGACTTCATCGAGCTTTTCGATCACGGCGCGACAACCCTCCAGATACAGACGTCCGGCTTCGGTGAGCGAAAGGCTGCGTGTCGAGCGGTTCAAGAGGCGCATGTTCAGATGCGCTTCGAGCATGCCGACGCTGCGCGTGACGGCCGCAGCCGACATGCCGAGCTGCTTGCCGGCAAGGTTGAAGCTGCTCAGATCGACAACGCGCGTAAATACACGCATGGCTTGGAGCTGGTTCATGGGCGATATTCCTGGGCAGACGCGCCGGCACGAGGCCGAGCGCGGGCATCGACGCCGCACACAGCGGCGACGTTTCGTACACGCTGCATGCGTGATCGGACGGGAAGAATGAAGCGGCGCGAAGCGCGCCTAATTAGGCAGTGCTTGCGCGAAGACCTGCGCGTCGCGCTGCGCGGCGGCTTCGTGCGCCGAGAGCGCGGCCTTGAGGCGATGCGCGCTTTCGGTGGGAATCGCGAAACCCGCCCAGCCGAGACCGGTATGGCGCAGAAACACGACGGTGCCGTCGAAAAGGGGATTGCGTTCCGTGTACCAGCACGGATCGATCTCGAGCACGTATTGATGCGAGCGCAAAGGCTGCTCGGGTACCGCAGGCTGCATGTGCGCGCGCAGCTTGCTGAGTTCTTCGATCAGGCCATCGACATCGGGCGTGTCGAGCAGCGCAACCTGAGAGCCTATCTTCACACAAACCGCGTGCTGGCCGTATTCGTTGACGAGTTCGATCGACATCGGCTTTTGCATATTGCGTTCCTCGCTGTGCTGAAACTGGAAGGCATTATCGGTGGCCAATCGGAACGCATGATTTAAGTTGCGGCGCACTCCAGATGAAAACAAATTTAGAAAGCGACGATTCGCTTTCCTGTGATGGCGGCATTGCGTGCAGTGCGCGTGTTAATCATCCGGGCCGCCGGATGGCTATCCTTTCATGCCTCGCGATGCGTGCGTTCATTCGTATACGTGCTGTTTGCGCAGTTGCGGCGCGTGATTATTGCGCCCGCCGATCAGAAACGCTGCAATGAAAAGCAGAATGCCAATCATCGCAACGGTCGCCGGATGGTGAACAAGCATGGCAGTCCAAAGTAATTCAAAGCCATCGATTGCCCTGTCCGAAAGGCTGGCACTCGGGGCGGCGGCACTGACTAGGCAGCCCGCAAGCCCTCTGAGGTTAGCGCAAAGGCACACTGAGCGACGTGGCGGCTCCAAACATGCATACAGAATGAATTATATATGCGCTCAGAAATATCAATTGTTGATATTCGGCGGGCGTCGGTATTCTGGCTGACATACCGACCAGCAAGCCCCGCTATGACCCGCGCCACGCTCACCGAATGGCTGACGAGTTTCGTGCCCAACCCGGCTGCGCCGCCGTGGCGCGAACGCGTGAGGCGCTGCGGCGGGGCGATGATCGGCATCGCGTTCGCTGGGCTCGCAACCCATTTGATATTCGGCGCGGCGGGCGATATTCCGTTGCTCGTGGCGCCCATGGGCGCCTCCGCGGTGCTGCTCTTCGGCGCGTCGGACAGCCCGCTGGCGCAGCCGTGGTCGATTCTTGGCGGCAACTTCGTCTCCGCGCTGGTGGGCGTGGCGTGCGCGCAATGGATCGCGTCGCCCGTCGCGGCGGCTTCCGTCGCCGTGGCGCTCGCGATCTGCGCGATGTTCCTGTGCCGCTGCGTACATCCGCCTTCAGGCGCGGTCGCGCTCACGGCCGTGCTCGGCGGTCCCGCTGTGCACGCACTCGGCTTTCACTTCGTGCTTGCGCCGATCGCGTTCCAGTCCTTCGCCTTGCTGAGCGCTGCGCTCGCCTTCCACGCGCTGACCGGACACCGCTATCCGCGCGCCGCGTTTCGTGCTCCGCAGCAAGCCGCTGCCATGCCGCTTGCTGCGCTCTCGCAACATCGATTGCAGCCGCTGAACGTTCCGCAAAAATCGTTCGAACAACTAACTTGTGAGGAAATCATGTCGATTGGCTGTCCCGCTGTGCCCGCAACAATGGGGGCGCGGGCGGCGCACGACATGTTCCGCCGCCACGGCGCTTCGACGCTGCCGGTGGTCGACGCCATGGACCGCGTGGTTGGCGTCGTCACGCATCACGCGCTCGGCGATCTCGTGCAGGCGGCCGGCATCGAGCGATTCTGGAATGCACTGCGCCGCGCGGTGCTGCGCGAGTCGGCGCGCGTGGAGGAAACGGTCGAGGCGGTGATGGCGGCCGGCGTGCACGCGGTCCATCGGGCCACGCCGCTCGCGCATCTGGTGCCGATCTTCATCGAGCACGCCTATCACGACATTCCCGTCATGGACGACGCGAGGCGGCTCGTTGGCGTGGTCAGGCATTCGGACATGATCCGCTGGCTTCATCACCATGCGGGCGCCGCCCAGGCCGCCGCTGCGGCCTGAGGTAGCTCAGAACCGCGTCAAACCACGAACAGCAACGCCGCGAACACCACATAGAGCCAGCCGACATGCGTGAGCTGACGGCTGCGCACCTTCGGCGCACGAAACGCCCACTGCAGAAACAGAATGGCGACCATGGTCGTCACGGCCGCAAGAATCGAAGGCGTGCCGAGATGCCACGGCGTGAAGAAGAGGCCGAACGCCGTGGGAATCGTGGCCTGAATCATCATCGCGCCGCTGATGTTCGCAAGCGCGAGGCGCTCCTTGCCCTGACGCACCCAGATGATCGCGTTCATGATCTCGGGCAGTTCGGTTGCGATCGGGCTGAACAACACGGCGGTCAACTGCGGGCTCAGGCCGAGCCACGGCCCCACGGCGCTGATCTGCTGCACAAACAGATGCGAGGCCGCGAAGATCACCGCGAGCGCACCGAGCGTCTGCAGCAGAATCCACACCATGGCCGGATTCTCGTCGTGTGGGCGCAGCTTGAGCGGCTCGAGATCGCCTTCCACTTCGCCGCTGTCTTCGGCGGAAAGCTCCTTCCAGCAGTAGAACGCGTAGGCCGCGAGAAACGCGATGCCCAGCAGCGGCTTGAAGCTGAACAGCACGAGCCCGAGCGCGATCTTCGCGACGAAGATCGCAAGGAACCAGAGCTGGTCGCGGCGCAGGCGGCGCGTATTCACATCGACGGTGGTAGCGCGCTCGCGGCCCACGCGTTTCGCGGTGGCGAGCAGTGCGACGCCCACTACGGCATAGGCGATTGTGCTGAGCGCGAGCGGCCCGCCAATCGCGGCGCCCACGCCAATTTCCTTGTGTGCGGGGTCCCCACCGAAAGCGACCGCAACGAGCGTGACCACGCTCTCGGGCAACGCCGTGCCGAACGCGGCGAGGATCGTGCCGGTGGCGGTCTGCGTGACCTTGAGCTTTTGACCGAGCCACTCGACGCTATTGACGAAGGTCTCGCAGGACAAGTAGATGATGCCGGCCGAGGCAACGAGCAGGGCGAACGTCAAGATCATGACGAACGCTCCGTGGCGCAAATGAGAAGGTGATGCGGGGCGAGACGAGTCATTGTTATTGCCGTATTGTGCGAGCCGGGCACCGAAACCATGACGCTTCCCTTCGCCCGGCCCGGGTGAAAGGGAAAACGTCATAGGTCTCGTCAGGCCGCGCTTTGCAGCGATTCGCTGCAGTCACTCGCAATACGGCTGCCGACGCCATGGTGCAGGGGCACCAATTATGTTGACGGCGGCGCAACGCCCAGGTTGGCGTTGCAGACTACTCCCCTAAGACAGGGGGCGATTATAGCCGAAGTTCATGGCGGCGAGCGATTTTCCGGCGCACTCGCCGCTCGATGCGAATTAGAACTTGTGACGCAGGCCGACCATCGCCATGGCCTGCTTGTCGTTGGTCGCATCGTTGCCGAAGTCGCCGAACGAGGCGACCGCGTTGACGAGTTCGCCCGTCCCCGCATCGATCGTCTTGCCCGAAGCCTTCTGGTAGCCCGCGAGCACGTAGATGTCGGTGCGTTTGGAGAGGAAATAGTCGCCGCCGAGGCTGAACTGGTTGTAGCTCGCGTCTACGCCGTTGCCGTGACCCTTCGTGTAGTTGTAGCCGAAGCCCACGAGCGCGACCGGCGTGACCTGATAGTTGATGAAGGCCTGGCCCGTGTTGAACTTCGTGTTGCTGTTCGCGCCGGCCGCGCTCTGATAGTTCGCGTACTCAACGTTGCTGTACGCGAGACCTGCCGTTACCGGCCCGTACGTGTAGTCGCCGGCTGCACGAATGATCTGCAGCGAGTTCGCGGAGACGAAGCCGCCCGTAATGGCGGTGGAATCCACGTTCACATCGGTGTTCGGATTCAGGCCGTCGAACGTCGCGGCCGTGCCGCCGTTGCTGTTGGCCTTGAAGTAGCCCGCACCGAAGCCGAACGGACCATGGTTGTAAGCGGCCGCCACGGCCCATGTCTGTCCCGCGCCGGTGCTGCCGGGCTGGCCGCCGAACGCGTACATCGCGCTCATTTGCAGGCCCCCGATGTTAGGGCTCGCGTACTTGATCGAGTTGCTCGTGCGGTAGCTGTTGTCGTAGTTGTCCATGTCGCCCGGCGTGGCGAACGCGGACCCGAATGCGCCGTCGTTGGTGAGCGGTTGCAGCAAGTCGATGAGCGGATCGTACTGGCGGCCGAGCGTGACGGCGCCGGCGGTGTTCGAATTCAGGCCGACCATCGCCGTGCGGCCGAAGAGACGACCACCCTGGTTCTGCTTGCCGTTGTCGATATTGAAGCCGCTTTCGAGCTTGAAGATCGCCGAAAGGCCGTTGCCGAGATCCTCAGTGCCGCGCAGGCCCCAGAGGTTAGGCGACAGGTTGCCGGACATCATCTGGAACGTGCCGCCCGAGCCGTTCTTGCCTTGCTGGTTGCCGAACCAGGCAACGGAGGTGTCGAGCGAGCCGTAGAGCGTCACGCTGCTTTGCGCGTGGGCGATGGAGGCGAAGGTTGCCAGCGTAAAGGCGGCGGCGAGAGCGGTTTTTTTCATTGAATGATCTTCGTTGATGAGTGGCGTAGGTGAGAGTGAATTCGCTGCGCGCGAAGGCACGTGAAGACACGATGCGGGCCGGCGCCCCGAAATTCAGCGGCGATTATGCGTATCGCCCTGCATGGACGAATTTTAAAAACGGAAAGACTGAGTTTCAGAAAGCGCATGAGCGCCAATGCACCGTCAGTTCGGCATCACAAGGCCGTGGCGTGTACCGGCGTTGTTTTTTCGCGGCAAGTTTCTGTGATTGATGAGAATGCCTAAATAAATTTCGAAGCCGGTATTGGCAGATCTCTGGTTAAATATTTCTTCATTTTCGTGCGGATGTTTGGCGAAAGTCGCGCCTCTATCCTTGCCTCAAGAGCCGCAACGCGACTCGATGCCGGAGCGCTCAACGCTTGCGGCCCTGACCGATGACCCCGGCCGCGAGGCCGCACAGGAGAAACGAGGTGAAGATATTCCAGAGCGGCGTGTGCGTCGCAATCATGCTGTCGATATCGGCGCTTGCGCATGCACAGGCGGCGAGCGCACCACAAGCACCCGCGCAGCAGTTGGCGAGCGCACAAGTTCCCCAGACCGACGCGCCGGTCACGCGCGCACAGGTGCGCCACGAACTCGTGCACGCCGAGCGCGACGGACAACTCCAGACGCTCGATCGAACGCTGTACGCGCATCACTGACGCCGCTTGCGCAATTGCGTCGCGGCGAAACTGGCCGCGCGTCGTGACGGAACTTCGCACCGCGGCCAGTCAATGTCGGCTCACCCCATCCCGTTCATGAAATCACGCGTTCTTTCTTATGTATTGCGCGCCGCGCTGTGCGTTACGGTCGCTGCGGCCTTCTCCGGATGCGCGAACCTGCATCCGCAGCCCAACGGCCCCGGCGATTGCGTCGGGCCGGCCGGCTTTTGCGTGCCGTTCTTCGGTTCGTAGTTCTCGCGGCGGGTCTTTTCGCTGTCGTGTTCGCGCGCCGCTACGGGCTTCCAGCGGCGCGCATAATACGCGTTTGCGCGGCACATCCGCCATCCGCGCTGACCAGGAAACCCATGAATCGCGATATCCGCACCGACGCCGAAGTTCTCGCATCGTGGCAGCGCAACGCGACGCCCTGGATCGCTGCCGTGCGCGGCGGCGAGATCGCGAGCCGGCGCCTCGCGACGGATGCAGCCGTGCTCGACGCCGTGCTTGCGCGCTCGCCGCGCCGCGTGATCGATCTCGGCTGCGGCGAAGGCTGGCTCGCGCTGGCGCTCGCGCGCCGCGGCGTCGCGGTCACAGGCGTGGACGCGGTGCCGGCACTCGTGGAGGCCGCGCGTGAGGCGGGGCTCGCGGACTGCCGTCTGCTAACCTACGAGCAGATCGCGCAAGGTGCGCTGGACTGCCGCGCCGATGCGGTGGTGTGCAATTTTTCGCTCATTGGCGCGACCTGCGTGGATGATCTGCTGCGCGCGGTGCCCGCGTTGCTGGAGCCGCACGGCACGCTCATCGTGCAGACGCTGCATCCGCTTATGGCATGCGGCGATGAACCTTATGTCGATGGCTGGCGCGCCGGATCGTGGGCCGGGTTCGGCCCTGCGTTTCGCGACGCGCCGCCGTGGTACTTTCGCACGCTGGAAAGCTGGATCGCGTTGCTCGATGCGAGCGGCCTCGCCCTGCGTGCGCTGCGCGAACCGCTCGACCCGCGCAGCGGCAAACCCGCTTCAGTGCTGTTCGAGGCGCAACGGCGCGGCTGACACCGCCCCCGAGCGGGGCCGCAAACCAGGAGGCAGAGACGATGGCGATGATGTCTCACGTCTATACCGGCGTGAACGATTTTGAGCAGGCATTTGCGTTCTATTCCCCACTCATGAAGGCGCTGGGCTTCGAGTTGAAATTCAGTGAGCCCGACTACCCCTGGGCAGGCTGGATGGAACCGGGCGTGCCGCGCCCGCTCTTCCTGGTGGGCCGGCCGTGGGACGGCAACCCCGCGCAGCCCGGCAACGGCCAGATGATCGCGCTGCTCGCGCCTTCACGCGCGGCAGTCGACGCCGCTTATGCCGCCGCGCTCGCACACGGCGGCTCCGACGAGGGCGCGCCGGACCTGCGTCCTCACTATCACCCGAACTACTACGGCGCGTACTTTCGCGATCCTGAAGGCAACAAGCTCTGCGTCTGTTGCCACGATCCCGTGGGCAGCTGACACGCTGCCGCACGCGCCATCACACGGGCGTCCCATTCGCTGTGCTACCCTTGCCCTGCCTTGGGCCGAGGGTGCCGTGCGCGCGCGTGAGCGAGCGCCGGTGGGCGGCCCGGTGTATCGAAGTCGAAAATCGAAGTCCTGAACCAAAGTCCCGGGCCGCGTGTCATCGCGCGCATTTGCCGGGACAACGATCAATAACAGGAAGAAGACCCAGATGAAAAAGCACGAGATACAACGCGCAGGTTCGCGTGGCCGCTTGCGCACGCTGATGGCCGCTGTGGTGCTGGCCGGCAGCGCACAAGCCGCGCATGCCGCCACCGAAATCCAGTTCTGGCACGCCATGGAGTCCGAACTCGGCCAGCGCGTGAATGAGATCGCGCAGCAGTTCAACGCGTCGCAGAGCGAATACAAGATCGTGCCCGTCTTCAAGGGCACCTACGACCAGACGCTCGCTGCCGGCATCGCGGCCTATCGCAGCGGCGACGCGCCCGCCATCCTGCAGGTGTACGAAGTCGGCACCGCCACGATGATGAACGCGAAGAAGGCCGTGCTGCCCGTGTACGACGTGATGAAGACCGCCGGCGTGCCGCTCGACGAAAAGGGCTTCGTGCCGACGATCGCGAGTTACTACAGCGACGCGAAGACGGGCCATCTCGTGTCGATGCCATTCAACAGCTCGACGCCAGTGCTCTACTACAACCGCGACGCCTTCAAGAAGGCCGGCCTTCCCGACGCGCCGCCGAAGACCTGGCCCGAAGTCGCTGCGGCTGCCGCGAAGCTCAAGGCCTCGGGCATGAGCTGCGGGTTCACCACGGGCTGGCAGGGCTGGATCCAGATCGAGAACTACAGCGCGTGGCATGGCGCGCCGATCGCGACGCGCAACAACGGCTTCGACGGCCTCGACGCACAGCTCGAAATCAACAAGCCGCTGCAGGTCGCGCATATCGCCTTCCTGCAGGACATGGCGAAGCAGGGTACGTTCACGTACGTGGGGCGCAAGGACGAGGCCAACGCCAAGTTCTATAGCGGCGACTGCGGGATCATGATGGGATCGTCCGGTGCGCTCGCGAAC
Source organism: Paraburkholderia sp. J11-2 (assembly GCF_905220185.1). Taxonomy (NCBI): domain Bacteria; kingdom Pseudomonadati; phylum Pseudomonadota; class Betaproteobacteria; order Burkholderiales; family Burkholderiaceae; genus Paraburkholderia; species Paraburkholderia sp. J11-2. The sequence continues at coordinate 51,908 of NZ_CAJMYY010000037.1, read as the reverse complement.
GTCCAGCAATATGCGAAGTTCAAGTTCGGCACTGGCATGATGCCGTATGACCCGAGCGTGAAGGGCGCGCCGCAGAACGCCATCATCGGCGGGGCGAGCCTGTGGGTGCTGGGCGGCAAGAATCCGGAGGTCTACAAGGGCGTGGCGAAGTTCCTCGCGTATCTGAGCTCGCCGGCCGTGGCCGCGAAATGGCATCAGGACACGGGCTATCTGCCGGTTACGAAGGCCGCCTACGAACTCACGCAGCAACAAGGCTTCTACGCGTCGCACCCGGGCGCCGACACGGCCACGAAGCAGATGCTCAACAAGCCGCCGCTGCCGTGGACCAAGGGCCTGCGCCTTGGCAACATGCCGCAGATCCGCACGGTCGTCGACGAAGAACTCGAACAGGTGTGGACGGGCGCCAAGACGCCGCAACAGGCGCTCGACTCGGCCAATTCGCGCGGCAACGAACTGCTCCGGCGCTTCGAGCAGCAGGCGGCGAACTGAGGCGCGTGGGCTCGTGAGTTGAAGTGATGTGATGCGGTGCCTTCGCGCGAGGCGTCGCGCAGCGCCCCAAACGGCGGACTTCAGTCCCGCCTTTTGGGGCGCTTTGCTTTTTGGCGCGGCGTTAGACTGCCGCGCCGCCGCGACTACGATGGTTTCGTGTTGCCGTTGGCAGCGGATGGCGCAGGCGGAGTCCAGCCGTAGCCCAGCGCCTTGTACAGATTCACGATCTCCGCGAGCCGCTGATCCTGAAGCTGTGACTGCTGCAACTGCGCGTTGAAGAGACTGCGCTCCGCGTCGAGCACTTCCAGGTAACTCGTGTAGCCGCCTTCATAGAGGTCGCGCGAAAGCCCCGCATACTCCGTAAGCGCGCTCACCTGCCGCGTGGTCGCATCGAGCTGATCGCGCGTGCGCGCCGCGCCCACGAGCGCGTTCTCGACATCGGCAAATGCCTGCTGGATCGTCTTCTCGTAGCTGAAGAGCGCCTCCTGCTGCGCTGCCTCGGCCTGATGCACGGAACCCGCGATCGCGCCGCCCTTGAAGATCGGTTGTGTGACCGTGCCGGCGAACGACCATACGCGAGCGGGTCCCGTCCAGAGGCCCGAAAGCGCGGTGCTCGCCGCGCCGAACATGCCGGTGAGCGAGATATCCGGGAAGTATTGCGCGCGCGCCGCGCCGATCTGCGCGTTCGCCGCAATGAGCGTTTGCTCCGCCTGGAGAATATCGGGGCGGCGCTCCAGCAAGGTGGAAGGCAACCCCGAGGGAATGGCCGGCGCGCTCAGGGCGGTGATCGCCTTGCCGCGTGGAATCGGGCCGGGATTCTGGCCGAGCAGCAGCGAAATTGCGTCCTCCTGCTGCGCGATCTGCTGCTGGATGCTGAACACGGAAGTTTGCGCCGACGCGTACTCCGAACGTGCCTGGCTCAACTCCACCTTCGACACGACCCCGCCGGCAAAGCGCTCCTCGAACAGGTCGAGCGACCCCTTGCGGCTCGCGAGCGTGGCCTGCGCGATCTGCAACTGGTTGTCGTAGTCGCGCAGTTGCAGATACGACGTCGCCACGTTCGAAATGATGGCGATGCGCGTGGCCTGCTGCGCGGCCTGCGTACCGAGATAGTCGGCGCGCGCGGCCTCGGTCATGCGGCGCAGCCGGCCGAACAGGTCGAGCTCCCAGGAGACCATGCCGTTCAGCTGGAACTGGTTGCCGACCACGGGCGCGAAGCCGCCCGCCGGCACGCCGCGGCTGCGTGTCGGGTCGAAGTTCACGCCGATTTGCGGAAACAGTCCTGCGCGCGTCGTGACGTAGCGACCGTAGAACTCCTCGACCCGCGCGGCGGCGATCAAGAGATCCTTGTTCTGTGCGATCGCCTTGGCGATCAGGTCATCGAGCACAGGGTCGTTGAATTGGCGCCACCACTCGAGCGAGCCGTCGACTGCCTCGGCCTGCGGCGAGGCGTAACGGTAGGACGAGGGCGTATCCACCGCCGGGCGGTGATAGTCGGGCCCTACCGCGCAGCCGCCGAGACTGGCCACGCTCACGATCAGTGCAAGAGGGCGCAGCGCGCAATGCATACGGCTTTTCATCGCTCAACCCTCCTGTGACGGCGCCGTGGGCGTCGTGGCTTTGCGCTTGCCGCGTTCGGAAAGCGTTTCGAGGCCCCAGAAGAACATGGGGATGAAGAAGAGCGCGATCAGCGTGGCGCCGAGCATACCGAACACCACGCCCGTGCCGAGTGAGCGCCGGCTCGCCGCCGATGCGCCGCTCGCGATGGCGAGCGGGATACAGCCGAGAATGAACGCGAGCGAGGTCATCATGATCGGCCGCAGGCGCATTTTCGCGGCCTTCACCGCCGCGTCGAATGGCGAGAGTCCTTCCTTCTCGCGCATCTCCACGGCGAACTCGAAGATCAGAATGGCGTTCTTTGCCGCGAGCGCGATCAGCACGGTCAGGCCGATCTGGAAGTACACATCGTCTTCCATGCCGCGCAGCAGGATGCCCACCAACGCGCCGAAGACCGCGAATGGCACGGCCAGCAGCACGCCAATCGGCAGCGACCATTTTTCGTACTGCGCCGCAAGGATCAGGAACACCATGAGCAACGCAAAGCCGAACACGAGCCCGGCAGTGGAGCCCGCCGTTTTCTCCTCATAGGACTGCCCGCTCCATGCGTAGCTGTAGCCTTCGCCCAGCGTTTCCTTCGCGATCTGCTCCATCGCCGCGATCGCCTCGCCCGAACTGTGGCCTGGCGCCGCGTCGCCGATGATCTGCGCTGCGGGAAAGTTGTTGAAACGTGTGACGATGTCGGAGCCCGGCACGAAGCGGAAGGTCGTCACCGCCTTGATCGGCACCATCTGCCCGCTGTGATTGCGCACATAGAGCTGCTGGATATCCTCAGGCTGCGTGCGGTACTGCGGCTCGGCCTGCACGATCACCTGGAAGAGGCGGCTGCCCTTGGGGAACTGACTCACGTACGAGGAGCCGAACATCGTCTGCAGCGCGGTGTAGACGTCCTGCACGGCCACGCCGAGCGATTCCGCGCGCTCGCGGTCCACTTCCACGAGCAGCTGGCGCGAGCGCGAGTTGATGGTGGAGTTCACGCCGCGCAACACCGGATTCTTCTTCGCCCTGGCGATGAATTCGCGCACCTTGTCTTCGAGCTGCTGATAAGAGCCGTCGCCTGTGCTTTGCAGCCAGAACTGGAAACCGCCCGTCGTGCCGAGGCCTGGAATGGAGGGTGGACTGAGCGTGACGACCACGCCGTCCTTGAACCCGGCGAACGCCTTGTTGGCGGCAAGCACCAGGTCTTGCGCGCTGCCGTTCTCGCCGCGCTCCTTGAAGCCCTTGAGCGCGATGAAGAGCGTGCCTGCGTTGGCCTTGTACTGCGAGTCGATCAGGCTGTAGCCGATCGGCGCCGCCACCGCGCTCACGGCCGGCTGCTTCGCGAACCAGTCTTCCGCCTTCTTCGAGAGGTCGCCGGTGCGGTCGAGACTCGCCGCATCGGGCATCACGACCGCGCCGAGCAGATAGCCCTGGTCCTCGACCGGTACGAACGAAGACGGGATGTGCTTGAAGAGCCCGCCTGTCGCGATCAGCATGACGGCGATCAGCGCGATGGAAAGCGTCACGCGCCGGATGGCGGTCTGCACCCAGCTGCCATAGCCTTCGGTGAGCCGTTCGAACTTGTCGTTGAACCAGCGGAAGAAGCGGTTCTTCTTCTGCTCGCCGGGTTTGAGCAGGATGGCCGCGAGTGCGGGCGAGAGCGTGAGCGCGACGATACCCGAGAGCACCACCGAAACCGCGATCGTTACCGCGAACTGCTTGTAGAGCTGGCCCGTGATGCCGGAGAGAAACGCCACCGGAATGAACACCGCGAGCAGCACGAGCACGATTGCAACGACCGGCCCGCTGACCTCGTCCATGGCGCGTTTGGCGGCTTCTCGCGGCGCGAGCTTGAACTCCGTCATGTTGCGCTCGACGTTCTCGAGCACGACGATCGCGTCGTCCACCACGATGCCGATGGCGAGCACCATGCCGAACAGCGTGAGCATGTTGATCGAAAAGCCGAACGCCAGCATGCCGATGAACGCCCCGATGATCGACACCGGCACGGCCAGAAGCGGCACGAGCGTCGCGCGAAAGCTCTGCAGGAACAGAAACACCACGATGATCACGAGGATCACGGCGTCGCGCAGGGTCTTCACGACTTCCATGATCGACTCGTGCACGAACTCGGTCGTGTCGAGCGCGATGTCGTACTTGAGTCCGGGCGGGAAGCTCTTGTTCAGCTCGTCGAGCGTTTGCCGCACCTGTTTGGCCACCTGCAACGCGTTCGCGCCCGGCTGCTGATACACGGCGATCAGCGTGGCGGTCTTGCCGTTGTAGCGGCCGCGCAGCGTGTAGTCCTTCGCGCCCAGTTCCGCGTGACCGACGTCCTTCAGGCGCACGAGCGACGCATCGTTGCTGGTGCCCGCGCGCAGGATGATGTTGTCGAACTCGGCGGGCTCGGTGAGGTGGCCCTTGGTGGCAACGGGGAAGGTCTGGTTCACCGGTCCCTGGGTCGGCGCCTGGCCGAGACGGCCCGCCCCGAACTGCTGGTTCTGCTCGCTGATCGCGTTCTGCACGTCGGATACGGTAATGCCGAGTCGCGCCATGCGGTCGGGCTTGAGCCAGATACGCATGGCGTAGTCCGCCGAGCCGAGAATGGCCGCCTGGTTTGCGCCGGGAATGCGCTTGAGCGCGTCGAGCACATAGACGTTCGCGTAGTTCGCCACGTAATCCTGGCTGTAGGCGTTCTCCGGCGAATAGACTGCGATCACCATCATGAACGCCGACGAGCGCTTCTGCACCTGCACACCCTGTGACGTTACGGCGTCGGGCAAGTTGGGCAGCGCGAGGTTCACGCGGTTCTGCACGTCCACCTGCGCGAGTGAAGGATCGGTGCCGATGTTGAAATAGGCGGTGAGCGTCATGTCGCCCGTCGAGGAACTCGACGAACTCATGTACATCATGTTGTCCGCGCCGTTGACCTGCTGCTCGATGGGAGCGGCCACGTTCTGCGCGACGATGTCGGCGTTCGCGCCGGGGTAGCTCGTGCTGACCGTGATCTGCGGCGGCGAAATATCGGGGAACTGAGCAATCGGCAGATTGAACATCGCTACGAGACCCGCGACCACGAGAATGATCGAGATCACCGAGGCGAAGATCGGCCGGTCGATGAAGAAATGCGAGAACTTCATCGCTCAGCCTCCCGCGGCGTGCGTGCCGGATGGGGGGGCAGCTCCAGCGGCGGCGCTGCCAGCGCTGGGCGCGCTCGCTGCCGGCGCGCTCACGGGATGCTCCTTGACCGGCGTGCCCGGCATGAGCCGCAGCGTGTTGTCGACGATCACGTGATCTCCGGCATGCAGGCCGGACTGAATGATCCAGGCATTGCCGTTCCACTGGCCGGTTTCGACCGCGCGCTGCTGTGCCTTGCCGTCCTTGTCGACGGTCCAGACGTACGCGCCTCGCGGCCCTTGCTGCACGGCGTTCTGTGGCACGGCGATCGCGTTGGGGCGCACCGCGCCGATCAGGCGCACACGCACGAACTGGCCGGGACGCAGCGAGCCGCCGGGGTTCGTCACGACGGCGCGGATCAGATAGGTGCCGGTTTCCTCGCTCAGCGATGCGTCGGTAAAGGAGATATGCCCACGTTCTGGATAGACGCTGCCGTCGGCGAGCACGATTTCCACTTCGAGCTGGCCGCGCTCGGGAAGCTTGAGCGTGCCGTTCTGCGTTTGCGTGCGCATGTCTAGCATCTCGTTCTCGGAGAGCGAGAAGTTGATCCACATGGGATCGAGCTTGGCCACGTAGGTGAGCAGGCTGTTGGAGGTGTCGATGTACGAGCCGTCCTGCTTCTTCGCGAAGCTCGAAAGGCCGGTTACCGGCGCCGTGATCGTCGTGTAGCCGAGGTTGAGCTTCGCGGTCGTGACATTCGCGCGTGCCTGCTCGAGCGCGGCGGCCGCGGCACGCTGCTGGCCGATCGAATCGTCGAGGTCCTTCTGGCTCAGCGCGTTCTTCGCGGCGAGCGGGCGCACGCGGTCGAGGTTGGCCTGTGCCGTCTCGAGCCGTGCCTGCTGTTGTGCGTACTCGGCCTGCGCGGCCTCGAGCGCGGCCTGGTAGGGCTTGCGGTCCATGACGAACATCACGTCGCCTTCGTGCACCAGCGTGCCTTCCTGATACACACGCCTTTCGAGAAAGCCGTTTACGCGCGAGCGGATTTCGACCTGCTGCGAGCTTTCGGTCTGGCCGACATATTCGAAAGCTACCGGCACCTCGCGCAGCGCGACCGTCATGGCGTCGACGTTTGCGGTCGGCAGGGCGCTCTCGGGGGGCTTGGCCTTATGACATGCACTGATACCGAGACAGAGCCCGAGTGTGACGCTGGCTAAAGCGTACTGAAATGGTCGAATCATTGAGTTTTTTACGTGGGCGTACCGCCGCGAATTGCTTCATTTCCACCTGGCTGGAAATGGCAACAAGAGGTTGACGGTGCGTATCGGGAGGAAAGGTGAAAAATAAATGAAGATTGCTGCATCTCGAAACTAATCGAGAATGAGTTCTTTGCTTATCGTCATAAGCGGCCGTAATGACTGACAGCGGATGTTTTAGAAACGTATTATTTGGATGGAGGAAATGAGACGATTCTTAAATTTAGGTCGACTTTTCGATCCTTCGTCATCAATAGCCCGACCGGACGTGCTTTACCCAATTCGTGAAAGGTCGTTTCCGCTTTACCTTGCGCATCGCGCGCGCGAAGTGACCTACGGCCGGTGCATCACGACGCGTTTGCCGTCTGCGTCGAAGACCTGCGGCCAGCCATGCCGGGCGGTAGGGTGCGTTGTGTCGTCCTGCTGCTTTTCCACCAGATTCCACGCGCGCGCAGTGGTGGTGAGCAGTGACGCCACGGTGACTTCGCGTTTGATCGCCGAACCCTTTGCCTGTAGGTTCGTAGTCCTCTTTGAATTCAACATCATGGTGCAAATCGGGAGGGTTGGAAGGTGCGCCATCGCGGGTAGGAGCCGGGATGGCGCACGCGGGCGGCGAAAGGGCGAAAGGCGAGCGGAGGGCGGCTACAAGCCGCCGTCGACTCGCCGCGTTACGCCGGTGCCGTGACGCTTAGAAGCGGTGGCGAATACCCGCGCTCACGAGGTACTGGCTCTTGCTCGCCGAGGGCGCGTCTGTGCCGTTGATCTGTGTCATGTTTGTGCCGACCTGGTTGTTGGCGCCGATTTGCGCGACACTTTCGGCATAGAGGTCGGTGCGCTTGGAGAGCGAGTAGTCCGCCATCAGGCCGAATTGATTCCAGTGCGCGGCGCGGTTGTTCGTGTCGCCGCTGGCGGGGGTGTTGCGCAGACTCTGGGTGTATGTGTAGGCCGCGCCCACGAAGAAGGCCGGCGTGAAGTTGTAGCGCGCGTTGACCTCATAGTTGTTGTAGCGCACGGAGATGTCCGCAACCTTGTCCTGGAAGCGCGTTTGCGTGAACACGGTGCCGATGACCGCCGGACCGAACGCATAGTTGGCGCCGAGGCCCCAGACACGCTGATTCTGGATGCCGAGGTCAAGGGCAGCGCCATTCTGCAGCGCGCCGTTGGTGTTGCCGGAGTTCAGGCCTTGCAACTGCAGGTAGGCTGCCGCAACCTGCAGGCCGCCGTAGGTATAGCCAGCGCCCACGCTATATGCGCGGTTGCTGGCGAAGCCGCCTGCCTTGTTCGAGAAGCCATACATGCCGTTCATCGAGAACCCGGCATAGTTCGGGCTTTGATACTTGATCGAGTTGTTGACGCTGAACGTGCCGTTCAGGTTGTCGGCGTCGTCGACGTGGGCGAAGTAGGTGCCGCCCCACGAGCCGGTTGCGGAAATCGGCGCGAGGTAGTCGACCATCGAATCGTACTGACGGCCCATCGTTACCGTGCCGTAGTCGCTCGCGAGACCAACCACCGCCTGGCGATTGAACAGCGAGTTGTCGGCGGTCTTGCCGTTAGTCACGTCAAAGCCGCTTTCGAGGTTGAAGACGACCTTGAGTCCGCTACCAAGGTCTTCCACGCCGCGCAGGCCCCAGCGGCTTTGCTGAACATTGCCGCCGGTCAGGCCGAACATGGCCTTGCCGTTCGACAAACCGCTGGACGTCATATCCGAAGTCGACGCCACCTCGTTGCTCACGTATGTCAGCCCTGCGTCGACGAGGCCATATAGCGTGACGCTGCTTTGGGCGTGTGCTGCGCCGGCAAAGGCTGCGCAAGCCGCTGCGAAAATCAGGGTTTTCTTTTTCATGGGTGATTTACCTACAGAATCTGATCACTAATCGGAGAATGACTACTTCGCGCAGGGGTTATTCTGAAAATCCGGTATCGAGATCGGAATCGGAAATCGCGGCGATGTAGCGCGAACGAAATATAAGATTTATTTGATCATTGAACTACAGATAAACGGGAATTTAATGTTCAAATTATGTGAATAAAAAGCGGGTATATGGGGCGGCATCAAGCGTTTGACTGAAATTTCCTGGCTCATATCTCTAATTAGCTTCGCTTTTTATTCGATTTTGCGTTGTCGCTTCACAACAGGTAATTTGTCTTAAGAAGTTTAAATTGGTAAAAAAACAAATTCGGCCGAAAGAGGTAAATCATGCTTTTTTCTAATTTCCTGAAATATCAGCAAAAGAGTCTGAAGAATCATGTTGAATCAACTGCAGGCAATGCGCGTTTTTCTTAAAGTTGCCGAGAACAACTCCTTCAGCCGGGCCGCAGCGAGTCTCGATCTGTCCAATGCCGCCGTTACGCGCTACGTGGCGCTGCTCGAAGCTCACCTCAATACGCGCCTCATCAATCGCACCACACGCAGCCTCTCGCTGACCGAGGACGGCCGGGCTTATGTGCAGGGATGCCGTCAGATGCTCGAGTTGATGGACTCGATCGAGTCGTCGGTCGGGGGTGGGTCGTCGGAGCCGAGCGGTACGCTCAAGCTGGTGGCGTCCGCTTCCTTTTCGCTGGTCGGATTGCCGCCACTCGTCATGAATTACTGTCAGCGCTATCCGAAAGTGAAGGTGGACCTGACGCTGCTCCATCGCAATGTCGATCTCGTCGAAGACGGCTTTGACGTCGGTATTCTCACGTCGCGCCAGGTGAGCAGCGGTTCGCTGGTCAGGCGGCCGCTTGCGTCGTTGCGCCCGGTCGTGGTCGCGTCGCCTGGCTATCTCGATACGTACGGCGCGCCCGCCACGCCGGCGCAACTGCCGCTACGCGGGTTTCTCGCGCCTTCGCGTGCGATTCACGGGCGCGAATGGTGTTTCGTCAATGCAGCCGGAGAGGAGGAGACGATCAGCATCGACCCGCGCTGCACGGTCAACGACATGATCATGTTGCGCCAGCTGGCGCTGGTGCATATGGGCCTGGCGATCCTGCCCGAAGCCTATGTGAAGGACGACATCGAGAACCGGCTGCTCGTGCCCGTGCTGCGCGAGTACGAAATCCGGGAAGGCGCCAAGGAGTTAGCGCTCGTTTATCCTGGAAGGCGGCATGTTTCAGCGAAGGTGCGCACTTTCGTCGATCTGGCGCTCGAGCATTTCGAGGTTACCCTTGCTTCGGCGAACCACCCCGCCATCGCCGATCGCTCGCTTCAGAGTGCGCACGCCCACGGCGAAGTGTGAGGGCCAATGCACACGTCCCGCGTGACGGGCGTCGTGCAAGCGCAATAGACCCGCGAATTGAGTTGCGGCCGCCATCGTTGCTCTCATGGGAGAAAGCTGGCCGTCGCAGGGGGCTAGTGAGTCCCCCTGGAACGCACATACCGGGGCAATCGTTGCTTCAGAACCAGGCGTCCTGCATGTCGAGTGTCGTGCGATCGAGCGAAGCAAGCAGGTCGAATTGCGCGCCCGTCTTCGGAAGTTCCCACGCGAAGAAATACGCGGCCGCTGCGAGCTTGCCGCGATAGAAGTCCGCCTCCTCACCGCTTGTTCCCGCATGCGCGGCGAGCGCCGTGCGCGCCACGAGCGCCTGTTCGAGCCATACCCAGGCCATGACCACGTGGCCGAACGCTTCCAGGTACACCGAAGCATTGGCGAGCGTCACCGCCGGGTCGCCTGCTGCCCACAACTGCCGCGTGACTTGCGTGAGCCGCTCGAGTGCGGCCGCGAGCGCGCGGGCGTTGGCGGCGTCGTCGGCTGCGCCCGAAGCGTGCGCGCGCTCGAGTGTGGCCTGCACGCGCTTCACGAAGATCGTGAGCGCGGCGCCGTCCTTGATCACGACCTTGCGGCCGAGCAGGTCGAGCCCCTGAATCCCGTGCGTGCCTTCGTGAATCGGATTGAGACGGTTGTCGCGATAGAACTGCTCGACGTTGTACTCGCGCGTGTAGCCATAGCCCCCGTGCACTTGAATGGCAAGATCGTTGGCGGCGAGACACCATTGCGAAGGCCAGCTCTTCGCAATGGGGGTGAGCAGGTCGAGGAGCAGTGAGAGCGGCTCGCGCTCGGCGGCGCTGGCCGCGTTCGCTTCGTCCACGAGTTTGGCGCACCAGAGGTTGAGCGCGAGTGCGCCTTCCACATAGCTCTTTTGCGCGAGCAGCATGCGGCGCACGTCGGCGTGCTCGACCAGCCTCACCTGCGGCGAAGCCGGGTCTTTGCCCGCCGCGCCCAAAGGACGCCCTTGCGGACGATTGCGCGCGTAATCGAGCGCATGCAGATAGCCGGTATAGCCGAGCATCGTCGCGCCGAGGCCGACACCAATGCGCGCCTCGTTCATCATGTGGAACATGTACGCGAGCCCGTGGTGCGGCTCGCCCACGAGATAACCGATCGCGCCCGCCCGGCCGCCCGGCGTGTGTTGCGTGCCTTCGCCGAAATTCAGCAGGCAGTTCGTCGTGCCGCGATACCCCATCTTGTGGTTCAGGCCTGCGAGCACGACGTCGTTGTGCTCGCCGCGCGAGCCGTCCTCGTTCACGAGGTACTTCGGCACGACGAAAAGCGAGATGCCTTTGACGCCCGCAATGAGCTTGCCGTCGGGGCCGGGAATCTTGGCGAGCACGAGGTGCACGATGTTCTCGGAAAGCTCGTGCTCGCCGCCCGAGATCCACATCTTGTTGCCGCGCAGACGATATTGGGCGCCGAGCGGCGAGTCGCATTCGAAGTCGGCGCGCGTGGCGACGTCTGAAAGCGAAGAGCCCGCCTGCGGCTCGGAAAGACACATCGTGCCGAAGTAGCGGCCGTCCAGTTCGGGGCGCACGAACGTGTCGATCTGTTTGGCGCTGCCGTGCGCGAGCAGCAGGTTCGCGTTGCCGATGGTAAGGAACGGATAGGCGCTCGTGCCCACGTTCGCACCTTTGAACCACGCGAAGCCCGCTTTCTCGACGACAAGCGGCAACTGCATGCCGCCGTATTCATAGTCCTGGCCCGCGGCCATCAAGCCCGCGTCGCTGAAGGCCTTCAACGCCGTCTTCACTTCGGGGATGATCGTGACTGTTTCGCCGTCGAAGTGCGGCTCGTGCTGATCGTTCTTCTTGTTGTGCGGCGCGAAGAGGTCAGTGGCGATCTTTTCGCACGTGTCGAGTGCGGCGTCGAAGGTCTCGCGCGAGTGGTCGGCGTAGCGCGCGATGCGCGTGAGGCTTTCGACATCGAGCCATTCGTAGAGCAGGAAGTTCAGATCGCGGCGGGAAAGGATCAGCGACATGGCGGAACGGTCTCGCATCATGGGAGGAGAAGTTGAGAAGCCTACCTAAAATAGAACGATCGTGCTATTGGTAATTTCTCCTGCCTGAAGGAGCCGAAGTCGTGGACGGACGGCATTCACCACGCGCAAACCCATGTGTTTTCATTCCGTGTAAGAAATTAAAATAGGACCATAACGCTGCAAACGTTTGCAAATACTTGTCCTGTAAAGGGTTTCCTGAAGTTTCGCCAGGCGTTGCCGTAAACTCGTTCGCGGGTCCCGATTATCTTGCCGAGCCCGCCAACGAGTCGCGCCGACGCCATTACGGCGGTCCTTCTTGCAGCCGGATTCCATCAGTCGCTCGAAGGTCCACCAGCCGCCGCCGCTTTAACGCCCACCTGCAACTTACTTTTTCCTCATCAAAGTGTCGTTCATGCTGGCAGATTCGCCGGGTCGCACGCAGCCGCTTCGACCGACCGGCTCGCAACAGCGCGTGGCCATTCGCGCGCTCGACGACGTCGCGCGCGCCGCCGACGCAGTGATGTATTGCACGCTCGTTATCTCCGCTCTCGCGGCGGTGCTGATCGGCTTCGTCTATTACGAACCGCAGCTTGCGCTCGTGGGCGCCGCGCTGTTCCTCGGCGCCGGCAGCTTCGTGTTTTTCTGCGCGCGCGGCACCGCGCTTTCGCGCGTCGTGCTCACGCTCGCCAACGCGGCGCTCGTCGCGCTCCATATTCAGGCGGCGCATGGCATGACCGAGTTCCATTTCGGCGTGTTCGTGCTGCTCGGCCTGTTGCTCGTCTATCGCGACTGGCGCCCGATCGTGCTCGCGGCCGGGTTCTTCGCCGTGCATCACCTCGCATTCGACCGGCTGCAGGCGCTCAACTTTGCCGTGTACTGCACGCACGAAGCGAACCTGCCGCGTGTGCTGCTGCATGCCGCCTACGTGGTCGCGCAAACCGCCGTTGAAATCGTGCTTGCGCACCGTTTGCGCGTGGCGGCCATCGAGGCGGCGGAGCTGTCGAACATCGTGCGCAGCGTGGTGCGAGAGCGCGAGGTGTGCCTCGCGGTAGAAGGCGTGCCGGCGAGCGCCCCCACGGCGATCGCGCTCAAAGGGGCGATCGCCCAGCTGGCGCGCGCCATGCAAGAGGTGAGCACGAGCACGGCACATGTGGAGCAAGCCGCGCTCGAAATCGCGGAAGGCAACGCGAACCTGAGCGCGCGCACCGAGCACCAGGCGGGCAGCCTCGAAGAGACGGTCGCCTCGATGGACGTCTTCACGCGTACGGTCAGGGCGAGCGCGGAGCACGCGCGGGAGGCGAGCGCATTCGCTCGTGAAGCGTCGACGGTTGCACAGGCAGGCGACGATGTCGTGGCGCGCATGACCACGACGATGGGCGCCATCGAAGCCTCGGCCAAACGCATCTTCGAGATCGTCGACGTGATCGAGGGCATTGCGTTCCAGACCAACATTCTCGCGCTCAATGCGGCCGTGGAAGCCGCGCGCGCGGGCGAGCAGGGACGCGGCTTCGCCGTGGTCGCCGGCGAAGTGCGCAGTCTCGCACAGCGCGCCGCGGCCGCCGCGCGCGAGATCCAGCAACTCGTGGAGAACTCGGCGAACGAGGTCGGCGCGGGCACGCAGCTCGCCGGCGAGGCGCGCGCCGCGATGGAGGGCGTGGTGCGCAGCATTGGCCGCGCGGCCGACATCATGGGCGAGATCACCGCGTCGAGCCACGAGCAGGCGCAGGGCATCGAGCAGGTCAACGCCATGGTCGCCCAGATGGACGACACCACGCGCCGCAACGCCGCTTTGGTGAACGAAGCGGCCGCCGCGTCGTCGTCGCTGCACGCGACGAGCGCGAAGTTGCGGGAGGTGCTCGGCCTCGTCGCATTGTCGTGATAATGTGGCGCGATGCCCGGGGTGAACGCGTGGTGAACCAGGAGACTTTCCCGTGATGAGCGTAGTGGGCTGCATCGTCTACAAGCACAATCTGTGGCTCGTCGTCGTCGCGCTGCTGATTTGCGCCGCGGGCTCGTGGGTCACGGCGCGGCTGCTCCTGCGCGCGTTCGCGACGCATTCGCTGCAGCGTCTCGGCTGGTCGTTCATCGCGGCCGTGGTCGCCGCCGCCGACATCTGGTGCACACACTTCATCGCCATGCTGGGCTTCGAGCCGGGCGTGCCGATCTCCTTCGATCCCGTGCTGACCATTACGTCGCTGCTTATCGCGCTCGTGGGCAGCTTCCTCGGGTTTCTGCTCGCCACGAGCCAGGTCGCGAACCGCGCGACGCGCGCCGCGCCCGCGCTCGGCGGCGCGATTGTCGGGCTGGCGGTCGCGCTCATGCACTACGCGGGCATGCTCGCGTATCGCGTGCAAGGCATTGTGATCTGGAATCGCGTCGGCATCGCCTTGTCGATCGCGTTCGCGGTCGCGATCTGTGCGCTGGCGCTGCATCTTGCCGGCGTGACGGCGAGACGGCCGCAGGAGAACGCGGCCAGCGCGCGGGCAAACGCCGAAGCCGGCGCGCGCGTCGTGGCGGGCGTGCTCGCACTTGCCATCGCCGCGCTGCACTTCACCGGCATGTCCGCGTTCCAGGTCGTGCCGATGCCGATCGACGGCCACTTCTCGAATCCCGCCGCGCTGCAGGCGCTCGCGCTTGCGGTGGCGTGCATGGCGCTCGTGATCGCGGGCGCGGGCTGCGTGAGCTTTCTGCTCGACGACAGCGTGCGCGCCGAATCCGTCGAGCATCTGCGCACGATGGCAATGAGCGACATGCTCACGGGCCTGCCCAATCGCGCGAGCTTCAACGCACGCATCGACGCCGAACTGGCGCGCACGCAGGACACGCGCAAGCTTGCGCTCGTCGGCATCGACCTGAACCGCTTCAAGGAAATCAACGACCTGCACGGCCATCATGCCGGCGACGAAGTGCTGCGCATTCTGGCACGGCGTCTTTCGAGCCTGATGCACGAAGGCGAGTTCATTGCACGCGTGGGCGGCGACGAGTTCGTGGCGCTCACGCGCTTCGCCTCGCGCGAGGAGCTCGGCGATCTGCTTTCGCGCCTCGAAACCGCGCTCTACCGGCCCGTGCGCTACGACGACGCCGAAGTGCTTTCGGGCGCGAGCCTGGGCGTCGCCATCTATCCCGACGACGCCACCACCAAGACGGTGCTCATCAACAACGCCGACCTCGCCATGTACCGCGCGAAGGCGGACCTCTCGCATTCTGTGTGCTTCTACGAGCCGGCGATGGACGAGATCGCGCGGGCGCGCCGCTCGCTCACGCACGACTTGCGCGAGGCGCTCGCGCGCGGGCAGTTGAGCGTGCACTACCAGGTGCAGACCTCGATCGCAACGGGCGACATTTGCGGCTATGAAGCGCTGCTGCGCTGGGAGCATCCGCGGCTTGGCTTCATCTCTCCCGCCGAATTCATTCCGCTTGCCGAAGAGAACGGTCTCATTCTCGGCATTGGCGCCTGGGTGCTGCGCGAAGCATGCATGCGCGCCGTTTCGTGGTTGCCGCCTTACAAGGTGGCCGTGAATCTGTCGCCCATACAACTCTCGCACGCTGATTTGCCGAAGCTCGTGGAGACCGTGCTGGTCGAGACAGGCCTCGCGCCCGAACGCCTGGAGCTCGAGTTGACCGAGACCGCCATTTTCGCTGACCGCGAGCGCTCGCTCGACGTGCTGCAGCGGATCAAGGCCATTGGCGTGAGTATCGCGCTGGACGACTTCGGCACCGGCTATTCGTCGCTCGACACGCTGCGCTCGTTTCCGTTCGACAAGATCAAGCTCGATCAGTCCTTCATCGGCGAGGCCGAATCGAACCGGCAGGCCACCGCGATCATTCGCGCGGTGCTCGCGCTAGGCAAGAGCCTTGGCATTCCGGTGCTGGCCGAAGGCATTGAAACCGAGGCGCAGCTCACGCTGCTCGCCGACGAAGGCTGCGACGAAGTGCAGGGCTATTTGCTCGGCCGCCCGGCGCCGCTCAGTCATATTGTCGCGACCGGCCAGCTTTCGTTGCTCGCCGACGATGAAGCGACGCTGGGCGAGGTGCGAGGCTAAGCGCTCGCGCCGCCGTAGCTCACGAAGCGCGGCGCGCATTGCGGCTGCCACGCCTCGCCGCTCTGTGCGAACGCGCCGCGCGCGGTGTTGTGCGCATCGAGCGGCGCTTCCGCGAGACTCAGCACGGGCGTCACACACGCATCGCTGCCTTCGAACACGGCGGTCCATGCGTCGCGCGTGCGCGTGGCAACGGCCTCGGCAATGCGTGCCTGCACTTGCGGCCAGTGCGCCCGGTCACGTTGCGGCAGCGCCAATAGATCTTCCGCGCCGATTCCCTTCATGAACGCCGCATAGAACTGCGGCTCGATGCAGCCCACGGCGATATAACGGTTGTCCGCGCAACGATACGTGCGATAAAAGGGCGCGCCGCCGTCGAGCAGGTTCGTGCCGCGCTCGTCTTGCCAGTGCCCCGCCGCGTAGAAGCCGTACATCATGCTCATGAGCATGGCCGCGCCGTCGGTCATCGCGGCGTCGACCACGCAGCCAACGCCGGTCCCTCGTGCGCGCAGAATCGCGGCCACCACGCCGAACGCGAGCAGCATGCCGCCGCCGCCGAAGTCGCCAACCAGATTGAGCGGCACCACAGGCTCGCCGCCCGCGAGACCCACCGCATGCAGCGCGCCCGAGATCGCGATGTAGTTGATGTCGTGGCCCGCCGTGTGCGCGAGCGGGCCGGTTTGCCCCCACCCGGTCATGCGGCCGTAGACGAGCGAGGTGCGGCGGGCCTGGCACACTTGCGGGCCGAGCCCTAGCCGCTCCATCACGCCGGGACGAAAGCCTTCGATCAATGCGTCGGCACTCGCGATCAGGTCGAGTGCGCGGGCAACGTCGGCGTGGCGTTTGAGGTCGAGGGCGACGTATTCGCGCCCGCGCGCAAGCGGTCCGGTTGGCTCGGGCGCACCCGCGCGGCCGATGCAGATCACGCGCGCGCCCATTTGCGCGAGCAGCATGCCGCAGAACGGCGCGGGGCCGAGCCCCGCGAACTCCACGACGGTAACGCCTTCCAAAGGCTTGATCATGTGTGCCTGCTTCCCGGTGTGTCGCTTGGCGCGCCGTTACAGCGTGCGCGCGATGATTTCCTTCATGATCTCGTCGGTGCCGCCGTAGATGCGCATGACGCGCGCGTCCACCCACGCGGTGCCCACCACATACTCGGACATGTAGCCATAACCGCCGTGCAACTGCAGGAATTCGTCGAGCAACTGGTTCTGCAGTTCGGTGGCGTTGAGCTTCGCCATCGCGGCGTCCACCGGTGAAAGCTCGCGCCGCAGATGTCGCGCAATGCAATCGTCGACATAGATGCGCACCATCTCCGCCTTCGCGCGCGCATGCGCGAGCTTGAAGCGCGCGTTCTGGAAGTCGAAGATCGCCTGGCCGAACACCTTGCGATCGCGCGTATAGCGAATCGTGCGCTCGAGCATGCCTTCGATCGATGCGGCCGCGCGCACCGCAATCACGAGCCGCTCCTGCGCCAGTTCGCGCATGAGGTACGAGAAGCCCTGGTTTTCCTCACCAAGCCGCTGCGTGATGGGAACGCGCACGTCCTCGAAGAAGAGTTCGGACGTGTCTTGCGCGCGCAGGCCGATCTTGTCGAGCTTGCGGCCCTTGCTGAAGCCGGGCGTGCCTTCCTCGACCACGATCAGCGAAACGCCCTTGCCGCCGAGTTCCGGCGCGGTCTTGCAGACCACGACCACGAGGCTGGCGTTCTGGCCATTCGTGATAAAGGTTTTCTGACCATTGATGACGTAGTGATCCCCGTCTTTGCGCGCAGTGGTGCGCACCGACTTGAGATCGCTGCCCGTGCCGGGTTCGGTCATGGCGATGGCGCCGATATGCTCGCCGCGCGCGAGCTTCGGCAGCCATTCGCGCTTTTGCGCCTCACTGCCGTACGCGAAGATATAAGGCGCGACGATATCCGAATGCAGCGGAAAGCCAATGCCGCTCGCGTTCACGCGCGCGAGTTCCTCGATCATGATGGCCGCGTGGCCGAAGTCGCCGCCGCCGCCGCCGTATTCTTCAGGAATCGTGCAGCAAAGCAGACCTTCCTCGCCCGCACGCCGCCATACCGACTTCGGCACGATGCCTTCTTGTTCCCATTGATGATGAAACGGCACGATTTCGCGCTCGATAAAGCGCCGGGCCTGTTCGCGGAAAATTTCGTGATCGTCGCGGAATACGCTGCGCATACTTTGTGTCTCCAGTATCTTTAGTAACTTCGTTATCCGTATCAAACTGCCGGCTGGCGGTAGCGCTCCTTGAGAATGCGCCGTAGCAGCTTGCCGTTGTCGTGGCGCGGCAGCGCCTCCTCGAATTCGACCGAGCGCGGCACCTTGATATGCGAAAGCCGCGCCCGGCAAAACGCAATCAACTCCTCGGCGAGCTGCGGGCTGGCGGCGTCGCGCTCGCGCGGTTGCACGACCGCCTTCACGGCCTCGCCGAACTCGGGGTGCGGCACGCCGATCACAGCAGCGTCGGCCACGGCGGGATGCTCGGCGAGCACGTTCTCGATCTCCTGCGGGTACACGTTCACACCGCCGCTGATGATGAGGTCCACGCGCCGGTCGCTCAGGTACAAATAGCCTTCTGCATCGACATGGCCGATGTCGCCGTAAGTGGCCCAGCCGTGGCGGTTGTAGACGCTGCGCGTCTTCACCGGATCGTTGTGGTACTCGAAAGCGGGGCCGCCTTCGAAGAACACGCGACCGATCTCGCCCACGGGCAGTTCGTGGTCCTCATCATCGACGATATGGATCTGTCCGTACTTCGAGCGTCCCACCGAGCCGCGATGCGCGAGCCATTCGTCCGAGGCGATCGCCGTGAGGCCCACGCTTTCGGAGCCGGCATAGTACTCGTAGATCACCGGGCCGAACCACGCGATCATCTGCTCCTTGATGTGCGGCGGGCACGGCGCGGCTGCGTGAATCGCCACGCGCAGGCTGCTCACGTCGTATTGCGCGCGCGTGGTCTCGGGCAGGTTCAGCAGGCGGATGAACATCGTTGGCACCCACTGGCTGTGCGTGACGCGGTAGCGCGCGATGGCGTCGAGCGCCGCCTCGGCGTCGAACTTCTGCAGCACGATGGCGCGGCCCCCGGTGTGCAGCATGCGCATGAGGTAACGCAGCGGCGCGGCATGGTAGAGCGGCGCGGTGCTGAGGTAGACCGAGTCGGCGCGAAAGCCGAAGGTTTGACGCCACGCTGCGGTTTCGGTGTCGTCGGCATCGCGCTGCTCGAACGGCACGAGCGGCTTGCGGATGCCCTTGGGCAGGCCGGTCGTGCCCGACGAATAGAGAAAGTCGCGGCCGCGCGGCAAGGGCGGCAATGGCGCGCTCGCATCGACACCGGCCAGCGCCGCTTCGAGCGAGGCGAAGCCAGGCAGCGCCTCGGAAGCACCGGCAACGAAGCAGGCGACGCCCGGCGCCGCGCCCTCGGCAACGAGCGTCGCCGCGAGTTCATGCATGGCCTGCGAGGCGATCAGCACGCGCGCGCCGCAGTCCTTGAGGACGTGCGCGGCCTCGCGTGTTTTCAACTGGATGCTGATCGGGGTGTAGTAGAGGCCGGCGCGCTCAGCCCCGATGGCGATGACGGCGAGCGCCGGATGATTCTCGAACAGCAGCGCAATGCCGTCGCCGGGTTGCAGGCCGAGGCCGAGGAGCCAGTGCGCGATACGCTCCGCGCGTTCGTCCAGCTCCTGGTAGGTGATGCTCTGCTTGAGTGCGGGGAAGCACAGGGCTTCCCGCGTGGGTGCTGCTACAGCTAGTTCGCGGACACGCTCCACGGTCTCGTCTCCATGTCATGCGCGGCCCCAGTCATGCTGCCGAGCGCTGCCTCCACGCGCCTGACGAGCGACATCAGCCGCGGGGCGATGTCGTCGGTCAACTGGTTGCCGCTG
Organism: Paraburkholderia sp. J11-2; assembly: GCF_905220185.1. Taxonomy (NCBI): domain Bacteria; kingdom Pseudomonadati; phylum Pseudomonadota; class Betaproteobacteria; order Burkholderiales; family Burkholderiaceae; genus Paraburkholderia; species Paraburkholderia sp. J11-2. Next base: position 32,292 of record NZ_CAJMYY010000037.1, on the reverse strand, counting down.
ATGTTGAAAACTGCAATCGAACAGCCAAAAACCCAATACTCGTCGTCGATCGGGGCGGACAGCGCAATCGCCACCGAATGGATCTCGCGCTGCATGTCGCCGTGCGAGATCGTGCAACCGTGCGCGCGCAACTCCTGCTGCGCCTGCGCGAGGCGCTGCGAGAGCAACTCGCCCTTCGCGGGATCGCGCGCGAGCGTTTCCTGCAGGTACTGCTCGCGCTCAGCGCCTGGCACGGTCCACAGATACGCGCGGCCCGACGCCGTGCGCGAAAGCGAGAGCCGCGTGCCCGTTTCCGAGCGGTACACCGCGCTGCCTTCGCCCTGAATCACTTCGGCGTACGCCATGTTCAGGCGGTAGCCCACCGCGAGCGTGACCTGGCCGTGGCAGTAGTCGGCCAGCTCCTGCATCATCGGCCGCGCGATCTGCCGGATCGTCATGCGGCCAAGCGCCGGGGCGGCGAGACTCAGCATCTCCGTGCCAAGCACATACTTCGAAATGCGCTCCGAATAGCGCAGCAGACCGAACTCCGCGAGCGTGTTGATGAGCCGCAGCGCCGTGGGCTTGGGCAACCCCGTGCGCTCGACCAGATCGCGCGCCGAAAGCTCCGCGTCGCCCATCGAGAAGCACTGGAGGATCCGGATGCCGCGCGCGAGCGCGCTCACGAGCTGCGAGTCGGGTTGTGACTCGGCGGCGTCGTCGGTGCGGGAGTTGGCCTGGTCGTTCATTTCGGGTCCTTCGTCGGGGTAAGGGTGCGGCGTGCCGATGTGGCCCGCGGCAAACCCCGGATTCTAGCTTTCCGATACTCGCCGGAACAATTTTTTAAGACGCCAGGCTCATTTTTTCGCCCTCGCGATGCGGCGCAGCGCTCCGCTGCGCGCCGATGTCTCCTTTTTCGGTCTTCTGGTGTCAAGTCGTGCAAACAGTGTTGCGGATCGTGAACGAGAAATCAATAAAAATGATCCTATAGAACCGAAATATGTTTACCACTATTGAAATTGTGATTCGATGAGGTGTATTTTGAGTCAAGCGATTCATTTTCCATGAAACTTCCAACCGTTGAGAGAACCATGACCCATAGCGCGGTAATCGTCGACGCAGTGCGCAGCCCGATGGGCCGGACCAAGGCAGGCGGCGCGTTCGTCGACCTGCATCCTGTGGATCTGCTTTCGCAGGTCCTCAAGCAACTGATCGAGCGCAACGACCTCGACCCCGGCAGCGTGGACGACGTGATGATCGGCTGCGTGAGTCAGGTGGGCGAGCAGGCCTCGACGCCCGGCCGCCTCGCGTGGCTCGCGGCGGGCTTTCCGCAGCACGTGCCTTCCACCACCATCGAGCGCAAGTGCGGTTCGAGCCAGCAAGCCATCCATTTCGCGGCGCAGGCGATCATGGCGGGCGTGAACGAGATCGTGGTGGCCGGTGGCGTGGAGTCGATGAGCCGTGTGCCGATGGGGTCGTCGCGCATCGGCCGCGATCCGTATGGCGCGCTGTACCACTTGCGTTATCCCGAAGGCATGGTCGGCCAGGGCGTGAGCGCCGATCTCGTGGCGCAGAAGTGGGCGCTCACGCGCGAGGCGCTCGACGCCTACTCGGCGCAATCGCACAGCCGTGCCGACGCCGCGCGCGCGGCGGGCCAGTTCGCGCGCGAGATCGTGCCTATCGAGGTTCCGGGACCCGAGGGCGTGCGCCGTGTCGACCTCGACGAAACGATTCGCGCCGGGACCACGGTCGAGCGGCTCGCGGGCCTCGCGCCCTCGTTCGAAAGCGCGGAACTGGAAGCGCGCTTTCCGGGCATCCGCTGGAACGTGACGGCGGGCAATGCCTCGCAAATCTCGGACGGCGCCTCGGCGCTGCTCATCATGAGCGAGCAGAAGGCGGCGCAGCTGGGGTTGAAGCCGCGCGCACGCATTGTGGCGTTCGACGTTTGCGGCGACGATCCGCTCATGATGCTGACGGCGCCGATTCCCGCCACGCAGCGTTTGCTGAAGAAACGCGGTCTCGCCATCGGCGATATTTCGCACTTCGAAGTGAACGAGGCATTCGCCGCTGTGCCGCTCGCCTGGCAGAAGTCGCTGGGCGCGGACGGGGCGCGCCTGAACCCGGCGGGCGGCGCGATTGCGCTCGGGCATCCGCTCGGCGCCTCGGGTGCGCGCCTCATGACGACGATGCTCAACGCGCTCGAAGTGAGCGGCGGCCGCTACGGCTTGCAAACGATGTGCGAGGCGGGCGGGATGGCCAACGCGACGCTCATTGAACGCCTCTAAATAAAGCAACCACGAACGACGAAGGAGAAACGACACATGGACGAGCAGAACAAATTCGCCGGCACGGTGGCGGTGGTGACGGGCGGTGCATCGGGTCTGGGTCTCGCGAGCGCGCAGCGCCTGCTGGCTAAAGGCGCACAGGTCGTGATCGCCGACCTCGCCAGCTCGCGCGGCGCGGCGGTGGCCGACGAACTCGGCGCGAACGCGAGCTTTGTGGCCGCCGACGTGACGAGCGCCGACGACATGGCCGCCGTGTTCGAAGCGGCGACCAAGCGCGGCACGCTGCGCTCGCTCGTGCATTGCGCGGGCCGCGGCGGTGCGGTGCGGGTAATCGAAAAGGACGGCTCGCCGGGCTCGCTCGAAGCCTATGAAAACGTGGTGCGCGTGAATCTGTTCGGCACCTTCAACGCACTGCGTCTCGCGGCGGCGGCCATGGCGCGCAACGAGCCCGACGCGGGCGGCGAGCGCGGCGCGTGCGTGCTCACGGCGTCGGTAGCGGCATACGAAGGGCAGATCGGGCAGGTGCCGTATGCGTCGTCGAAGGCGGGCGTGGTGGGGATGACGCTCGTGGCCGCGCGCGACCTGGCGAGCAAGGGCATCCGCGTATGCACGATCGCGCCGGGGCTGTTCGACACGCCGCTGCTTGCGCGGCTGCCTGAGGAGATTCGCGAATCGCTTGGCCGCATGGTGCCGTTTCCGCCGCGCCTGGGTGTTGCCGACGAATTCGCCGCGCTCGCGCTGCATATCCTCGAGAATCCGATGCTCAACGGCGAGACCATTCGCCTTGACGGCGCGATTCGCATGCAGCCGCGCTGAGTGAGGCCGACCATGAGCGACGAATTGCTGATTGAGTATCGCGACGGAATCCAGATCCTCACGATCAACCGTCCCGAGGCGCGCAACGCCTGCACGAAAGCGGTGGCCGAAGCGATAGCCGCCGCGCTGGACGAACTGGAACGGCGCGACGACCTGCGGCTCGCCATCATCACCGGTGCGGGCGGCACCTTTTGTGCGGGCATGGACCTGAAGGGCTTTCTGAAGGGCGAACGGCCGAGCCTGCCGGGCCGCGGCTTCGCGGGCCTCACGCAAGCGCCGCCGCGCAAGCCGCTCATCGCGGCGGTGGAAGGCTATGCACTCGCGGGCGGCTTCGAAGTCGTGCTCGCGAGCGACCTCGTCGTGGCGGCGAACAACGCGCAGTTCGGGCTGCCTGAAGTCAAACGCGGGCTGTGTGCGGCGGCGGGTGGATTGTTGCGTCTGCAACAGCAGTTGCCGGAGCGCATCGCGATGGAGCTAGTGCTAACGGGCGACATGTTCGGCGCGCAACGCGCGTTCGAGTTCGGCCTCGTCAACCGCCTCACCGCGCCGGGCGAAGCGCTGGCGGGCGCGATCGAACTCGCGCAGAAGATCGTGGCGAACGGCCCGCTTGCGGTGGCCGCGAGCAAGCGCGTGATGCGCGAGTCGCGAGACTGGTCCAGCGCGGAGATGTTCGAGCGTCAGCGCGAAATCACCGACCCGGTGTTCGCTTCCGCCGACGCGCGCGAGGGCGCTTCGGCGTTCGCGGAAAAGCGCAAGGCGGTTTGGCAGGGGAAGTAGGACCGCCCCTTCCTCAGGCGTGTTTGAGCGTTCTTCGCAGCGCTGCGAAGAACAGTTCCGACTGCAATCGCTCACCCTGAATCTGGTCCGCCACGCGCTGCGCCACATCGGCCGCTACGGGTCGCAACGCGCGCCCGGTCGATCCCGCGAGCACCTGCGCGGCGCATGCGCGCTCGAGGTAATAGAGGTCGTCGAACGCGTAGTCGATACGCTCGCCGCACACCACCACGCCGTGGTTGCCGAGGAAGCCGATGTCCTTGCCGTCGAGCGCATGCGCAATGCGCTCGCCTTCCTCGGGACCGAGCGCGAGGCCGTTGTATTCGCGGTCGAGCGCGACCCGGCCGTGGTAGCGCATGGCGTTCTGCGACAAGGTGGTATCGAGCCCGCAGTCCTGTGTGAGCGTGAGGGCGGTGGCGTACGGCATGTGGGTATGCAGCACACAGGCCTTCTTTGCGATGGCGTGGATGGCGGCGTGAATGAACATCGCCGTGGGCTCCACGGCATGGCGGCCCGCCATCACGCGCCCTTGTGCGTCGACAATGACGATGTCGTCGGCCATGACCTCGCTCCACATCAGGCCGCGCGGGTTCAGCAGGAAGAGGCCGTCTTCGCCGGGAAGCGCGACGCTGAAGTGATTGCAGACGCCTTCACCGAGCCCGTAATGCGCGGCGGCCCGCAGCGCGAGCGCGAGGTCGGCTCGCAGCGTGGCGACTTCCGGGTGGTGGAACAACGCGTCACCTTCAATGGCTCCAGCATGATGCGCCGTGTTGCTCATGTGTCGTGGCTCCTGTTTTCCAAAGGGCTGTGTTGCGTCGAAATGCGCGTTTCTCATTCGCCGTTCAGCGCGAGCGGCACTTCGAGCCCCACCTTCACGCGGCTCATGCTCACCAGCGTCTTGAACCGCTTCACGTTGTTGTTCGAGAAGAATAGCTCGCGCGTGAGTTCCGTGTACTGGTCCATGTTGCGCACCGCGAAAATGAGCACGAAATCCCACTCGCCCGCGACGTAGTAGCACTGCTGAATCTGCGGGCATTGCGCAAACGTGCGCTTCATGGCGTCGAGCAGGTCGATCTGTTCGCTTTCCACCTCGACGGTCGCGACGATCGTAATGGGATGATCGACCTTCTCGGGCGAAACGATCGCCGCGTAATGGTCGATCACGCCATCGTCCACGAGACGGCGCAAACGCCGGTTCACCGCCGCCGTGGAGAGATTCACGCGCGCGCCGAGTTCGTTCTGAGGAATCTGGGCGTCGCGCTGGACTTCCATCAGGAGCTTGCGGTCGAAGGAGTCGAGATGTGTCGCCATTTGCGCGGGGGCCTGAAAGTCGATATTTTTTTGCGTGATTCGACCGCATTATGAGACTTTTTCGCAGGGGCTGCGCAATATCATTTCGGTACTGCAAGTTCACTGGAGCCGACCCATGCTGATCGCCAACCCCCGCGCCACGCGCAACGCCTACCCGGAAACGCTCAGGGGCATCCTGAACGTGAAGGCGGGCGACGAGAGCCGGGCCTGGCTTGCCGGGTGGGCGTTGATCAGCCCGGAGCCGACGCCGCTTTGGGATCTGGGCGGGGCGGCTGCGCGCCTGGGCGTTGCCCGCATTGGCCTCAAGGACGAATCGTTTCGTTCTCCTCTTGGCAGCTTCAAGGCGCTGGGCGCACCGATTGCGCTGATGCGTCTCATCATGCGCTTGTGGCCTCTGCAGGACGTCGATCCTCGCATGCTGATCGAGGGCCGCTACCGCGAGATGGTCACGAACCTCACGGTCATCAGCGCAACCGATGGCAACCACGGCAAGGCGCTTGCCGCAGCCGCGCGCTCGATCGGCTGCCACTGTGTGATCGTCCTTCATGCGAACGTCAGTGCGGAGCGCGAAGCGGCGATTGCCGCGTATGGCGCGCGGATCGTTCGAATCGCGGGCAACTACGACGAATCCGTGGAGCACGCGGCCCAACTCGCGAAGGCGAGCGGCTGGCACGTCGTTTCCGACACCTCTTATGAAGGATACGAGGCGATCCCGCGCGACGTCATGCAAGGCTACGGCACCATCGCAGCGGAAGTGATCGAGCAGTCTGGCGGTGCCGCATGGACGCATGTGTTTCTGCAAGGCGGCGTGGGCGGTCTGGCGGCCGGTGTGGCGAGTTATTTGTGGGAGCGCGATGGCGCCGCGCGTCCGCGCTTCATCGTGGTTGAACCGCGCCAGGCAGACTGCCTGTATCAAAGCGCCGTTGCGGGCCGCGCGGCGATTGCCACCGGATCGGTCGATTCGGTGATGGCGGGCCTGGCGTGCGGGGAGACGTCGCCGCTCGCATGGACGATACTCGAACCGTGCGTCGACAACTTCATGTTGATCGACGACGCGGACGCCATAGAAGCGATGCGCAGCCTCGCCAACGGCGCGGCTGGCGACGTACCGGTCGTATCGGGCGAGTCGGGCGCGGCGGGTCTCGCGGGCCTCGCGAAACTCATGCACGATCCCGATCTCGCGCGTGCAGCAGGGCTCGATGCGCGTTCACGCGTGCTACTGATCAGCACCGAGGGTGCCACGGCGCCAGGCCTGTACGCGGAGCTTGTCGGCGCGTCTGCGCAAACCGTGGCGGCGCGTCGCGACGCGTGGCTGACCCAGCTCACGCAGTAACCGGAAAGAGGACATCGACATGGAAAGCACGCTGCAAGGCCAACTCAAAAGCTGGCGACAGCATTTGCACCAGCGTCCCGAAACCGGCTTCGAGGAGATCCATACCGCCGACTACGTGGCGAAGATCCTCGAGACACTGGGGCTCGACGTGCATCGCGGCATTGGCGGCACGGGGCTCGTGGCGAACCTCACGGTGGGCGACGGCAAGCGCGCGATCGGCGTACGCGCCGACATGGACGCGCTCAATATCGCGGAGCATGCGCCGGGCCGCGCGCATGCCTCGTTGAACGCCGGAAAAATGCACGCGTGCGGGCACGACGGCCATATGTCGATGGTGCTCGGTGCGGCGCGGCTGCTCGCCGAGCGGCGCGATTTCAACGGCACGGTGCGCTTCATCTTCCAGCCGGCCGAGGAGCACGGCCGCGGCGCCAAGGCGATGATGGCCGCCGGCCTGTTCGAACGCTTTCCCGTCGACGCGATCTTCGGCGCGCACAACATGCCGGGCATGCCCGCCGGCACGTTCGCCACGCGCGCGGGGGGCATCATGGCGAGCGAGGATAATTTTGTTATCCATATCAAAGGCCGTGGTACGCACGCGGCGCGCCCGCATATGGGTGTCGATCCGATCGTCATCGCGTCGCAAATCGTCCTGGCACTGCAAACCATCGTGTCGCGCAATCTCGACCCGAGCCTGCAAGCGGTGATCTCCTGCACGGAATTCATCACCGACGGCATTCGCAACGTCATCCCGTCGAACGTGATCATCAAGGGCGATACGCGCAGCTATTCGAAGGCCGTGCAATCGCTGCTCGAAACCCGCATGCGAGAGGTCAGCATAGGCATTTGCCAGGCCCACGGCGCCGAGTGCAGCTTCGAGTACACGCACGAGTTCGCGCCAACGGTCAATTCGGAGCAGTTCGTCGAGCTGGCGGCGAACGCCGCGCGCAACGTAGCGGGAGAAGCCGCAGCGAACGCGAACGTGCAGCCGATGATGATTTCCGAGGATTTCGGCGCGTTCCTGCAGGTCGTGCCGGGCAATTTCATTTTTATCGGTAACGGCGACGTGCCGGAGCGCGGCGGTATTCCGCTGCACAACGCCAGCTACGACTTCAACGACGATATCCTGATGACCGGCGCGCGCTATTTTGCGGAAATCGCGCGCCTCGCGTTGCCGGTCGGAATCAACGATTACGTCGCGACCGCCGCCGCTTCGTCGAGCGCATCGTAAATGCCGATGACGCCCGCCGCAACGTTGCTCCAATGATCGATGGCGTGCGTGCCGACGACATCGTCCCAGAACGACTCCGATCCATATTGCAGACGTTGCGCGTGCAAGCGCCGCGTGTAGAGTTGCAGGTCGTACTCCTCGGTGATACCCATCGCGCCCACCAGCGCGTGCGCGCCGTTCGCCACCAGCGGTGCGGCGCGGCTCGCGCGCGCCTTCGCAATGGCCGCCGCGATGCGCTGCTCCGAAGTATGGTGGCCCGCACAGCCCAACTGGGCCGCGACGCGCGTGGCGGCCACGTGCTCGGCCATGACGCTCAACTGCTGCTGCACGGCCTGGAACTTGCCGAGCGAGCGGCCGAACTGCTGGCGCTCGTTCACGTAGCCTAGCGTCATGTCGAATACGCGCTGCATGCCGCCCGCCATCGTCGCGGCCGTGGCGAGCGCGCCCAGCTCGCCCACGCCACGCACACTTGCGGGCAACGCGCGCGCCGCGTGCGCCGGGTAGGTGAGCGTGGCGTCGAGGCTGTCGCCGTGTGCGCGCAATTCGGCATTGTCGAGCGGGACGAGGCTCGCGCCATCGGCGGTTTCGACGATGAGCGTGTCGGCCACGAGACCGTACGGCACGAACGCCGTGCCTTGCCGCGAGGCATTGCCAAGCGCGATGGCGATGGGACCGCGAGGCGCTTCGACGCCCGCGCGGGCAAGCAGGTCACGCGCAATCATCGTGTGCGCGGCCGGCAGCGGCAGCGCGTGCGCGCCGAATTCGAACAGCGCGCCCGCCGTGGCGGCGAGGCGCATGCCCGAACCGCCTTTCTCCTCGGGCACGAGTGCGTCGAGAAAGCCGAGCGCGTCGAGCTGGTCCCACAGGGCGCGTCCCGCGTTGCGCTCGCGAGCCGCTTCCACGGTGCGTACGAATTGCGGCGTGCAATGGCGTGCGAGCACGTTGTGCGCCGATTCGGTCAGCATGTCATCCACGGTGTTCTTCTCCATGTTCGTCGTTCGTTTAGCGCAGCCCGAGGCCGCGCGCGATCATGCCGCGCAGGATCTCGCGCGTGCCGCCGCGCAGCGAGTACGACGGCGCGATCTTCGTCACGTAGTCCAGCGTATCGGCAAGCTCGCGGGGCACGGCTTGCTGCGGTTGCGCGCCGAGCGCGTCGCCGATCAGCGTGGGCACGCTCTGCTCGAAGCTGGTGCCAAGGTCCTTCACGAGGGCGGCCTGGGTGGCGGGGCTTGCGCCGTCGGCAAGCGCGCCCGTGACGGCGACGGACATCGCTCGCAACGTGGCCAGTTCGGTCACGAACGCGCCGAGCGTGCGGCGCTCGCTTTCGCCAACCGGCGTACGGGTTGCGCGCGCGGCTTCGCGCAGCGTATGCGCCCATTCCTCAAGCAGCACGATGCTCGAATAGATGCGCTCGGGGCCGCTACGCTCGAACGCCAGTTCGGCGGTGACCTGTTCCCAGCCTGCGCCTTCGGTGCCGATCAGCGCGCTCTCGGGCAATTCGACATCGTCGAACGTGACTTCGGAGAAATGCGCGTCGCCGGCGAGGTCGCGGATCGGCGCGACATGCACGCCTGGCAGCGATAAATCGACGATCAGTTGCGAAAGCCCACGATGGCGGTCTTCGGGTACGCCCGAGGTGCGCACGAGGGCAATCATGAAATGCGAATGCGGCGCGTTCGTCGTCCAGATCTTGCGGCCCGAGAGGCGCCAGCCGGTGGCCGTGCGCTCGGCGCGCGTGCGCACGCTCGCGAGGTCGGAGCCCGCGTTCGGCTCACTCATGCCGATGCAGAAAAACGCTTCGGCCTTGCAGATGCGCGGCAAGTAGAACGCTTTCTGCGCTTCGGTGCCGTAGCGCGCGATGAGCGGGCCGCTTTGGCGGTCGGCAATCCAGTGAGCCGAAACCGGCGCGCCGGCCGCGAGCAGTTCTTCCACGAGCACGAAGCGCGCGAACGGACTGCGGCCGCCTCCGCCATATTCGCGCGGCAGCGTGAGGCCCAGCCAGCCTTGCGCTGCGAGCTCGCGGCTGAAGTTGGCGTCGAAACCTAGCCACGAACGCGCGCGTACGGCGGGCGGCACGCCTTTGAGCGCTTGCGCGAGAAATGCGCGCACCGGCGCGCGCAAGGCTTCGTCTTCGGGGGGAATCGTTCTGAGTGCGAATGGGTCGTTCATAACGTGCTGCGCGTTACAGCGCAGTTCCTGGCAGTGCGAAGTCGTCGGGCGCTTGCGCGCTCATTCGGGGCGGCCGGCGAGCATGCGCTTGACGGTGTACGAGAGCACGAGTTCGTCGCGCTGATTGAGTACTTCCACGCGGCTCGTGACCACGGCGCGATTGTGCTTCGAGGTGGGCTTCACTTCCTCGACTTCCACCACGCCGTAAATCGTGTCGTTGACGAGGACCGGCGCGTGCGCCTTCATCGAAAACTCGAGCATGGCGAGGCCGGTGCCCTGCACCATGGTCTGAAACAGCAAGCCTTCGATCAGGCCGCTCGTGAGTGCGCCCGGCACGGGGCGGCCGCTCATGGCGCCGTGTTCGAAATGCGCGTCGATGAAGATCGCCTCCAGCATGCCGGTAGCCGAAATGAAATTGACCAGATCGGTTTCCGTCACCGTGCGCCGGAAGGTGCGAAAGCGCTGACCCGCTTGCAGCTCCTGCCAGTAGAAGCCGCGTCCGAGCAGTTGGGCGTCCTCGTGTGTCGTCATGCCTGTCTTCCTCCAGTGTTGGATGGCGCGTTGCGCCGGTATCGTGTTCCGATTCTAGAATCGTGTTTCGATATCGGCAACACTGTTCGAATATCGGAACAGCATGGTCGAGTTGTGAAGGTGCAATAAGCTATTGTTTACAAGGAGAAATAGACTATAAATTGGGCGTTTCGCGGGTATACGCCAGGCGTAGCGTTCGTTCGACATTCGGAATCCAGTGCTACATTCGGAACCCGTGACCGGTTCCACCGGCCGAGCAGCCAGAACGATTCGAATAAACCTGAAAACAGGAATCAAGGAGACAAGCTGGATGAACGCCAACCCCGAAATCGCGCAGGCAGGCGCGGCAGCCGAAGCGGTGCCGCGACGCACGGCCAGCGTCATATTCGCCGGCAGTGTCGGCAACGTGGTGGAGTGGTTCGACTGGTCGGTGTACACGACCTTCGCGATCTACTTCAGCAAACAGTTTTTCCCCGCCGAGAACGACACGGCCTCGCTGCTCGCGACCTTCGCCGTATTCGCCGTGGGCTTCTTCATGCGGCCGCTGGGCGGCTGGGTGATCGGCGGTTTTTCAGACCGCTTCGGGCGGCGCGCCGCACTCACGCTCACCATCATGATGATGGCGGGCTCCTCGTTGCTGATCTCCGTGCTGCCCACCTATGCGAGCATCGGCGTGCTCGCGCCGGTGCTCATGACGGTGCTGCGCATGGTGCAGGGCCTCTCGGTCGGCGGCGAGTACGGCGCGGCCACCACGTTCCTCGCGGAATCCGCGCCCGCGAAGCATCGCGGGCTGTATGGCAGCTTCCTGTTCTTCAGCATCGCGGCGGGCCTGCTGCTCGCTTCCGCGCTTGCCAGTGTGATGACGAACGTCATGCCGAAGGAAGCGCTCGTCGCGTGGGGCTGGCGTATTCCGTTCTTCATCGGCGGCTGCGGCTCGCTCGCGGGCTTCTGGATGCGCCGCAACGTGGGCGAAACGCACGCGTTCGAGCAGCTGCGCCGTTCGGGCCGCATCGAGCGCCGCTCGCTGTGGTGGACATGGACGCAACATCGCACGGCTGTCCTGCGCCTCGTGGGCATTAGCGTGCTGGGTGCGTTCAGCTTCTACCTCTTCATCAGCTTCATGCCGATCTACGCGATCCGCCACGCGGGCGCAACGCCGGCCGACGCGTTTCTGGCGAGCACGCTCAGCATTGCCGTCTTCATGATCGCGCAGCCGTTTTTCGGTGCGTTGTCGGACCGTTTCGGGCGGCGTCCGCAATTGATGGTGTTCGCGCTGGCCTATCTCGTGTTCCTGTATCCGGTCGTGCGTGCGATCGGACCGAGCATCACGTCGATGCTGCTCGTCGAATGCTTCGGGCTGCTCACTTACGGACTCTATTCGGCCATCGCGCCCGCGATCATGGCTGAGCTGTTCTCGACCGCGGTGCGTGGCATCGGCATTGGCGCCGCGTACAACCTCGTGGTCGCCTTGCTCGGCGGCACGACGCCGTATCTCATGACCTGGCTGCAATCGCAGCAGCGCGAAGGCTGGTTTCTCGCCTACGTGTGCGCAGGCGCGGCCGTGAGTTTTGTTGCTTACACGCGCATGCCCGAAACGGCGGGCAAGCCGCTCGAATGAAATTGCGCGCGCGCCGCGCGCATGAACGTGCAGTTCCGCACTCCAGGCAGAGGTCATTTCACATGCAGCAGATGAAAGCAGCATCGCCATCGCAGTCGACGAAAACGCAGGCACGGCAACAAGCGCAGCAAAAGCGCGGCCGCCCGCTGGAAGGCATACGGGTGCTCGATCTTTCCCGCGTGCTGGCAGGGCCGTGGTGTACGCAGAATCTCGCCGATCTCGGCGCGCAGGTGATCAAGATCGAACGGCCCGGCCCGGGTGACGAAACGCGTGCGTGGGGACCGCCCTATCTGCGTGACGAAGCGGGACGCGACACGGTGGAGAGCGCGTATTACCAGTGTGCGAACCGCGGCAAGCTTTCGATGGCGGTGGACATCGCCGCGCCCGAAGGTGCCGCGCTGATTCGCGAACTGGCGCGTCAGTGCGACGTGCTGGTGGAGAACTTCAAGGTGGGCGGCCTGAAGAAGTACGGGCTCGACTATGAGAGCCTCGCGGCGCTCAATCCCGCGCTCATCTACTGCTCGGTCACGGGGTTCGGTCAGAGCGGGCCGCTCGCACACCGCGCGGGGTACGACTTCCTCATTCAAGGCATGGGCGGCCTCATGAGCGTGACGGGCGAGCCCGACGAAACGCCCGGCGGCGGTCCGCAGAAGGTCGGCGTGGCGGTCACGGATCTCATGGCCGGCATGTATGCGACGACAGGCGTGCTCGCCGCCGTAATCGAGCGGCAGCGCAGCGGCCTCGGACAGCACATCGACATTGCGCTGCTCGACTGCCAGCTGGCGATGCTCGCGAACCAGTCGATGAACTACCTCTGCTCGGGCGAGGTGCCGCGGCGCCTGGGCAACGCGCATCCCAACGTCGTGCCGTACCAGACCTTCGCGGCGAGCGACGGTCATCTGATTCTCGCGTGCGGCAACGACAGCCAGTTCCGCTCGCTGTGCGGCGCGATGGATCTGAACGAACTTGCGGCGGACCCGCGCTTCGCGACCAACAGCGCGCGCAGCGTGAATCGCGCGCTGTTGCTGCCGGTGCTCGAAAAGGCGTTTCGCACGCGTACGCGCGATGCGTGGATCGCCGCGCTCGAAGCGTGCGGTGTGCCGTGCGGGCCGATCAACGACGTGGCGCAGGCGTTCGGCTCCGAGCATGCGCGTGCGCGTGAATCCGTGCGCCGCATTGCGCATCCGCTGGCGGGCACGTCGCCGAGCGTGGCGAGTCCGCTGCGCCTGTCGGCCACGCCCGTGCAATACGACGTGCCGCCGCCCTTGCTCGGCGAGCACACGCACTCGCTGCTCGGCGATCTACTCGGGCTCGATGCGGCGCACATCGACACGTTGTGCGCGAGCGGGGCGATCGCCACTGGCGCGCGAGTGCACACGCGCGGCGAGCATGAGGAAGCCGTTTGAGCAGGCAACGGCGATACCGTCATGGACGGTTCGCCTCTCTTTTGAGGGCAGGGCGGCATGTATAATTTTTCGCACCGTTCAACCGTCAATCGATCCATGGCGCACCACCCCGAAGACCGCGAACCGGGCACCGAATCCACCGCGTCGCCCGGGCCGCGGGCCACTACGCGCATCGTGCAGGTGCTGCGCATTCTCGCCGACCATCCGCAGGGCGCCACGCTCACCGAACTGGCGGACTTGAGCGCCACGCCGAAAACGAGCCTGCTCGCGCTGCTGCGCGCGCTCACGCACGCGCACTATCTCACGCATAACGGCGGTAAATACGCGCTTGGCGTAGAAGCCTTCAAGCTCGGGGCGGCCATCGTCGCGCAGCGGCGCTTTCCCGAAATCGCTCGCCCGGTAATGGAGCGCCTCGCACTCGAGGCGGGCGAAACGATCCTGATCGGTCAGCTCGCGAGCGACCGGCCTTCCATGGTCTACGTGATGTCGGCGGAGAGCCGCAGCGCGATCCGCTTCATTGCGGGCATAGGCGAGCGGCGCGAGCTGTTTTCCTCCTCGGGCGGGCGCGTGTTGCTGGCCGCGATGAGCGAGGCGCAGCAGACCGAGTATTTCCGCACCGCCGAGTTGCGTGCCCACACGCCGGTCACGCGCACGCAAAAGCGCGAGCTGAAGGCGCTTCTCAAGGAAGTGGCCGAGACCGGCGTGGCCGTCACGGTCGAGCAAAGCTCAGCCGATGTGGTGGGCTTTGCCGCGCCGATACGCGACGAATCGGGCGCGGTGATCGCAGCGCTCGTGATGGGCACGCCGGTAAGCCGCGGCTTGCCGGGCATGGAGCGCTTCAAGGCGCTGATCGCGCGCGGCGCGGTGGAAGTGTCGGCGCTGCTTGGGTATGCGGGACCCAGTACTTTGGCGTTTTCAAAGCCGGCGGCATAACCCGGCTCGCCTGATCGCACGTTGGCTGCCCGATGATCGGGCAGCCATTTGTCTAATCAAATAATTGATTTGGATAACGAAGTTATTGCCGGCTTTTGACAGTTGATCTGTCACTTACAACGAGATAAACGCGTAAACCGCCTCAAGCTCGACGCGTTTGAGCCGTTAGTAGGGGAAAGCTCAGATGTCACGTGAAAAAGCAGCCGTGCCGATGGACGCGGGGTCGCCGCGCGCCGACATTAAGGTCCGACTCGCCGGCTGCAAATTGTCTCCCTCATGCGCCGGAGACCCGCACCGAGACAAGCCGGATGACCGGTTCCCGAGCCGGTTCGCGACAGAACATTACGGAGTACAAAGTGAAGTCAATGCAACAACATGGCGTGGATGAGCGTACCACCCTGACGAGCAATAACCGGCTCGAACTGCTCCTCTTTCGCCTGGGTTCGGCGCGCAAGGGCGCGGCGCGCGGCCTTTACGGCATCAACGTCTTCAAGATTCGCGAAATCGCGACCATGCCCGAACTCACGCCCATAGCGGGCTCGCCCGAGCATCTGGCCGGTGCGGTGGATATTCGCGGCCAGATCATCCCGGTGATCGATATCGGCTCGATGATCGGCTCTGTCTCGGAGAAGCCGCCCGGCATTCTGCTCGTGACCGAGTTTTCGCGCGGCACGCAGGCGTTCGCTGTGGAGGAAGTGGAGGACATCGTCCGGCTCGAATGGAGCGAGGTGCTGAGCGCCGAGTCGAGCGGCACGACGGGCTACGTGACGGGCGTGGCGCGCATCAATCCGGGCACCGAGAACGCGCGTCTGGCGCAGTTGCTCGACGTCGAGCAGATCATGCGCGACGCCTTCCCCGAGCAGCATACCGAAGTGGGCGCCGACGCCGTGGGCGAAGCGGTGCGCCTCGCGGGCGGCCGCATTCTCGCTGCCGACGACTCGGGCTTTGCCCGTGCGCTGATCGGCCAGGCGCTCACCGCGCTCGAAGTGCCGCACGTGATTGCTCACAACGGCCAGGCCGCATGGACGATCCTCCAGCAGATGGCCACCGACGCGCAGAACGAGGGCATTCCGGTTCGTGACAAGGTGTCGCTCGTCATCACCGACCTCGAAATGCCCGAGATGGACGGCTTTATGCTCACGCGCAAGATCAAGGCGGACCAGCGATTGAAGCACCTTCCCGTGCTCATCCACTCGTCGCTTTCGGGCAGCGCGAATGAGGCGCACGCGCGCAACGCGGGCGCGAATGGCTACGTCTCCAAGTTCGCCCCGGCGGAGCTTTCGGCGGCGATCCGCAAGGCGCTGGCAGCCTGACCTGGACTACCCAAACGGGCGCGCGCCGGGCGCCGTCACTGCCCCGGCGGCGCCGTTCCGGGTGGCCGCGCCGGTTTGACGCGAAAGCGCTTCGGCCGCCGCAATTCCATGAACACCCCCCCTTAAACCCGGCTTTTCCATCGATTAACCGGGGGGTGGTTGGCTGACAATCTCTAGAAACGCGGGGTGGGCTCGCACTTTCTCGAGGCAGATATGTCAAGCAGCATTACGATCACGGACGAACTGGTTGCGGAAATCGCGGAACGGATGGCCGACGAGGGCCAGAAGGTTTCTCCCATGGCCATCTGGTCCGAAGTGCATACCGGCTCGGTGGTCGCAGTCGCTGCGTCGCTGCGCAAGTGGCGCGAAGAGCGGGCCCCGCGCGTGCAGCAGGTCGTGGAACGCCCGGCGTTGCCGGAAACCGTGACGGACACGATGCGCGACGCGCTCGACCGTCTGTGGACCTCGGCGCAGGACGAGGCTGAGCGCGCCGTGGCGCGCCGGCTGCAGTCGATGCGCGAGCGCGTCGAAGACGCCTGCAACGAACGCGACAATGCGCTCGAAGAGCTGCAGACCACCGTCCAGGAGCTCGACGCCCTGCAAGTCCAGCTGGACAAGATGACGCGTGCCTACGAGACGAAGACCGACGCCGGGTCGGGTCTGGAAGAAGACATCGCGAGCGCGGTGCAGCGTGCCGAGGCAGCGGAAAAGCGCGCCGAGGAACTGGCGGAGCGCGTCTCGACCCTCGAGGCGGAACTTGAGCGCGCGGTCGCCGAATTGGCAGCCGAGCGCGAGGCGCATGCGAGCCAGGCCGCCGAAGGCGCGGCAGGCGAAGCCGCAGCCGCGGAGGCGGCCGAGCAAGCCGAGCCTGCCGTCTCGACCGAACATGAAGAAGCGGAGCGCGCCGCGCTGGACGCGGCTCATGCAGAGGCCGTTGCGAAGCTCGAAGGCGAACTGGAGGCCATTCGCGCCGCGCTGCAGGCCGAGCAGGAAGCCCACGCGGCCCAGCGCGAACAGGTCGCCGGTGCGCAGGCCGAACGCGACGCCGCCGCAACCGAACTGCAGAACGCCCAGCAGCAGCTCGCCAGCCTGAGCGAAGAGCGCACGGCCGACGCTTCCGAAATTGAACGTCTGACGGCGAGCTTGACCGAAGCGCAGGAGCGCGCCGAAGCCGCACAGCAGCGCGCGACCGAACTGGCCGAGCTGGGCGAATTCGCCAATGCCGCGGCGTCGAGCGAAGCGGCGGAGGGCGCAGCCGAGGCAGTGACGGCCGCCGCCGACCCGGAAGAAGTCGAGGCGCTGAAGGCCCAGCTTGCCCACGAGACGGCAACGCACGCCGCCGCGATTACCGATGCACGCGAGAACATCAAGCGCTGGTCCGAGTACGCAAACGGTCTGAAGCAGCAACTGGCCCAAGCCAACGAAAAGGCGATCGTGGGCCTTGCCCGAAGCGCAGGCGAAGCCTCGCTGAGCCGCCGCCTTGCCGCCGAGCTGGGCCAGGTCGCGCCGGAGCATGACCTGCTGCGCAAGGAGGCCCAGCAGCAGGTGGTCGTCGAAGCGGTCAGCGCTCATCTGGAGCAACAGGGCTATGCCTACGACGCCAAGACCGGCATGGTCTCGAAGCTGGCCACTGAAAACGCGCCGGCCTGAGCGCATCCATAGACCGTCCGTTTGACGGCGCACACCCTGTGTAGTGCGCCGAGCCGTTCCCCAAGACCGCTGCCTGAGTGCAGCGGTTTTTTTTCGCCCCTCCTCAATGGCTCCGCCGGCTGCGCGTGCCGACGCATCGGGACAAATGCCGACTTCCAGCCAGCCGAACGCCCGCTTTCCCGAAAACGAATTGTTGGCCCCGCCCGGCTGAACCACACTGGCACCTGTCCAGTAGTGGCGCGTACAGGCGAATCAGACGGCCGCCGCGCAGCAACACGCCAAAGTACACAAAAGCCCCGGAAGGCAAAGGAGGAGACATGACGCGACTCAAGACGCGCGCGCAGCACGCGGGCATCGGCAAATCCGCACGTGTGCGGCCCGCGCAGGCGCGCCTGTGCAGCGCGCTGGCGGCGGCACTGGCCATCGCCCTCGCGCCGTCGCTTGCGCACGCAACGGAATGGCGCGTGGGCGTGGAGCTGCCGCTCACCGGCGCGCTCGCGCAGGCGGGCACCGAGATGTACCGCGGCATCCAGGTGGCGGCCGACATTTACAACCGGCGCCATCCGCAGGACAAGATCACGCTCGTCGCCGTGGACGACGAATCGAACCCGGCCAAGGCCGTTGCCGCCGTCGAACAGCTCGCCTCGCAGCATGTGGTCGCGATTGCGGGCGCGGCCAATTCGAACTGCGCCGGCCCGGCGTCCGAAGCCGCGAACAAGGCCGGGCTCGTCTACGTGACCTCGGGCGGCACCAGCGACGACATGGTCACGCGCGGCCTGAAGAACTTCTTTCGCGTGAGCAACACGCCCGGCTACACGAAGGGCATGGTGGGTCTCTTCAACACGCTGGGCGTGAAATCGGTCGCGATCCTCTACTCGACGAAGGATGCGACGAGCGACTTAGCCAAGCAGCTCGACACCGCCCTCAAGGCGCAGGGCGTGAAGACTTTCCTGCATGCCTACGATCCCTCGATCAGCGACTTCAAGCCGCTCATCAACAAGGTCAAGCTGCAGGACAAGCCTGACGCCATGGCGATGCTCGGCTACGAAAACGATTACGTGGGCATACTGCGCGCCTCGCGCGTGCTCAAGCCCGACCTGAAGGCGATTGCGGCGCCGTGGGCGTTCGCGAGCCCGAAGATGGCGCAGTCGTTCCCCGACCTCGTGCCCAACGTATACGGCGCGACCGTGCTGTCCTCGCCGGCTGACTACCGCTCGGCGGACCAGCGCGACTTCTCCGATACCTACCAGCGGCTCTTCAAGACCACCTCGAACTATCAGTCGCAGACGTCGTTCGTCTACGCGCAACTGCTCTTCGACGCGATCGCCTCCGCGCAGAAAGCCGGCACGCTCGACAAGGGCGGTCTCGCCGACACGTTGCGCGCCACCCAGCGCGACGACACGTTCCTCGGCAAGGTGGCGTTCGACGCGCGCGGCGACAACACGAACTACGTGGCGCACATGGGCCAGTTCGCGCACGACGGCAAGCTCGCGCTCGTATGGCCCGCCAACTACGCAACGGCGAAGGCGGTCTACCCGGGCGTGCCGTGGTAAGCAAAACATAGAACAACGAAACAGGGCGAGCGCCGCGTATGAACGGCGCCGCTACCTATCACCGAGACTAAGGTTTGGAGGTTCGATGGTCCGCTTCGCTACTCGCAGCAAGCCGCGCGCCCTCGTGCGCGCGCTCTTTCGCATCGGCGCGGGGGCGGCCAGCGCCTGCGCGCTGCTCGCCCACACGCCCGCCGCATTTGCCGACACGCTGCCCGTGGGCGTGGAGTTGCCGCTGACCGGGTCGATGGCGCGCGCAGGCAACGCGCAGCTCGAAGGCATTCGCCTCGCCGCCGATCTCTTCAACAAGGGCAGCGGCAAACATAAAGTGGCGCTCACCGTGGTCGACGACGAGGCACAGCCCGCGAAAGCTGTTTCCGCGGTGGAACAGCTCGCCTCACAAGGCGTGCTCGCCATTACGGGGGGCTACGGCTCCAATTCGGTGAGCCCGGCTTCTGAAGCGGCCGACAAGGCCGGCGTCGTCTATATCACCTCGGGCGCCGTAGACAGTGCGATGACCTCGCGCGGCCTCAAGCATTTTTTCCGCATCGGACCCGCATCGGGCTATTCGAAGGCCGTGGTGGGGCAGTTGAACGCCATGGGCGTGAAGTCGGTTTCGATTGTCGCCTCGACGAAACAGGCCACCACCGATCTTAGCAACGAAGTCTCCACGCAACTGCGCGCTCAGGGCGTGACGGTGACCGTGCACGCGTTCGACCCGGCGATGACCGACTTCAAGCCGCTCGTGAACAAGGTGCGACTGCAGGACAAACCTGTAGTGCTGCTGATGATCGCGTACGAGAACGACTATATCGGCATTCTGCGCGCCGCCAAGGTGTTGCGCCCGCAACTGAAAGCCGTGATGGGCGCGTGGTCCATCGTCACGCCGAAGATGACCACCGACTACCCGGACCTCGTGAACAACGTGATCGGCTGCGCGATGCTGCCGTACCCCGCGGACTTCGGCACGGCGGACGGCAAGGCTTTCGTGCAGGCGTATCAGGCTGCATATCACAAGGAACCGGACTACCTGGCCGAATTCGCCTATGTGCAATCGCGTCTGCTGTTCGATGCCATGGCGCGCGCGGCCGATGCGGGCACGCTCAAGCAGGACGGCATTGCCGCCGAACTGCGCGCGAAGCCGCACGACACGTTGATCGGCAAGGTGAGCTTCGCGCCGAACGGCGACAACCCCGCGTTCCTGAACAACATGGCGCAGATCCAGGGCAATCGCATCGTGCTCGTGTGGCCGAAGGAGCGCGCCACCGGCAAGCTGAACTACCCCGCGCTGCCGTGGTAATTGCGCGCGCAACGAAGGAGGAGCCGCGATGACGGACCTGTTGCTGCAATCGCTGTATTCGGGCGTGCTCGTGGGCGGCGCGTATGCGCTCGTCGCGCTGGGGCTCGCGCTGGTGTTCGGCTCGATGCGCATCATCAATCTCGCCCACGGCGAACTGGTGCTGCTGGCCGCCTATATCGCCTACACGTTCGAGACGAAGCTCGGTCTCAATCCTGTGTTCGCGATTCCGGTGGCGATTCCCGTGGTCTGCGTGGCCGCGGCGGCTGCGTGGTATCTCGTGAGCCGCATCAAGCGCGACCGCGAGCTGAACTCACTGATCCTCACCTACGGCATCGGCATCGTCCTGACCAATGCCGTGCTGCTCGGCTGGGGCGCCGACGTGCGCTCGACCGGCAGCGCATGGCTGCAGGACAGCGTGATGCTCGGCAGCCTGCTTTCCATGCGCAGCGAAGTGCTCTCGTTCGGCATCAGCGTCGTGTTGATGCTCACGCTCTGGTGGTGGCTCTCGCGTTCGTGGTATGGCCGCGCCGTGCGCGCGATCTCCAGCAACCGCGACGCGGCGCGCCTGATGGGCATCGACCCGCGCAAGACCGAACTGATCTCGTTCGTCGTCGCGGGGCTGCTCGCTTCGTGCGCGGGCGTGTCGATCTACGCGTCGAGCGCAATCCAGCCTTCCATTGGCGAGGCGCTGACCGTCAAGGCGTTCATCATCACCGTGCTCGCGGGCGTGGGTTCGATTCCTGGCGTGCTGGCGGGCGCGATGCTGCTCGGCATTACCGAGGCGCTCACTGTCACGCTCGCCAGTTCGGCGCTGCAGGAACTCGCGGGCATGTTGCTGTTCCTGCTCGTGCTCTACGTGCTGCCGAACGGCTTGTTCGGCGTGGCGAAACGAAGGGGATGAGAACGATGTCGACATCGAAAACCACAACGGCCGGGTCCGGCCCGCGCGTGGCCGTGCTCACCGTGGTGCTGGTCGTGCTCTACGCGGGCGTGCCGCTCGTGTTCGGGCAGAACCTGTATCTCATGAGTCTCGCGGTGGCCTCGCTCACGATCGCCGGCGTGGCGCTGGCGTGGGCGCTGCTCGGCAACCTCGGCGGCATGGTGAGCTTTGGGCACGCGGCGTTTTTTGGCGTGGGTTCGTATATTTCCGCACTTCTTACGCTGAAGGCCGGCTGGCCCGTGTTTCCCGCGATGCTCGCGGGCGGTGTGGGAGCCGCAATCGCCTCGCTCGCCATGGCGCCCGCGCTGCGCCTGAAGGGACCGTACTTCGCGCTCGCCATCCTCGCGTATGCGCAAATCTTCCGCATCATCGCGACCGAATGGTCCGATCTCACCGGCGGCGCGAGCGGTCTCTCGAGCATTCCGGGGCTGCCGAAGGTCGCGGGCTTCGACTTCGGCAGCAAGAGCGGCGGCTATCTCGTCGTGCTCACGCTCGTGCTCGTGTTCGCCGCGATTTACGCGCGGCTGCGCGGCAGCCACGTGGGACTCGCGCTGCGCGCCATGCACGAGTCGGAGGACGCCACGCGCGTGGTGGGCGTGAACAGCGTGATGCTCAAACTCGCCATGCTGATGCTCTCGGCGCTGATGACGGGGCTCGTCGGTGCGTTCAACGCGCACTACATCAACTTTCTCGAACCCGACTACGCGTTCAATGCGAGCTGGGCCGTCGTGCCGATCATCGCGGCGATCTGCGGCGGCTATCGCACCATACTCGGGCCGCTGGTGGGCGCGGTGACGGTTTATCTCGTGGATCAACTCGTGCTCAAGAGCCTGCTGCCAACGGGGCACCAGATCGTGCTGGGCATCCTGCTCGTGGCAATGATCATCGTGAGCCCCGCGGGTCTGACCGCGCTGCGCTTCAAACGTACCCGGCGAGGTGTTTATGCAGCAAGCTGACCAGGCAGCGGAACTGCGCTTGCAGGACGTATCGATCCGTTTTGGCGGGATCACGGCAGTCAACGGTGTTTCGCTGTCGCTCGGCACGCACGACGTGGTGGGTCTGGTTGGCCCGAACGGCGCAGGCAAGACCACGCTCTTCAACGCGATTTCAGGGCTCGTGCGGCCCACGAGCGGCTCGATCCGCTTCGGCGACGTCGATCTTCTGAAGTCGCCGCTTTATCGCCGCGCGCGCCTTGGCATCGGGCGGACGTTCCAGGTGCCGCAGCCCATGCATGAGCTTACGGTGCGCGAGAACCTGATCGTCGCGCAACGCTTCGGCACCGGGCGCGTGGACGAGGCGCGCATCGACGAGATCCTCGCTTTCATGGGTCTCGAGGGCAAGGCGCAGCGCGACGCGGCCACGGAACTCGCGCTGACCGAACTCAAGGCGCTGGAAGTGGCGAAGGCGCTTGCCACGGGGCCGAAGCTGCTGCTGCTCGACGAGGTTCTGGGCGGCCTCGAGACCGCTACCAAACGCCGCTTCATGCAAACGCTGCTGGCGGTGCACGAGCGTTACAACGTAGGCATCCTGATCATCGAGCACGATATCGAAACCGTGATGAACCTGTGCCGCCGCGTGTGCGTGCTCAACTTCGGCAAGCTGATCGCCGACGGCCCGCCCGCCGATGTGTTCCGCGATCCGGAAGTCGTGCGCAGCTATACGGGGGAGGCCGCCCATGCTTGAAGTCAGCAGCGCCCGCGCAGGCTATGGCGCGATCAACGTGTTGTGGGACGTTTCGCTCAATATTGTGAGCGGGGAAGTCACGACCATCGTGGGCCCGAACGGCGCAGGCAAGACCACGCTGCTGCGCGCGATCATGGGGCTCGTGCCGCTCGAGCGCGGTCAGATCACCTTCGACGGCGCGCCGCTCGCGGGCGTGCCTACGTGGGACATGGCGCAGCGCGGCATTGCGATGGTGCCCGAAGGGCGCATGATCTTCCGCGACATGTCGATCGAGGAGAACCTGATGCTGGGCGCGTTCGCGAAAACGCGGCGCGCTGGTGCGAAATCGCAGCTCGAAGAGGTCTACGCGCTGTTTCCGTTGCTCAAGGAGCGCCGGGCGCTGCCCGCCGGCACGCTTTCGGGTGGTCAGGCGCAGATGCTGGCGCTGGGGCGCGGGCTCATGTCGTCGCCGCAACTCATGCTGATCGACGAGCCTTCGCTTGGGCTTGCGCCCGTCATGGTGCAGGAAGTGTTCGCGATTCTCGAACGCCTCAAGGCTGCGGGGCGCACCATCGTACTGGTGGAGCAGAACACCAACATGGCGTTGCGCCTGGCCGATCAGGTGTATCTCATGCAGGGCGGCAAGGTCACGTTCGCTGCGCGCGCGAAGGACGTGAACGTGGATGAGCTTCACGACATGTACTTCGCGCGCTAGCTTTTACGCCGAGCCGGTGTCGAGGCAGTTCTCGGCGCGCCAGCCGTAGAGCCATTGCAGCGAGTCGTAGAACTGGTCCTGGGTGCGGCCCACCCACAGCGCATTGCGCACCAGACGCTCCACGCCCTTCGCGTGGTAGATGCGGCCCATTTCGCGCGCGGAGTAGAGCACACGCGCCGTGCGCGGAATGCGCGCCGCTTCATAGCGCTTGAATGCCTCGACGAAATCGCCATCGGCTGCCTTGACGGCAACGCCCAAAGTGACCGCGTCTTCGAGCGCCTGGCAGGCGCCCTGCGCCATGTACTGCGTCATCGGGTGCGCGGCGTCGCCGAGTATCGTGGCGCGCCCGAAGCTCCATTGTTCGACCGGGTCGCGGTCGGCCGTGGCCCAACGCTTCCACGACGTGGGCCGGTCGAGCATCTGGCGCGGCAGGGCGTCGATTCCCTGGAAGTACGAAAGAACCTCCTCCTTGCTGCCGTCGCGCACGCCCCAGACTTCCTGCTCACGGCTGTGGAAGGTCACGACGAGGTTGTACTGGCGGCCGCCGCGCAACGGGTAGTGCACGAGGTGGCAGTGCGGCCCCGCCCACACCACGGGCGCGTTGATCTGCAGATCCTTCGGCATGTTGTCCACGTCGACCACGGCGCGGTAGACCACGTGGCCCGTCACGCGCGGCTCGTCGCCGATCAACGCCGCGCGCACCGCGGACTTCACGCCGTCGCAGCCGATCACGGCGTCGGCGCTGTAGCGCTCGCCATGCTGATCGATCACGGTGACACCTGACTCGTTTTGTTCGAGCGATTTGATTTGCGTGTCGGTGCGGAACTGGATGAGCGGGTTGTCTTTCACCGCTTCGAGAATCGACAGATGAATGTCCGCGCGATGAATCACGCCATACGGATTGCCAAAGCGCTCGCGAAAGCGCTCGCCCGTTTCGATGCGCGCAACGGGCTTGGCGTTGGTCGCGTCCATGAGCGTGAGCGAGTCAGTGAATACCGCGCGATTGCGCGCAGCCTCGCCCGCGCCGAGTGCGTCGAGCGCCGTGAAGGCATTGGGGCCGAGCTGGATGCCCGCGCCGATCTCGCCGATCTGCGGCGCCTGCTCGAGCAGCAGCACACGAACGTCGGCCCGCGCGAGCGCGAGCGCCGCGGCCAGTCCGCCGATACCGCCGCCCACCACGATCGCGCTGCGCCTGCCGTTAGAGGTATGCATGTCTTGTCTCCTGAATGATTTGTTTGAGGCGCGTGGCTAGCGGGTGTAATCGGGCTGACGCTGAGGCTCGGCCGCTGCGAATGCGGGGTGCTCGCTAGCGTGCCGATACACAGCCATGCTGCGTTCATAGGCTGAGAGGTCGCAGCCCATACGAAGCGCATTGGCGATTTGCGGCACGAGGCAGCAGTCGGCCAGTGTCGGCGCCGCGCCGAAGCACCATGGTCCATCGTGCACCGTTGCCGCTTGCGCGAGCAGGCGCTCGACGCCCGCCATGCCTTCTGCGATCCAGTGGCGATACCACGCGTTCTTTTGTTCCTGCGTGACGTCCAGCACGTCCTGCAGATACTTGAGCACGCGCAGGTTGTTGACCGGATGGATATCGCAGCCAATCAGATACGCGAGTTCAAGCACGCGCGCACGCGCTTGCGCCTGGGCCGGAATCAGGCGCGGCTCCGGATAGCGCGCGTCGAGCCAGTCGATGATGGCGAGCGACTGGCCAAGATGGAGGTCGCCTTCGACGATCGCCGGCACCGCCGCCGAAGCGTTGATGTGCTCGACATAGTCCGGCGCGCGATGCTCGCCGGTGCGGATGTTCACGCCGAGATAGTCATGCTCGACGCCCTTGAGCCGCAACGCGATGCGCACGCGGTACGAAGTCGAGCTATTGAAGAAGCTGTAGAGCTGCACGATGGACTTTCCTGTAAAACGGCTGCGCTTCAAACCACCTTGACGGTCAGCTCGCCCAGGCGTTCGACGCCCACCTTCATGGTGTCGCCGGCTTTCACGGGGCCCACGCCTTCGGGCGTGCCGGTGAAGATCACATCGCCCGGTTCGAGGCGGAAGAACTTCGAGAGATACGAAACCGTTTCGGCCACCGACCAGATGAGGTGAGAGACATCGCTCTTCTGTTTCGTTTCGCCGTTCACGGTGAGCCACAGGCCCGCGTTGTCGAAGTGGCCCGCGACGCTTGCCGGATGCACGGGCCCCACCGGCGCGGATAGATCGAACGCCTTGCCGATCTCCCAGGGGCGGCCCATTTCGCGCATCTTCATCTGCAGGTCGCGGCGCGTCATGTCGAGGCCCACGGCGTAGCCCCACACGTGCGAGAGCGCATCTTCCAGGGCGATGTCCGAGCCTGCCTTGCCGATCACCGCCACGAGTTCGGCCTCGTAGTGGTAGTTCTGCGTTTGCGCGGGATACGGGAGTTCGAGCGTTTGCCCATAGGCCACGGGCACGATGGCGTTATCGGGCTTGCAGAAGAAGAAGGGCGGCTCGCGGTCCGGGTCGAAGCCCATTTCGCGCGCATGCGCGGCGTAGTTGCGGCCCACGCAATACACGCGGCGTACGGCGAACTGATCGGTCGAGCCGGCAACGGCAAGGGCGACGGGCGCCTCGGGCTGAAAAACGAATGCCATGATGGTTGCTCTTTGGGAGAGTGACTAGATTGATATGGATTGCGAATTAATGGGTAAGCCCGTATCGAATCGGACACGCGCTTGCCACAAAGGCGTTAGCCGATGCGTTCCTCGCGCAGCAGATTGAGCGCGGCGAGCACAGGGCGATCGGAATAGCTGAAGAGCACGGCGTCGCTTTGTGCTTCGAGTTGCACCGGCACCCATGAAGGCGCGACGAACACGTCGTGCGGGTCGAACGTGAAGCGCTCCTCGCCGACGCGCACCGCGCCGTGGCCTTCCACCACGCAATAGACGGTCGAATCGG
Source organism: Paraburkholderia sp. J11-2 (assembly GCF_905220185.1). Lineage (NCBI taxonomy): Bacteria > Pseudomonadati > Pseudomonadota > Betaproteobacteria > Burkholderiales > Burkholderiaceae > Paraburkholderia > Paraburkholderia sp. J11-2. Next base: position 5,851 of record NZ_CAJMYY010000037.1, on the reverse strand, counting down.
TGCTGCGGTAGGTCTTACCCTTGAAGCCCGCAGGCAAGAACTGCATGAAGGTCGCCATGGTGGGCATGGGCCAGCCGCCCGTGGCCGGATTCACGTAGCGCAGCTTCACGCCGTCCCAGTTGTCGAGTTCGCCGTTGCGGTAGAGCGTCTCTAGCGCTTCGCGGCTGCGCGCATACGGGTAGCTGAAGATCGGCGAAGTCGGATCACTCACCGTATGGCGCACGGGCAGCATGTTGTGGCCAAAGCGCGCGAAGCTGTCGCCTTCGGGGCGCGCGACGGGCTGCGTGGCCTCGGGGTAATTTTCGGCGAAGCCCGCGTCGAGATGCGCGATCAGCGGAATATCCAGACCGTCGAGCCACACCACAGGCTCGCCGCCTTCCTCGACCGACGGATTGCCATGATCGTGCCAGGTCCACGAGGGCGTGATGATGAAGTCGCCGGGGTGCATGGTGGTGCGCTCGCCGTTCACGGCTGTCCACGCGCCTTTGCCTTCGACGATGAAGCGAAGCGCCGATTGCGTATGGCGATGGCTCGGCGCGATCTCGCCGGGCAGGATCAGCTGCAGGCCGGCGTAGAGGTTGGGCGTCAGGCTCGATTTGCCTGGCAGTCCGGGGTTTTCAAGCACGAGCACGCGCCGGATCGCCTCTTCGGCGCTGATGACCGAGCCCGCCTGCATGACGAGTTCGCGCAGTTGCGCGTACTTCCAGATCGCGGGCAGGGCCTGCGGGCGCGGCGACTTCGGCACGAGGGCGTGCAGCGACTCCCAAAGCGGCGACATGCCGCTGCGCGCGATCTGCGCGTAGTAGGCCGCGCGTTCGGGCGTGACTGCGTTGGCTGACATGCTGGACATGCGAGTCTCCTGTGTTCCGGTGTATTTGTCGGTGCTGCGTTCGTTTCCATTGCCGCTGAACGAATTTATAAGTCAGCAAGCCATATCCGGTAAAATCACAAATTCTTCTTATCCATATGTTTTTGGATATAGCTAGGCGGGGGACACATGGACTGGACACATCGCCTGCGTTTGCGGCACCTGCAGATGCTGCTTTCCGTGGCGCAGACCGGCAATCTGAGCCAGTCGGCCGAAGCGCTCAACACCACACAGCCGGCGCTCTCAAAGTGGCTCAAGGACCTCGAAGCCGACATCGGCTTGCCGCTGTTCGAGCGCCACGCGCGCGGCCTGCGGCCCACGCCCTATGGCGAGGCGCTGATCGAGCACGCGCGGCGCATCGAGGGCCACCTCGACAGCGCGCGCGACGACATGGACGCGCTGCGCGAGGGCGGCAGCGGGCTGATCTCGATTGGCACGTCGGGCGTGTCGGCGGCGGACACGGTGCCGCTCGCGGTCGCGCGGCTCATTGAGACGATGCCGCGCGCGCAGGTGCGGCTCGTGGAAAGCACGATGAACCTCATGATGCCGGCGCTCGTGCACGGGGACCTCGACGTCGTAGTGGGACGCGCGGCCAATGCGCAGGTCGACCCGACGCTCGAAATGGAGACGCTCTATCGCGACCCCGTGAACTTCGTCGTGGGGCTCGGGCATCCGCTAGCGAAACGCCGCAAGCTGGACTGGCCCGATTTGTTCGAGTACGCGTGGATCGTCTGGCCGGCGGGCACGCCCATTCGCACGGCGCTCGAAACGGCGCTCGCGGCGGCTGGGCGCAGCATGCCGCGTCACACCGTGGAATCGAATTCGTCGATGCTCAATGTGACGCTGCTGAACCAGACGCGCCTGATCGGCGTGGCCTCGCATCGCGCGGCCGTGCGCTTCGAGCGGCTCAACGTGCTGCGCGTGCTTGCCATGCCGATGCCGCTTGGCAGTTCGGGCGCGGTGGCCATGTACTGGCGGCGTGACAGCGTGAGCCGCGCGGCCGTGGGGCTGGCGCTGGATTGTTTGCGCGAGAGTGCGAATCCGGCGGGGGATGGCGCGGGGCAATGAAGTGAAACGCTGACGAGGGACAACCTGATGCAACCAGCCTGACGTTATGCTGCGCGGCTGGATTTTTCCCATGCATAGGTCCTACCCCGAAATGAAAAAGCTCACCCTCGCAGGATTCGTACTCGCCAATGTGCTGTGCGCCGGCAGCGCGCTTGCGCAGACTCCGTTTCCACAGACGGCCCAGACCGCGGCGACTGCGGCACAGGTCCAGGCTCCGGCCCCGGCCCCGGCACCGTCACAGAACCAGGTCCCCACGATCGATCAGGGCGACGTCTTCCTCGGCGTATGCCAGAAGCCCGAGAATGTCGACGCTTGCGTCATGTATTACGCCGGCTACACGAACGGCGTGCTGGTGCAGTCCCTCGTCGACAAGCAGCGGCCACGGTACTGTGTGCCGCCGAATATCAGCCGCAAGGACCAGCTCGCCGCCGTGACGGCATGGATGAAGCGCAACCTCGATCATGTTCTCGAGCCGACCGCGGCCCTTATCTACAAGGCGCTGGTCGGAACGTTTCCCTGCAAGTAAGCGCGACGCACTTTGCCACTGTGCGGCAGGCGCTTATCCCGCCTCGTCGACAGCCAGCTCGAAGCCTTCGTCGAGCCAACCCGTTATACCGCCGATCATCACCTTGACGGGCCTTCCCAACTGCGCGAGCCGGATCGCACCACGCGTTGCCCCATTGCAATGCGGACCGGCGCAGTACGTCACGAACAACGTTTCGGCAGGCCAGGCCGCGAGCTTCGACGCGACGATCTTCCCGTGCGGCAGGTTGACCGCGCCGGGCACATGGCCGGCTGCATAGAGCGCGGGACCACGAACGTCGAGCAGAACGAAATCCGGCGGTTCGTTGCCCGCGAGTGCGGCATGCACATCGGAGCAGTCGGTTTCAAAACACAGCGACGCGGTGAAATGCGTGAGCGCTTGGGCGCTGCCGGCGGCAGGAATGGCGGATACGGTCGACATGAATACGGCTCCTGAGTGGCGAGTTGAGATGGCATCCATTGTGCGAGGCAGGCTGCATGACGAGCCAGTGGCGCGATTGCCAATCTCCGGTAACATTGCGCCATGAATGAATCCACCGATCATCTTGTCGTCGCGCTCGCCTACGACAAGCTGTGTACCTTCGAATTCGGCTGCGTGACGGAATTTTTCGCACTCGAGCGGCCGGAGCTGGACGTCGACTGGTATCGCTTCGCCGTGTGCGCGCTCGAGCGCGGGCCGCTTCGCGCTGCCGGCGGCATCACGGTGCAGGCGCCTTATACGCTCGCGATGCTCGATCGGGCGCAGACCATCGTCATACCGGGCTGGCGCGAAGCGGACGAGTTGCCGCCCAAGGCGCTGCTCAAGAAGCTGAGTGCGGCCTACGCGCGCGGCGCCCGTCTTTGCTCGATCTGTTCCGGAGTGTTCGTGCTTGCCGCCGCGGGGGTGCTGGACGGCAAACGCGTGACGACGCATTGGCGCTACGCCGAGCGTCTGCAGCAGCGCTATCCGCGCGTCATCGTGGAGCCGCAGGCGCTGTACGTCGACGAGGGGCAGATTCTGACTTCGGCGGGCTCTGCTGCCGGGCTCGACATGCTGCTTCACCTCGTGCGGCGGGATCATGGCCCTGCGGTCGCCAATCGCGTGGCGCAGCGGCTCGTGGTCGCGCCGCATCGCGAAGGCGGACAGGCACAGTTCGTCCCGCGCCCCATGCCGCCCGACGAGGCCAGCCGTCTCGCGCAACTGATGGACTGGGTGCGGGCGAATCCGAAGCGTGAGCACAGTGTCGAGTCGTTGGCCGCCAGGGCCTCCATGAGCCCACGAACGCTGCAACGGCAGTTTCAGGAGGCAACGGGCATGGGGCCGTATGAGTGGGTCTTGCGTGAGCGCGTGGCGGTTGCGCGCGATCTGCTCGAGTCCCGGCCTCGCCTCGCCATCGCACGCATTGCCGAGCTTGCGGGATTCGGTTCCGAAGAATCGATGCGGCGGCACTTCAGGCGCATCGCGCTGACGAGCCCGAGCGCATACCGGGCGAAATTCGGTGCGCGCACAGCTAACGGGACTGCGTGAGGCATTGCGGGCGTGACCGTCACGCCTGCGCGTATTCGTCGATTTCGTCTGCGAGCGGCGCTTCAAGACGGCCCGTGTTTGCTACCCGCAACCCGCGCGCTCGCCGGCGACCGTACGGCAATCATGCTAGGATGCGCCCTTTCGTCCGTCCGGACCGTGCCATGGCGCGCGTGCGCCTGCACGGGCCTCCTGAAAGCGGCGCCACACCGCCGCTTCGCGCGCCGAGCTTTCCCCGCCGCCTTTCGAGCCCACGCGCCGCGTGGGGCGTGGTAACGACATCCAGCCAATCTGCCGCAAATCCCTAACGCTTCATGGAATCCGACCGTTCCGGCTCGCGCCGCTCTTCCCGCTTTTCGTCGCTGCGTAGCGAACTGCTCGCGGGCATCACATCGTCGTTTGCGCTCGTGCCCGAGTGCATTGCCTTCGCGCTCGTCGCGCGCGTCAATCCGCTCGCGGGCCTGTACGGCGCATTTTTCATCTGTACGATCACGGCGCTGTTCGGCGGCCGGCCCGGGATGATTTCGGGCGCGGCGGGGTCGATGGCCGTGGTGATCGTCGCGCTCGTGGTTCAGCATGGCCCGCAGTATCTGTTTGCCACGGTCGTGCTGAGCGGTATCGTCATGGTGCTGTTCGGGGCGTTGCGCCTGGGCAAGCTGATTCGCATGGTGCCGCATCCGGTGATGCTCGGCTTCGTCAATGGCCTCGCGATCATCATTGCGCGCGCACAGTTCGAGCACTTCAAGGTGCCCGGCCCGCAGGGGCCGCAGTGGATGCACGGCCCGGCGCTCGCGCTGATGGCGGGGCTCGTTGCGCTCACCATGGCGATCGTGTACGTGCTGCCGCGCGTGACGAAGGCCGCGCCGCCCGCGCTCGTGGCGATCGTTGGTGTGGGGCTTGCCGCGCAGTGGCTGCACCTGCCGGTGCGCACGCTCGGCGACATGGCGCACATTGCAGGCGGCCTGCCCACGTTTGCGCTGCCCGCCGTGCCGTTCGACCTCGCCACGCTGAAGATCGTGCTGCCCTACGCGGTACTGATGGCGATGGTGGGGCTGCTGGAGACGCTCCTCACGCTCAACCTCACCGACGACGTGACGGCCACGCGCGGCCGCCCCAACCGCGAGTGCGTGGCGCTCGGCGCGGCCAACGTCGCTTCGGGCCTGTTCGGCGCGATGGGCGGCTGCGCGATGATCGGCCAGACGGTCATCAATCTCGGCTCGGGCGGTCGCGCACGCATCTCGGGCGTGACGAGCGGCGTAATGATCCTGCTCTATATTCTTTTCCTTTCGCCGCTGATCGAGCGCATTCCACTCGCGGCGCTGGTGGGCGTGATGTTCGTGGTGGCTGCGCAAACCTTCGCTTGGGGCTCGCTGCGCGTGCTGCACAAGGTGCCGCGCAACGACGCCGTGGTGATCGTTGCGGTCACAATCATCACCGTGTGCACGGATCTCGCGACGGCGGTGCTTTGCGGCATCGTGATCGCCTCGCTCAATTTTGCGTGGCAGCATGCGCGCGAGTTCCGCTGCGAGACACGCGACACCGCTGCGGGCGAGCGCGTGTACGTGCCGCGCGGTACGCTGTTCTTCGCCTCGGCCACGCACTTCCAGATGTTGTTTGATCCGCAGAGCGATCCCGCGCACGTCACGATCGACTGCGCGCATCTGCATGTGGCGGACCATTCGGCGATCGCCGCGCTCGAAGCGGTGCAGGGGCGCTACGAGCGCGCGGGCAAGCGGGTCGTATTCGCGCATCTTTCGCCGCGTTGCAGCGGCTTGCTGGCGCGCGCGGAGGTGGAGGTGCGGGTTTCCGTATGATGTGCCGAAGGCGGGGATACCCCGCCTTTTTTGTTTATGCTTGCGCGATGCGAT